>NZ_AHMO02000008.1:1463333-1770416 GCF_000243715.2 Leptospira broomii serovar Hurstbridge str. 5399
TTTTGGAGTCTTGCTTTTTATAAATTCACTTTCTGCACAAGAAATTGAAGAAAAGACCAAAATCGATCTGCAAGGTAACTATAGGGTTCGTGGATTTAATTTAGGGAGAGACATATATTCTTCCCGTCAAACGCCGGTGACTCCATTTGATAAACAATCCTTTCAAAATCAATATCAGCAGAATGCGAATAGTCAAATTCAAAATGAGATTTATGCGCGGACACACGGCTTACCGACTACTCTCTCTCCTTCGAAAGAAGATATAACATATTATGATACACGTATGACTTTGAATATGAATTTTGCGACTTCGAAGTATTTCGAAGCATTGGCAGGTGTTCAAATTGGTGATATGATTTTCGGAGGAAAAGGAGTTGGACAGAGTTCGAATATTGGCCCAGGACAAGGTGGAGAAGCAACATATAGTACTGCCGTAAACATTCAAACCAACTTTCTTTATTTGAATTTCAAACTACCGGAAAAAAGTTTTACGACGAGAGTCGGTTTACAACTTTTTACGTCCGCACAGGGCCGAGTTATTTATATCCCCGGAACTGGAGTTACAATGACGAAGGATATTCGCAATTGGAATATGACATTGGAAGGAGGATGGTTAATCGCAAAGCAGAATAATCTTACGGATTTGGATAAGAATAGTTTTGCGGATAAAAACTATCAGGGAAATAATATTTATTTTTATAAAGTCAAAACCAGTTTTTTTAATAACGCTAGACATGAATTATATAGTTATTATATGGACGATACGTTGCGGGATATTCAAGACACAACCGGAGTCTATGGACTTGTTTCCCGCCAAAGTCAATCCGGGCAATTATTTTGGCACGGCCTGTTTAATGAGTTTAATTTTTCCGACTTTACCCTTGTCGTTCATGGAATTTACAATCACGGAACACTTCATTCTTTAAATCCATATCGAGATCCTAGCGGAAACGAAGTGTATAGAAAATATGATCGTTATGCGATAAAGGGCGCTTTCTTCGATACGCAAGTCTCCTATCGATATAATGAATCGCTTACGCTTAATTTTATAGCATTAGGATCTACGGGACGGCCAGGTTACGAGAAAGATGGAACTCGATCCAATTTACACGGTTCCGGTTATCAAACCCTCTTTCCCGGATATTCGGTTTCGAATATCGCAATCGACTTTACCGGAGGGTATGCGCTATTCCCCGGAGGAAACGTTAGCGGTTTATACGAATATGGATTATTTTCCGATATAGTTGTTGCGGGTCCGATAGTCCTTACTTTGGGATATTATAGATTGTATGGAACTAAGTCTCCGCTAATGGATAATAATAGATTTTATAATTCCGATAATTTTTATCAGACGTCGGCTTATTTCGGGCAGGAGTACAATCTCAATCTGAGGTGGAATGCGTTTAGAGATATGCAGATCCTCTTACGTTCGGGCTATTTTATTTCAGGAAACGGCTTTAAAGCGTATATGGATACGACGGGTGGGACATTCTTGCGGGAACTTTTTGTGACGGCAGAACATCGATTTTAAGAAAACGATCATAATTTTAATCTTGAACGGATTGCGCGTCCTAGCGTGTATTGGTCGGCTAATTCGATCGAACCACCTACCGTTATACCGTATGCGATTCGAGTCACTAGTACATTCAAATTATGTAATTGTCGATGTAAATAGTCCGCCGTCGCATCCCCTTCTAATGTAGGATTAGTGGCGACTAGAACTTCCTTAATTTCTTCGGGTTCGATCCTAATCACTAATTCTTTAATTCTTAGATCCTGAGGACCGATTCCTTCCAAGGGAGAAATTACGCCATTTAATACATGGTATCTTCCCTTAAATTCACCGGTATTCTCGATAAAGAAAACATCTTCAGGTTGCTCAACTACGCAAATAGTATGTCCGTCCCTCTTAGGCGATGCACAAAGTTCACAGGTTTCAGCTTCGGAGTAGGCGCCGCATCGTGAACAAAAACGAATTCGATCTTTAGTATCTACAAGACTTTGAATAAATCCATGAAATGCCGCCGGATCTTGTCGGAGTAGATGAAAACTGATTCGATATGCGCTCTTTTTTCCGATCCCTGGGAGAGAGGAAAGTGCGCTTACCATACCTTCGATCAAATGTTCAGCCAATGTTGCCGCCAAATAGCTTTGAAATTTGGGAAAAATCGAATCCCCCGGTAACTGACTTGAATTCGTATTCGGTAGCTTCCTTCGCTTTTTTAAGAGCCTCGTTTGTTGCGGACAAAATTAGATCTTCTAGCATCTTATTATCATCCGAATCGAATAAAGTCTTATTAATTTTAACGTCCGTGATTATTCCCTCTCCAGTGCTTGTAACCTGCACCATTCCCGCCCCGGCGTCCCCGATCACACGAATATTAGAAATTCTTTTCTTAATTTCTTCGACCCGCTCTTTCATTTCCCCCATGCGGGAAAACATCTCGGAGGCATTCTTAATATTATCAAACATCCGGCTTCTCCTTATCCGTCCAGCTTTGGAACTTTTGCGGGATCGACATCAGTTCCTAGGAACTCGTTCTTAAACGACGTCTCCCACTCCGCATCTTCCGAAACGACGTCTTTTGCCATTTCTTCTAAGGAAGAAAGCGCAGAGTTTGGGGTTCCGGATTTTGCCGGTGCAGTATCTTCTTTCTTCTTAGACTGGATTGACTCTGCGGTTTTCTCCACAGATTTAGCGATTACAGTTTGAGAATCCCGAGGGAGATCATCTTTTGCGTTCGTTTTAGAAAATCCTGCAAAGGAGGATTTCGCTTCGTCCTGCTCTTGGATCATTAGGATCAAATGGTTAATCCTATCTACTAGGCCGGACAGCGAAGGTCTATTTAAGTCTTCGACGAGTTTCTTTATTTGAATTTCTGTGAAGATTTTTATTTCAAACGAATTTCTAAGTTTGATAGTTTTGATTCTTTCAAATAGATCGAAAAGACGGAAAGATAGATGATTTAAAACTATGGGGTCGGTCGTTTCGAATTCCTTGCGCATCGCGATGAGGTCCTCACGAGGGTAATTTACGGATTCGGAATCTGCCACCGATTCCTTTAAAAGACAAAGAGTATGACTGAATTCTATGGTATCCCATAGGAATTTGTAGATATCCTGTCCTTCTTGGTAAAGAGTTTCAATAATTTCTAATGCTTTTGAATGACTTTCCGGCGCCACTAAACTTTTTACGAAATTGGATAGAAAGTCGATTCCATGATAGCCGATCATCTTCCGAATTTCGGTGCCGATAATCTTGTTATCGGTAAATACTAGGGCTTGCTCCATAAAGGAAAGCATATCCCTTACGGATCCATCCCCTTTCTTTGCGACCCAGAACAGACCTTCAGTATCATACTGCGTTTTTTCCTCTCGGCAAAGATTCTCGGCATAATCCTGTAGAACCGAAAGAGGAACTTTTTTAAAAACGAAATCTTGGCATCTTGATAATATCGTCTCAGGAATTTTTTGATATTCCGTAGTTGCTAAAACGAAAACGACATGTGGCGGAGGTTCTTCTAAGGTTTTGAGAAGAGCATTGAAGGACTGGTCCGTGAGCATATGGACCTCATCGATGATATAGACTTTGTATTTACCACCCATCGGGGTAAATTTTACGTTGTCCCGTAACTCCCGGATATTTTCTATTCCTCGATTACTAGCTGCATCTATTTCTAAAACGTCGCCGGAAATTCCCTTAGTGATCTCGATGCAGGAACTGCACTCGTTACAAGGTTCGTTATCGACCGGGTTTTTGCAATTAAGCCTCTTTGCGAAGATTCTCGCAATGGTCGTCTTTCCTACGCCGCGCGGCCCGAAAAATATATAAGCGTGCCCTATCTTGCCTGATTTTACCGCATTTTGTAAGGCCCCGATCGCTAGATTCTGATGAATTACATCCTGAAATCGTTGGGGGCGATACTTTCTTGAAAGGACTTCGTGATTTCCGGCCATAGGTGGACCATTTTACCAAATACTTTGGACAGATAAAGGAGGAAAAGCGGAAAAGACGGAACTAATTTCGTTTGTCGTGGAAGAATTCTTGAAAGGAAATTCTAGTTTCCTCCGTTCGAATCAGTAAAAGATCAGGAAAAAAATTTCTGCTGTAAATCGTTTCGAAACTCAAAGAGGAAATACCTTCTCCTTGCTTTGCCGGCAAGAGATAGGCGACCTTCGGTATCCGAGATAATAGGATCGTACCGGCACACATTAAACAGGGTTCGAGAGTGGTAATCAGTAAACAATCGGTTAAATATCGGTCTCTTAATAATTCTTTCGCTTTAGCGATGGCGATAATTTCGCTATGTCGGGAAGAATCTTGAGAGACTTCCACCAAATTCGACGCTTCGCAAAGAAATACACTGTTTTTATAGATTCTTGTGAAACTAGGAATTTCGTCTCTATTTTCAGGACGTAAATCGTGAAAACGTTCCAGAAATTCCGGTAGATATGGCAAAATTTCGTTCAGATCCATTTACTATCTTTGTTTCCCGTACCAATGAAATTCTACTTGCTAAGCTCAGAGGTAAATGGTTTTTTTTAGCGCATGATTCTTTCGGCCAAGCTTCTTCGACCGGCCGGTTCTTCTTCTAAGCCGAATTCCTTACTTATAAGATTAAATTCGCCTCCCGGAGGAACGAACCTACAGAGACGCCCTTTAGTTTTAGGTTTAGCACTGGACAGGAGTTGGTCCATGAAAGGGGAAAAATTAGAAGCCGTAATCCAGGCCTCTTCCTCCCTAGTAAATTGGCTTACGCGACGTGACTATTTAACGGCAGTCGCCTATGCGGAAGATATTCAAGTCATTCAACCGATCGTCCCTCTTGCGGAAAAAAATTCGGTAATTCATCGACTCGGTACGATTCAAGTTGGCACATCGACGAATTTAAGCGGTGGATGGCTTCATGTTTTGCGGTCCCTCGAATTATTTCCCGAAACTGAGGTGTATAAAAGAGCCATCCTTTTGACGGACGGGAATCCAACGCTTGGCATAAAGGACCCGCTCCAGCTCATCGATATCGCCGCTAACGCGTATAAAAAAGGAATCACGACGACGGTAATCGGTTTCGGTAACGATTTCAATGAAATCCTGCTAAAGGAAATCGCGGAAGCCGGTGGTGGAAATTTTTATTTCATCGAAACTCCGGAAGAAACCGGAGATATTTTCTTCCGCGAGTTCGGAGATATCGGTTCCTTATATGCGCAATCGATCGAAGCAAAAGTTCATTTTCCCAAAGGATTAGATTTTCTTGATGTAGTATCCGAGGTCGCTTATTATACGGAACCGGATCCGGAGGAATCCGGTAGGTCCAAAACTCTTGTTTTAGAAGTTGGCGATATGCGAGCCGATGATGTGAAGAGCATCGTAGTCCATTTTAGACCGAGCGGTAAAGGCCAACCGGAGTCGATAAGTATCGATGCAAGTTACTACGACTTATCGGACGGGATGAAATTGGAGCAAAAGCAGAAAGAGCTAGAATTAAATTGGCAACCGGACCAAGTTAAGGAAGACGCCGACGTAATCGTAGAGACCTTGATAGCGCGCTCTGGAAAAGGTCTTAAGAAAGCCGGGGTTTTACTTAAGGAAGGCTATTCAGAAGAAGCAGTGACTCTGTTAAATGATTTACTAAAAGATATTAATGAAAAAGAGGAGTTAGCGCCTGATGTTTTACAGAGTCTAGGATTTAGAATTACCGCATTGAAAGTGAGAATTTTGGAAAACTCTCCGACTGCCTCTAAGCATTTAGTGGCTTCCGCCTCCGAATTAAAATCAGGAGGCGCTCTCGATTTTCCGATAGATGATGGCGTGGAATATCATGATGAAATTTTCTCTTACAGAACTACCGAGGACATAGATCTTTACAAATGCCCGGATATTAAGAGCGCCATTCAGGAAAAAATGAAAGACGGCTTCCGTTACGTCGTCTTCAATTTAGCTAGGTCTTCGTACATCGATTCTTCCGCTATCGGTATGTTGATTCAAATAGCCGGTTGGCTTCGTAAGCGTGGGGGTGAACTTATCGTCTGTAATTTGAGGGACTCGGTTAAAAAAGTCTTTTCTATTACGAGATTAGAATCTCATATCCGATCCGTGGAAACAGAGGAGGATGCGTTTAATTTACTCCAAACTTGGATTCAAGAAAAAAGGGTCTAATTTAAAAGAGATTCGGCGGCAAGAATTGCATCCTTCACCTCTCCGTACAAACCTACCGGAATTGCTATCCCTTTCTGAGTCGGTTTGTATTCCCCTTCGCTATCGGTGTACCAAACGCGAAGATTTAAGTACTTATTACCTTTGAACTCGGAGATTTCCACGCGTATGATTTCTCCTTTGCCTTTATCTATATCCCTAATTACACTCATTTTAAAATCTCCCAGATCGCTCCGAAAGTACAGGATCCTGTTTTGGATTTCCAGTAGTTTTCCATAAAAAAGGGCTCTTTACCGAGCCCTTTTGAATACCGTTAACTTAAGAGTTTGAATCAGTAAGTTTCCACAAAGAGTTGGTGCGAATGCTCTAAATGATGTTTATAATCTTCGTAGGTGGATCCGTCACCGGCGATTTTTTGAATTTCTTCGATTACACCCTTTTCCATTCCTTTCGGGCCACCGCAAATATAAAACCGACCACCACCGGACAATATCTTCTTCACTTCCGTCTCAAGCTGACGAACTCTGTGAGTTATATACATCCTTCCACCATCAAACGGATTATTCTCTTCCCTGGAAATCGCAGTTACTAGCTTGAAGTGTTTGTATTTTGCTTCGAGGTTTTTAAGGTAATCCAGCATGACTAATTCGTCGGAGTAAGGAGCTCCATAAACAAGAGTAATGTTTCCCGAGAACTGAATCAATTTATGTTCTAGTAATTCTTCTGACATTCCGATGAAAGGCGCTAGGCCGGTGCCTGTTGCAAGGAACATGATATCACCCGAAAAATCGGAAGTCGGAAGTAGAAATTTCTTGCCGGAAGGGCCGGTCATGATGACTTCATCACCTTCTTTCAAATCACAGACGTAGTTCGAACAGACACCCGAGAATTGTAAATTACCTTCAGCATCATAGACATTATCTCGCTTAATGATAAATTCTATGTTATCTTCTTTTAACCCGAAGGAATAACTAGGCGAAGCGATCGAATATAAACGTACAGTATAAGCTGCGTCAGCAAGTCCTTTCGCCTTCTTTTCCGGATCTTCTCCGGGTGGAATAATTCCCGCAGATTGTCCGATTACATAGGGATACTGGTTATGATCGACCGCAATGATGATACGATGAATCTGCGATTCACCTTCTTTTTTCGGACGTTTTCCCTTTCCAGGTTCCGGTGTCAGACGAATGTTGCTTATAACTCGGGCTTTATAGGGATTGGATTTTTTGAAAATGTTGATTTGCGGTTCTCTAACGGGCTTCATACGCGGCGCAGGTTCCTGATTTCAATTTAAGACTGAATACAGATTTTTTTCGAACGTCAATTCGTCAAACGGGATATTTAACTTCCTGCCTTACTCCAAAGCAATTCGTCAAATTATGTCCGATTTAGGTTGAACAAATCTGTAAGATATTTGAACGCAATCGCTATCGCTTGCGCCTTTTTACGCCTAATTTTCGGATAGTAAGCAATTCCCAAGTAATATACGTTGGTGTTTCAGATTATATAGGTAAAAGAGGAATTTCATGGCTCGATATACTTTGGAAGAACTTTCCGTAAAGATATCCGGATCAAAAATTGCGAATTGTAAAGAACCAACCAAAATCGTAGTGGATTCGGTTTCTCCGATTTCCCCAGGATCTCCTTCAAGCATTAGTTTTTTAGCAAATAAGAAAATACTTTCGGATGCCAAAAAAACTTTATCCAGCGCCGTACTCACTACCGAAGAATTTTCCAGAGAGTTAGAAGTTCCTTGTTTAGTCGTTTCTAAGCCGGATCTAGTTTTAGCACAAGTTTTAGATCTGGTTTATCCCCCCCACTCATACGGATCTAAAATCGAATCGACTGCATTTGTTCATCCGTCTGCAAAGATCGGGAAGAACTGCTATATCGGTCACCAAGTTTCCGTTGGCGAACAGACTGAAATCGGTGATAATACGATTCTTGAAGACGGTGCAAGAATCGGGCGAAATGTCAGAATCGGAGAAGGTTCGCACGTCGGACCGAATAGCGTTATTTACCATGGTGTAATCATCGGAAAAAGATTTCGTTCACACGGAAATAGTACGATAGGCGGAGACGGCTTTAGATTCGTGTTTGCCGACGGCAAACATAATAAGATTCCGCAGGTCGGGACCGTTCGCATTGGAGACGACGTGGAACTCGGATCCAACTCCGCAATTGACAGAGGCGGGTTGGAAGATACGATTATCGGAGACGGATGCAAGTTTGATAATTTAGTTCACATCGGTCATAATTGCGTCTTCGGTAAGAACGTAGTGATTGCAGGCTGGACGGGCGTTGCAGGTTCTACTATTGTCGAAGATAATGTTACCATCGGAGGTGGGTGTGGATTAGCCGATCATATTCGCATTCCGAGCGGAACGATAATCGGCGGCGGTACTTCGGTACGAAATACACCACCCAAGCCGGATATTTATGTTGGTTGGGATTACGGTCTAACTTTTCCTGAATTCCAAAAACTACGCGTCAATATTCGGAATGTCGTAAATTTCCAAAAATGGGCTCGCAGAATCAAAGCAATCGAACAAAAACTAGGTATAGAGATTACCGAATAATCGAACATTATTTCGTAAAAACGGCCATAGATTCGTTATAAGTTAGCTATGCGCCGTTCCGCCTAAATCTTTTCGAGTGCTTGACAATTCATTATAGAAGAACGACTCTTCCCTTTATCCTATTTCCACACGGAGGCCACCGTGAACATCCGCCCAATCGACGAGATCCAGGCTCCAATGCCGGAATCTACACCGTCAAGGCCGGACCTTCCCGATAACAAAAAAATAGGGAAGTTGTTGGATAGATATGCTAGTCGACTTCTAGAGCAAAAATTGGAAAAAGTCGTATCTCTGGCTGAAAGACGTAATTACAGAAATTAAGTTCGAATTTTAATCCTCTCATTCTTCGATGCTAAGTCGTGATTTTGGTCGGAGAATAACAAGAGATAGTAAGGATAGAATTCCAGCACCTGACATTACCAAAGTCATGGGTAATGCGGTTCCGTCGTGAAGTAGACTCACACTAGCCGTTGCGACAACGGCAGAAACCATTTGCATAGCTCCCATCAACGCCGAGGCTGAACCTGCATTTCTGGTAAATGGAGCCATAGCTAAAGCGGAGGCATTTGGTACGATAAATCCGAATCCGCTTACTAATAGGAAGATAAGGCCGATCATAGAGATCATTCCCCAATGGTAGGTTGCACTAAGAACTAGCAGAATTCCAATAGGAACATAGAAGATAGAAATTGCGTTTACGATCGATTCTGCTTCGAATTTCCGTAAGAGCAAACGATTAAGTTGACTTGCGAGAATCAATCCTGCCGCGTTCGAACCGAAAAACCATCCGTATTCGGATTCACTTAATCCGAATATTCCCATGAATACGAACGGAGACCCTGCAATGTAAGCAAACATCACCGCCGCCGACAAGCCGGATGCGATCACGTAAGCGTTGAAGCGGGGGACACATAGAACTTCATAATATTCTTTTAATACTCCGCCGGGCTTTAAAGAGACGGACGAATCCTTTTTACCGGTTTCAGGTAAATATAGCCAGGCTCCGATCGAAACGATTATGCTGATGAGTGTTAGGACGACGAAAATGGCCCGCCAGTTAGTGTAGGTTAAGAGAAGTCCTCCTACAGTTGGAGCGACAATCGGAGCAATACCCATGACTAAGATGATTTGAGAGAATACCTTTGCACCTTCATGAGGAGAAAATACATCTCGAACAACTGCCCTAGGTACTACCATACCTGCACATGCGCCTAAAGATTGAAGAAATCGGAAGAAAACCAAGCTCCAGACGGAAACAGAAAGAGAACATCCAATTGAACTCACTGTGTAAATAATTAAACCAGCCATCATAGGAGTTCGTCTTCCGAATTTATCGATGAGTGGGCCGTAAACTAATTGTCCGAATGAAATTCCAAAAAAGAAACTAGTTAAGGTAAGTTGAACATTCGAAATTGGGGTATCGAAATCCCTGGAAATTGACTGGAGTCCAGGTAAGTACATATCAATTGAGAATGGACCTATTGCAGTCAAGGCACCAAGTAAAAGTATGAGAACGCGGTCGGATTTTGGCACGTATCTATGATGTGATACGTGCATTTTTCAGTCTATTCTTCTATCAACTTTCTCAGGTTTTTCTTGTCGAACTTTCCGACACTTGTTTTTGGAATAGTTGAGACTGTTCGAATATCTTCCAACTTCGGAAGTTGCCAGTGTGCGAAACTTTCTTTTAAGCGATCATGTATTCGCTTAGCATCGACTTGTTTTCCTTCTAAGGCAACGACGAAAATAACCGGGGCTTCTTCTCGGACTGGATCTTTTCTTCCGATGACTGCCGCTTCCAAAACGTCCGGATCGGCCATAACAAGATTTTCCATATCAACACTAGAAATCCATTCTCCTCGCGTTTTAATTAAATCTTTCTTACGATCCGTAATTTGCATGTATCCTAGTTGATCGAGGACCACTACGTCACCGGTTCGAAACCATCCGTCAGGAGTAAAAGATTCTTTCGAAACACCTTCCCGATAAGAGCCGGTAATCCAGGGACCGCGTACGAGCAGTTCACCCGGAGTCTTTCCGTCTTTTGGAACTTCGTTTCCATCATCGTCGACTGCTCGTATCTCGACACCGGTGACGGGTACTCCTTGTTTTGCACGGTACGCATAACGTTTCTCATCGTCCCAATCTTTCATAAAGCTGCGAAGGTGGGATACGGTTCCGATCGGAGAAGTTTCGGTCATTCCCCATGCGTGTAGGATTGCTATTCCGAAATCTTTTTCAAATCCTTCGATCAAGCCGCGTGGGGCCGCGGAGCCTCCGACTACCATAGTGTGGATTTTCAAATTATATTTTGTTTTCTTTAAGTGTTGGTATAAAACATTCCAAACCGTAGGAACTCCAGCAGTGATTGTTATTTCCTCGGATTCGAGCAATTCTGCTAAGGCCGCTCCAAGCAGATGTTTGCCGGGGAAAACCAGCTTGCATCCAGTCATCACCGAAGCGAACGGTATTCCCCACGAATTTACGTGAAACATAGGAACGACGGGAAGAACGGCCTCGCTTTCTTTAAGACCGAGTCCATCCCCCATGCAAACCGCCATTGAATGAAGATAAGTGGATCGATGCGAATAGACTACACCCTTTGGATTTCCGGTCGTGCCGGAAGTATAGCAAATTCCCGCGGCTTCTAATTCGTCGATCGGCTCGAATCGTTCTATTTCATCGCCGCCGGCTAAAAACTCATCATAAGAAATAGCGTTCGGTAGTTTTGCCGATTCAACATTTTCTTTGTCGTCGATAATAATGAACTTTTCCACCTTTTCGATTTCTCCTAGACGTCTTTCCAGAATAGGAGTCAAAGATTTATCTACAAAAATAAATTTATCTTTCGCCTCATTAATGATATAAACCAACTGCTCCGGAAACAATCGAACGTTGATAGTGTGAAGAATTGCGCGAGTACATGGAATGGCGAAATATAATTCCAAGTGAGAGGAGTGATTCAGACAAAATGTAGCGATCGCTTCGCCCGGTTTTACTCCGGCATTTCGTAGAGCGTTCATTAACCGAATGGTTCGCTTATAAAATTCCCCGTAAGTATAACGTTGAACGGAATTATCGTGCCATTTTGTAACGATTTCCTTATATGGATGAACATCTTTGGCACGACGTAGAATCGAAGGTAGGACTAAAGGATAGTCCATCATGGTAGATCGCATAAAAAACTCCGCTTTAGCTTTGGTTATGGAAAAGCGGAGGTATTTTTCCCCTCGAAAAAGGATCGAGTCAAGGAGAATTCTAAAAATCTCTTAGCTGCAGGTAACCACGACGAATTTTAAACTAGGTTCATAAATTTCAAAAATAGAGTCGTGACCCGCAGGAACAGTCAAGATGTCCCCGGGTTTCATTTCTATTTGTTCGCCGCTATCCAGCAATATAGCTAAATGCCCGTAAATTAACTGAAAGGCCTCGTCATACTTAAATTTATAATGAAACTTAGACGGTTGCGCCGAAATTACCGAAACGTGCATGAGACCTGTACGCGCACCCTTTGTGCGTAAGACTTTAATCTTTGCATCGGGATTTCCTTCGATCACATCTACGATCGGATACGAGATTACATCCGATAAATCCATCGCTTCCATAAATACGATTGAGCTGCCAGAATAAACTTGGTTTTCCATCGCTTTTACTCCTACATGTTTTGCTACGGGATTCTCATGAAATTTAAAATGTAGACCATATGGTCTATCACCAGTAATTTAGATATAGACTAGTTGGTCTATTATTTTATGTTTCGACTTATAAAATTTTTGCAGCTGAAAAGACGTGATTTTAATTTTGCGGAATGGTCCTCTTCGAGTCGAGTGTTCCAAAGGTGTGAATTAATTCGTTTATTATGCTTAAAATACCGAAGAAGGGACTCGCCGTTTCGCAGTCTCCCATCCTGGTCGACTGGGCTCCACGGCGTCTCGAACTTGCCTCGCCACGTCGTGTGGCTCGGTCGCAGCCACTACGCTCCTTATGGTCGCTGTGTTGCTCCCAAGTTCTCGCTTCGAGTCCTATAATTTGATTTTACTTCTTGAATATGCCGAAGAAGGGACTCGCCGTTTCGCAGTCTCCCATCCTGGTCGACTGGGCTCCACGGCGTCTCGAACTTGCCTCGCCACGTCGTGTGGCTCGGTCGCAGCCACTACGCTCCTTATGGTCGCTGTGTTGCTCCCAAGTTCTCGCTTCGAGTCCTATAATTTGATTTTACTTCTTGAATATGCCGAAGAAGGGACTCGAACCCCCACGGTGTTACCCGCTGGTACCTGAAACCAGTGCGTCTACCAATTCCGCCACTTCGGCTTTTGAGAACAGGGATGGAATTCCCTGATGGGGATAATTTTAGTGATACTGGCTTTCCGTCAGCTTATTTTTGGAATTCATTGACACGATAATTGAGAGGAAAGTAGGGTTAGGATAAGATGAAAGAAGAGAGGAAGACCTCCGAGACGGATATAAAACTAGCCCTAAACGTAAGAGGGACCGGAAAATATAATTTTGATACTGAGATTCCATTTTTCGATCACATGCTTTCCCACGTATCAAAGCATAGTCTGATAGATCTTGATCTTTGGTTACGAGGAGACATAGAAATTGATTGCCACCATAGCGTGGAGGACACTGCGATTCTGTTAGGTTCTACGATTCACAAGCAACTCGGTGACAAGGCTGGAATTCGTAGATACGGGCATTTTACCTTACCGATGGACGAGGTTCTTACGACGGTCGCTGTCGATCTAGGTGGACGATTTTTCTTTAAATACTCCGGGCCACCGCTAGTCGGAAAATTCGGTATCTACGATGCGGAACTTACTCTGGAGTTCCTGCAAAAGTTCGCATTGAACGCTAAGATGAATTTACATGTTGTCGTCCATTACGGTGAAAATAGACATCATTTGCACGAATCGATATTCAAAGGCCTAGGTAAGGCCTTAAGAATGGCAATTGAAATAGATCCAAAGGCTGAAGGAACCATTCCGTCAACAAAGGGAGTCTTGGAGTGATCGCAGTTTTAGATTATGGGATGGGTAATATCCATTCCTGCCTTAAAGCGATCTCCCTGTACACGAATGAATTTTGTTATACTAAAGATCCTGAAATCATTCTCTCGTCTTCGGCCCTGATACTTCCAGGTGACGGACATTTTGATAAGGCGATGACGAATCTAAGGGAATCCGGGTTAAAAGAAGTGGTAGACAAGCATGTTCAATCAGGAAAACCTTTATTAGGAATTTGTATAGGATTTCAGATTCTTTTCGAAGATTCAGATGAGACCGCTTCCACCAACTCCAAGGGAACGGTCGAAGGATTGGGTTATATCAAGGGCAAAGTACGTAAGTTTCGGGGGAAAAATTTTAAGGTTCCGCATATAGGCTGGAATCGGCTTATTAAACGAAGACCTAAGGAAACGCTTCTTTTAAAGGAAATTCCGGACGAATCGTTCGTTTATTTTATTCACTCTTATCGACCTACCGATGTGGAAGGCAAAGCGATTACTGGACTTTGTCAATATTACGGAGAGAAATTTCCGGCAGTTATCGAAAAGGGAAATATTTTTGGAACTCAATTTCATCCGGAGAAATCCCATTCTATCGGACTAAAAATTCTGGAGAATTTTATAAAATCGTTATGATCTTAATTCCTGCTATAGACCTTCTGGATAATTGTGCGGTTCGACTTTTTAAAGGCAAGTACGAAGACAAAACGGTTTATTCTACCGAGCCTTGGAAGCTTGCCGAGGGATTCGAAAAAAATGGAGCAGGTCTACTCCATTTAGTCGATTTAAACGGGGCCAGAAATCAAATCGGAGTTAATGGGGAATCCATTTCGAAGATCAGAAATTCTACGAAATTGAAAATTCAACTCGGCGGCGGAATCCGTGATAAGGAAAAATTGGCCTATTATGATTCTATCGGAATCGATCGTTTTATTCTTGGAACCGCAGCGGTAAAAGATCCGGCATTACTGGATTTCGCCTTACAAAAGTACGGAAAAGACCGGGTTGTCGTAGCAGTCGACGCTAGAGATGGGATCGTAAAAATCGCAGGATGGGAAGAAGACTCAGGTCTAAAATATATGGATCTTCTGGCTAGAATTCACAAGGTCGGCGTCGAATTCATTATTTTCACTGATATCGCGCAAGACGGAACGTTAGCTGGACCGAACTTGAATGCTTATAAGGAGATTCTAAGTCAATATCCTTTTCAAGTAATCGCTTCCGGCGGTATTTCATCCTTAAAAGATATTATGGCCTTATCCGCATTGGGAACACCGGTCCCGGTATTCGGCGTAATAACTGGCAAAGCTCTCTACGAAGGACGTATCGACCTTGCAGAGGCTATCTCCAGCCTAGAAGAATAAAAAATTGTCGGAACTTTTTCTACGCTCCTCGACTTGTCGATATTTTTCTTTCCTTCCTCATTTATCCTCGGTACAAAGGTAAATTCTAAACGGGAGACACCGGATGAAAAAAATTCAGTTGAATTACGTTCTAACTGGGATCGCAGCAATCGGACTTATTATTTCTTTCCTCTTAATTCAAAAATACTTCGGGGGAGGCGACGGGGCAGCAAAAGCTTTATGCGACGCATTAAGCGAAAGCGGTTCTTGTGATAAGGTTTCCGAAAGTAGTTTTTCAGCAATTCGTAATATTCCTTTTTTTGGGGATGTTCCGATTGCATTGTTCGGTTTTGCTTTTTACGGGTTTATAGGATTCCTTTTTGTTTGGGCGGAACGATATAAAGAAAAGGAAGCTGATTATACTCGATTAGCGTTTTATCTTTTAATCTTGGGCCTGATCGTCGATATAAGTTTATTTCTTGTTTCTTCTCTGGTTATCGAAGCGATTTGCGGACTCTGCGTAGCAACGTATCTTGTGACTCTTGCTCTTTTAGGTATCACATACATTAAATTTAAGGCAATCCAAGAGAAGACGATAACGAAAGTATTTCCGGTAATAACGAAGGATATATTGAACTTTGCTATCGCTCTTTTGATATTCTTACTAATCGGACAAGTATTCGGAAAAATTTCCGGACCTTCTCTAACTGCGGGGGAACATTCCGGAGCATCTCAGATTGCGCGCTCGTTGGCCGAGTATGAGGCGGCTCCGGTTATTCCGATTGATATTACTGGCTCTTCGTTCCAAGGCGACGCAAATGCTCCGATCACGATCGTTAAGTTCGCGGATTTTAATTGCGGCCACTGCATGCACACATCTCATATTCTTAAAGGAATTTTGAGGGATTATGAAGGTATTGTAAAGGTAGTTTATAAGAATTTTCCTTTGGATGGAAATTGTAATCGTCTTGTACAGAGGTCGTCGCCTCAAGCGAGTTCCTGCGTTGCAGCTTCTGCGGCGATTTGCGCAGATAAACAGCATAAATTTCCGGTAATTTACGACGGTTTGTACGCTGATAACGAGCTCGGTGTAATGCATACTCCGGCCACTGTTTTAAAGTTAGCGGAATCAAACGGGCTTGATATGAATTCGTTTCGATCTTGCCTTGCGTCTCCCGCAGTAAGACAGCAAATCGCAAAAGAAGTTGATGATGCCGAGAAAATGGATATTCGCAGTACTCCAAGTCTCTTTATCAATAATAAGGCGATCCGAAGCGGGACGCCTGATGAGAAGTTTTTAAGAGAACTTATCAATAGCCTGATCAAAAAGGTTTAAGGCATCTTAATGTCTCAGGAGACCGAAGAAGTTAAAAAGCAGGTTTCCTGTCGAAACTGCGGCTCATTAATTCCCGCCGATTCGGACAAATGCGTATTTTGCGGGTCGTATCAGGTAGCAGGAAGAGTTCCTGTAATAAAGTTCTTCTCCGAGAGTCGTTTTTTTCGGAGAGTCATTTTATATCCAGTTTCTCTTCTATCCGCGATCGGAATTCCGATATTTTATTTTTCTACGAGTATGATTTTTCCGGATAAGACTTGGGTCTTTGTGTTTTCTTTCTTCGGGTTTCTATTCTGTCTTTTCGGATATATTTCGGAATGGATATTTATGCATAAAGCTCGGGGCGAAGCTAAGGATTTTAGACAGGGATTTTTCGAATGGCAGAAAAAACTTTTCGATCGTTCCCCATCCTTATCGTATGCCGGAATGTTTTTATTCGTTTGCGTGCCGCTTATCGATTGGGTAAATCCGATTCCTTTTTCTCTGACATCCTCCGCAATATGGACAATACTTTTAATTTTCCTAATAAAGATTCTCTTTCCTTTATTTTAATATATCTCGATCTATTTTTCATCCGGAGATTTTTCAATGAAAAAGATTTTAAGCATTATCCTTTTGTCGGTTGCGGCAATTGCTTTTTTATTCGGCGGTTTGGTCTGGCATACTGCTAATTACCGACCGTTGACTTTATATTTGTTTTATGAAAAAATTTTCTGGGAGAACGTTTTGGACGATCCCGAAACACTTTCTTCGATTAGAATACTCGACCGGTGGGGTATTCGTGGCCATAATTCCGAATGGACCGACTCCTCTCCGGAACGAGAACTTGAAATTGCTGATCGAAAGAAGAGGCAACTTGAAATTTTAAGAAGCTATGATTCTGCCGAACTAAAGGGCGAAGATAAGGCGTATTATCGCGCTTTGGAATGGGGTTTGGAGTTGGCGGCAAAGGGAGAGGCATTCGTTTATTATGATTACCCTGTAAACCAACTCTTCGGGCTACAAAATCAAATCCCTACATTTCTAGCGACGGTCCACGACATTGAAGATGAAAACGATGTCGACGCATATCTCGCCAGGCTACGAAAAATACCCAATAAAATCGATCAGAGCCTACGAGGGTTAAAATTACGGCAATCGAAAGGGATTATACCTCCAATTTTTATATTGGATAAGGTATTGGATGAAATCAAGGGATTTCGAAGATCGACGCCTCAGACAAATATTCTTTACGTGAGCCTTGAAAAGAAATTAGCAAAAGTAGAAAAACTCAAAAGTAGAAAAAAGGAATATTTAGAGAAGGTTGAAAAAGAAATTCGGCAATCGGTGTATCCGTCATACGAGAGGCTGGAAGAATTTCTTTATCGGCAAAAAAAAGTCGCGGATAGTAAAGCAGGGGTTTGGAAATTACCCGACGGCGACGACTATTATGCTCAAGTTTTAAAGTTCCATACCACCACCTCGCTGACTCCGGAAGAGATACATTCGATTGGAACTTCGGAAGTAAAGAGAATCCAGACTGAAATGAAGGATATTTTAAAATCACTCGGCCTTAATAACCGTGAAATTCCGGTCGCCCTAAAAGAATTGCGATCGCGTTCCGAGTTTTTATTTCCTTCTTCCGATCAAGGACGGGAAGAAGCTTTGTCCGCCTATCGAGAGATCCTGGAGGATTCTATCCTAAAATCTAAACCTCTCTTTCCGATCTGGCCTAAGGCGAATATAGAAGTGCAAAGAATACCTGCATTTAAGGAAGCCGGGGCGCCAGGTGCATATTACGAAGAACCGAGCTGGGACGGAAAAAGACCGGGAGTTTTTTATGCAAACCTCCGGGATTTAAAGGAAGTTCCTAAATTCGGAATGCGTACGCTTACCTATCACGAAGCAATTCCCGGTCATCATTTACAGATTGCTTGGGCTCAAGAATTGACGAATGCTCCGAGAATTTTGCGAATGACTCATTATACGGCGTTTGTGGAAGGATGGGCTCTATATGCGGAACGATTAGCAAAAGACTACGCATTCTTTTCGGATCCTCATTCGGATCTGGGACGTTTACAAGCGGAGCTCTTTAGGGCGGTCAGACTTGTCGTTGATACCGGAATTCATCGAAAGCGATGGTCCCGGGAGCAGGCGATCGAATATATGAGTAAAAATACCGGGATGCCGCCAAAAGATGTTACCGCCGAAATAGAGCGATATATCGTATATCCCGGTCAAGCCTGTGCGTATAAAATCGGAATGTTATCCTTCTTGCGTCTACGAGAGGATTGGAAAATTACAAAAGGGGCCGACTTTGACATAAAGAAGTTTCACGGATTTGCATTAGGTGCAGGTTCATTGCCGATGGAAATTTTGGAAGAGCGATCAAAGGAAACGTTACTATACCCTAAGAATTAAAATTATTTAATATATCTTGGGGTTATGATTTAAGGTTTTAGATTTTCCGATCGAGTAAGCCTGCTCAATTGCAGCGTGAAGAAATTCTTTGGCTAAGGAGATTGCTTCGGATAGAGAGTGATTTTTTCCCCAGTAGGAAGCGATTGCAGATGAATACGTGCAACCGGTTCCATGAGGGTAAAAATTAGGAACAAACGGTTTTGAATAGACGGTAGTATCTCCGTTCGGGAGGGATAAAACGTCCGTCGCCTCATTTACATTTCTCAGATGCCCTCCTTTAAGAAGTACGTTTGTTCCGTACTTCCGAGAAAGAAATTCGGCAGCCGGACGCATATCGGATATTGAAGAGACTATCCCGATTCCAAGCAAATTTGCTTCGTCTAGATTCGGAGTGATTAAATCAGCCAATGGAATTAATTCTTGAATTAACGATTCGATTGCATTGTCTTGAAGCAATTTGGCCCCGCTAGTTGCCACCATTACAGGATCGACAACCAACCGAAACGTACTACCAGCGGCTTTAAATTCTCGAATCAACGCGGAAAGTCTTGAAATTAGCGGCTGAGAGAAGAGCATTCCCGTTTTTATCGCTGCAACCGGGAAATAAGAAAATACGGCACGAATTTGCTTCTCTAGAAAATCAGGATCAACCTCAAGTATCCCCGAGACGCCATCAGGATTTTGTGCAGTTAGGCATGTCAATGCGGAAGTTCCGAAATTTCCGATAGCGTTTATAGTTTTCAAGTCGGCTTGGATTCCGGCGCCACCTCCAGAATCGGAGCCGGCAATGGTGAGTATAACAGGTCTAACCGATGTCATCGATTCTTCTTATCCATTAAGGCCATCCGAATTTCCTGAAATCAGCGGTATCATTCTGATCGAACTCTATTCCCTCCGACTGTAAAATCTTCCTTTGTAAAATGGCTCGATGGGAGTCCCCTCGGAATGAGATTTTTCCTTGGCTGTTAATTACTCTTTGCCAAGGAATTTTTTGCTCTCGATCTTTAGGGATGGCATTTAACGCGTAGCCTACTGCCCTAGCTGCTCTCGGCTTTCCTAATAAGACTGCGATCCTGCCGTAGCTGGTGATTCTTCCTCGAGGAACCTTCTTTGTAATTTTATAAACTTCCTCGTAAAAACTAGGTTTCTTAACTATAATTTTATTCTTAGATTGTGGGAGTTTTTTCATAACTACAATTTATCGAACGAAACAGACTCAATTGCCGACGGTTCAGGAGGACGTAAAGGAAGTTCCACTTTAAAAACCGTCTTTCCCGGTTTTGATTCGAAACTTATATTTCCTTTGTGCTTTTCGATAATTCCTTTCACGATGCCGAGTCCTAAGCCCGACCCTTCGCCTTGGTCTTTGGTAGTAAAAAACGGATCCCAAATTCTATCTTTAATGGACGGTAAAATTCCGGGGCCGTCGTCTTGAATCTCTACAATGACTTTCTCTTCTCCGGAATAGACGGATACCTCTATGATTCCTTGTCCTCTGATGGCTTGATTAGCATTCTGAATCAAATTCGTCCAAACCTGATTAAGCTCGTCCGGATTGCATACCACCTTAGGGATGGGAGAAAAATTCTTTCGAACTTCGACTCCGTACTTCAATTGATTGTGCATGATGACTAAGGTATTTTCAATACCTTCAATGATATCGGCGTTGGTAAACGATTTACTTTGGTCTAAGTGAGAGTAGTATTTTAAAGCTTTTACGATTCGAACGATATTTCGTATGGAATATCGAATATTCTTAATATTTTTATTCGTATTCGAAGCGTTCTTAAGCATATAATAACCTTTGTTTTCGCCATGGACGATGACCTCGAATATATACTTACGAATTTCCAAAGCATCGTTTTCGATAATGAAGGAAGAAACGTCGCTGGCTAGTCCGGAATCTACTCCGAGTTCGATCAGCTCGTCACGAACTTCCTTCTTGATTCGGAATTTATCTTTTGACTCCATTGGTTGGGATTTTTTCCGATCGCGTAAAATATAGAGTAACGCAATTTCAAATGACTTTCGAAGTTTTCTATTACGAGCGAATCGAACCACGTCGAACACGTTTTTTACGATGTAGTTCATATTCGATTCCAAATTATCGGCAGAACCGTTGATCACACCGGCCGGTGTGTTTATTTCATGCGCGATTCCGGCGACCATTGTTCCCAATGAAGCCATTTTTTCGGACATGACTAGTTGCGATTGTGCGTTCTCAAGTTCCCTGGTTCGATTGCGGACTTTCTCTTCAAGAGTTTCGGTTAATTCGATGAGTCGTTCGTAAAAAATGGAATTGGATAAGGACATGACGGAAACCGATCGTACCTCGTTAAGTTTTTCCAGTTCTTCATCGGCATATTCCCCGCCTTCTTTGTGTGCACCCAAGACTAGCATACCTAATAAACTTCTGTTTAAAATAAGCGGGATTAAAAGTTCCGATTTTGTTCTTTCTGCAAATGATAAGGCGTGCTCTTTAATTTGGGCGTATAGCGGGTTTGTTTGAAATTCCGAAACATGGAAGATACGATCGTGCTCGGTTACCCAGAGTAAAAATGGATCAAAGATATAAAAATGTTCGGATGTTCCTTCTTGAGGGAAAGGTGAAAACGTTCCCAAATCCTCCCGCCAAAGATAGATTTTCGCCGTCGTCGGAGGCACGATATTTTGGATGAATTTTAGTATCTTTTCACAGACAGAGTCGGTGATGTTAGTAGCGATCAAGTCACTCTTAAATTTATCTAGTAACGATAGATATTTAAGATATTGCCGGTCTCTTATGGTAAATCGATCGATGGCGCGCGAAAAGTTACGATCTCCCGTTAAACGAGATAGACCCATATATGCAAGTATTGCGATAATTGTAGAGGCTGGAAGACTTATTAAAAGAATCTCTGCCTGCTTCGGATCTAGGAAAGTAAAATTGAAGGCTAAGATTACTGCAGTCTGTAATAAAGTAATGGCCAAGACCAGGCCAAGGATAGGTCCGAATTTACGTATGATTTTCATCAGTGACCTGAAAAACTTGGCTTTACAATGACTACGCCCACCGAACGAGTAAAGGAGTTTTTTACTATTGCAACGGTCTTCGGGGCCTTCTATGATCTATATTCTCCTAAGAGAGGACGTCTTCGCGCCGTTCTTCGCGGAAAACTGCGAACAATTATTTCTAAAGAGCGCCATCCGTTTGTAGTCGGCGATCTTGTTTTAGCGGAGAAGTCGGGAGGCGAGTGGGCAATTTTCGAAAAACGACCTCGTAGAAATGAACTTTTACGGAAAAGTAAGGAAGGCGATGCGCAAGTACTTTGTGCGAATGTGGACCAAGTTGCAATCCTAGCATCTTTACGAGATCCCGAAACAAAGGACGGGTTTTTGGACCGGTGTCTAGCCGCGGTTACTTCTGCAGGAATTCATCCGATCATACTCTTCACAAAAAAAGACCTCGTAGACCAAAAGGTGTTAACCGATCGATTGACATCGTATACAAATTTAGGTTATGAAGTTTTGGCGGTATCTTGTAAAACCGGGGAAGGAATTCCCGAATTAATTTCCAAGTTTTCTCGCAAAACTACCTTTTTAGCAGGGAATTCAGGAGTTGGAAAATCAAGCTTAGTAAATGTCTTATCCGAAAAGGAACTTCAAAAAACCTCGGCGGTAAGTATTTCCACCCATAAGGGAAAACATACGACTACGAATTCCAATTTTCTAATTTTGGGCGATGATATTATCTTGATAGACTCTCCTGGAATTAAGGAATGGGGAATACTCCACCTGACAAAGGGCGAGATTTTAGAAAGTTTTCCCGAAATTGCAAAGTTTAAGGACGACTGTCTAGTTTCAAATTGTTGCCAGGCAGCTCCAGGTTGTAAATTGCTGGAAATTTTAGAGTTAGGTTTGGAGATCAGGGAAGAGAGGAAGAAGAGTCTCGAATCTATGCTTGCCAGCCTCGAAAACCCATTTAGAATCACACGAAGGGATCACCTAAAAAATGAAAGTCTCTCCTAAATTGATAGAATTTACCTCGGTTGAAGACTTGCTAGCATTCGTACGAGATTATAATGCCGGAAATATGCTGCGGTTCCTAAACCCGATTTCGGATAATAGCGGAAACGTTTTGGTAAAAGAAGAAGTTCAAGTAAAGGAATCCGCCTTAATTCGATTAAAGGAAATCAAAGGACAGTATACGCCGGAATTTAAAGTGAAGCTAACAAAAGAGCTTACCGGTCAGATTCAGGATAAGATCAGCGAGAAGATCGTATTTCAACTCAAACAAACGGATAAGAAATTTCTTAAGTTTATGTATGAGGAAAATACCTTTAATTATAAAGGAATTATCCGTAATTCACTTAGCAATAAAAAACATTTACTTTCGCTGGTTAAAGTTTATGAAGAAAGTCCCACCTTCTTTAAGCATATTTGTGAATTAGGTTTGCTTTCCCTTGGTATCGTACTAATTCCGGATGCCTTAAAATATAAAATGCTTAGGCGATATTCTTTTCTCGGTGGGATCTTTATGGATATCGCAAGGGTAACCAGCGAGCATTGGAATCGCCCCTTCCCCGACGATTCTGAAAAAACGAGAATTGCTAAACTTTGCGCAAACTTTATGCAAAAGCTTGACTTACCTGAATTTGTTTGTTCTGCAGCTTCTAATCATGTTCCGATGGGCTTACAGGATAATAGCGATCCGACTACGTATTCCGGAAAAAAAATGGACAAGGAACAACCTGACGAGACTTTCTTTGCAGATCTGTTACTGGACGACGGCGAAAGTGACTCGATTCACGAAGAAGAAGATGGAGGTCTTCCGGACAAGTCGGAAGATTTTATGAGGGAGCTTCTAACGGACTCGTTAAAGATTGCAAGGTATATTCATACTGTTAGTTCATTTACGCTAGATAAGGATTATGTAATGGAAGAGTTGGTATATTATCTAGCTTACAATACCACTAGAGGTTATTTTAACGAAATCCTAGCCAATCCGCTAGTTAACTTATTTAAACAATTCGAAGATAATGTTAAAAGAATGCGTAAACTTGCGGAAATCGAAATGCAATGTCTTCACCCACCGGCGGCTTGGGCTTATCCGAAACCGACAGCAAGTCAAATTCTCTGCAAAAATAAAGTCTGGGATTGTCCTAATATCGTGCGAGGTTGGGATATACACGTAATTTCTTCTCAAGACGCATTTGGATGGGTAGGTTCTAGTTTGCCTGCCGACCACTATCCAAAATGCCGCTTGGAAGAGGAGTTAGAGGAAATTCCGGAAATCGAACCGAAGAAACCTCCTAAATCTTAACTTCTGGGACGTTTTGTCATAGTAAATAGCGTTTCATAACGTAAATTGTTTGTTGTTAGAACTTGTTTTCCTTTTTTTGGAAATTTTTTGCCAAAAATATACGTAAACCCTTGAGGAAACTATATATTCTTTCGAATTTGGAAAAAAAATCCTTGTTGGATTGTTTTCTATAGAGCATTCTTTATGCAAAGGCGGGGGACATTATATGTTTCAAACCAAAATTAAATTCATTACCGTTTCGATCCTAGCGATTTCATTCCTAATCGCCTGCGGTCCTAAAACAGGACTAGACCAAGTAAAGTCTGAAGCGCCGATCGCACCTGCAAAAATCGTTTGGATAGTAGGTGACGTGAAGATTCAATCGGCCGCCGGGGAAAAGAAAGCGGAACTCGGTCAGACTGTTTCCGGTGCCGATACTATTTTCACTGGCGCCAACGGTAGCGTGGAAATCATAGTCGCTGATAGCGGAATCATTAAGGTTTCCAAAAATAGCGAACTTTCCGTAGCGACAATCGTCTCCGACAGTGGATCAGAAGTTAAAGTAAACGTAAACTACGGCAAAATCGTAACAATGGTTCGTAAAGAACACAAAAATTCGGATTTCAAAGTCGTTACGCCGACTGCTTTGGCAGGTGTTCGCGGAACGACCTTCTTAACTTCTGTCGAGAATCCATCCGGAAATAAAGCGAACTGTGCTCAGTCAGGTTGCGACGTCAGATTCGCGGTGCTGGAAGGTTCTGTTGCTGTTACGAAAGTCGGTGAAGAGTCTGAAGTGATTCTTGATCGTAATCGCGAGCTTACTTTGAAAAAGAACCAAAAGTTGACCGACAAATTAATTCTGTCGCTTCGTTCTGAATCTCTCAAAGAGATGAAAGGTCTGATCGTTCTGAAGAAAAACGACGTGCTAGAATATAATCGCCTTGCCGAAGAACTAAAAGCATCGAGCGAAGAGTTGAGAATTTTGAGCCAAGCTTCTACTGTGGAAGATGCAAAAGTTCAACTGCAGAAACGTGAAGTTACTAGAAATAACGCAGATGAGGTGACTCAAACTGCTAGAGCGGTTAACGAAAATAAATATATTCAGCAGGATATGCAAAAAGAAAGACTTAAATTAAACCCTAAAGAGACTTTCTAAAGGAATCGGTAGAGGAGATTGAATTTAAGGAGCCGATCTTAGGCTCATTCCCCCCGCCCCCGCCTTTCTTTTTGAGGCGGGGGTCCCTTTATCTATAGATAACCTGTGTTATCTCCCGGATCGAATCCCGACCACAGTCTTTGGTTTCAAACTAGTATTATTTCTTAATCGGTTTAATATTAGAAAAGGTTTGCTAAAACAGAGCGAAGGAAATTTTTTTACTGCATGGGAACCTTTTATTCTCGCAAATATTCGCTTATATCCCTGCTGCAAATCCTACTGATTGGAGCCTGTTCGACCGTCCAGAAATTGGACGAAGCACCGCGCGTAATCCAAGAACCGTATTACAAAACCGTCGGAGAAGCTCAACTTGGCTTTCAATTTAGAGATTCCGATACCGATTATAAAATTAGGAAAATCGGACATGAAAAACCGATTCTCGCATTTTCACCTATTGCCTATCCAAATTCCATAGATAAAAAACTGGCCTCTTATTTCGAACAGGAGCTCGGACTTGTTTGGAAGAATACCGAATTTACAAACGCTAAAATTCCGTCCGGGGCTTGGGAAAATTCTCAAACCTTGCTTGTCGCAGCAAAGAAGTCCGAAGTGGACGCATTGGTGCGGGGGAGTGTTTCCGAAACCGAGTTCGGCTGGTTGTTTAAGTTTACGATTGTTGATCCGGTTAATGATTATAAATTCGGCGAGTTTGAAGCGTCCTTTAAACGACCAGGAAGTACTAGCGATGAAGTCGGAACTTGGAGCCAAGTCTTTTTTTGGAAGACGGGAGACAGGATTATATCGCTGGACCCGCGTAAAGCAACTGTTCCTGTTTGGGATAAAAAACCTGATTCTTCCATCGTAAGAGACTTAGCATATTCTTCAGTGAAAGGGAAGATCAGCATTCAAGCTTCCTCAGGAGACACGGAAGTTCACAGTAAGGGAATTTTGCTCGGAAAAACACCATTGCTCGATATCTCCTTACCCGAGGGAGTTCAAGAAATCCAGCTTAGTCTCAAAGGCAAAAAACCGATCTCTAAGACTATCGTCGTTAGAGCCGGAAAGAAATCGTTTTTATTTCAGGAATGGGAAGAAGACAAGACTCTTGGTTCTGCAAAAATCGTCAGTGTTCCTGCCGGCCTTTCGGTTTCAGTAGACGGGTTCAAGCAAGGTGAAACCCCGTTCTTCCACAGCGGTATGAATCCAGGTGGATATCAAATCGAACTTATCAAAGAAAATCCGGAAGGATCGTTAGTATATTACGAAGGAACGCTAGAGGTAAAGTCCGATAAAGTTTCGGAACTCGCTTTCCCTTATTCTGCAAGCGGTTTGTTAAGCGAAACGGAATTTTGGAAACCGTCGGGAGAGACCGGGTTCAACCCTTTTGGAGCTCTCGGCATAGAGTTTCATAAAAGCAAGGATCTTTCTCCGGGCTGGAACGGGGTCTATTCTTTACCGATTCCATCCGACGAATTGGAAATAACGGGCTACTTCTTATTGCCGGTTGATCATAAAGTGGGTTCGGTTGCCGTCACGATTCACACGCCAGGGTTAAATCTCGGATTAAATGCAGGACCGGATAAAGTCTCTATATTCAATTTTCCTTCCGACGGAAAGACGATCGCTACGTACAAGTACTTGAAACTGGAGAATGACATCGGCAGAAAGTTCTCCTTTCGTACTAACGCTAAGGAAAAAAAGATTTTCCTTTATCTTGGAAACGATCTCGTTTGGGAAGGCCAAGTCTCTTTCCAAGGATTTTGGACAATTTCCGTTTTGACAAGAGGCGAAGATTTCCGCGAAAGAGCGCCGTTAAAAGATTTGAAAATTCAATATAGGGGCTACAAATGAAACTCTCTCCGGTTCTTAACAAAAACCTTCTATTTATTTTTTTAGCTCTTTTTTTTATTGCTGCCTGCTCCTCCCGCGATTTCAGAAAATCGACGTCCCAAGATGCGGTCCTTGAAAAAGATCTATTCACTCGCCAAAATATAAAGCGCGCGTCTAAACTTATCAACGAGGGGAACTCCGCCTTTCAAAAAGCAAAATTTGACGTCTCATTAGAAAAAGGAAATCAATCGATCGCGATTTATCCTATGGCAGAAGGGTATTATCTCGTAGGATCTTCCGAGTACAAATTGGGAAAATCCGAAGATGCTTTAAAGTCTTTAAAAAAAGGAACTGAACTAGATCCTGAGAATGAGCAGATACTCTTAACTTTAGGAATTCTTTATACAGCTCAAGGCTCCAATAATGAAGCGGTGGACGTTTACTCAAGGCTCGAAAAACTTCCGAAAATAGACGCGGCATCTTACACTTTTAAAAAAGCCGTTTTACTAAAGACGATCGGCCGGTATGAAGATGCTTTTGCAGCCTTAAAAACGATACCGGAAGACAAGTTTAAATTTAAAGCTCAGCTTTATATGCAACTAGGTGATACTGCCGTTCAGCTAAAGGAATATGACGAAGCTGAAAGATACTTTGAAAAAGCGCGAGCCACCGATCCCGAACTCGCGTCAGCTAAACAATCGGCTTCCGCTACTCGTGTCGCTTCGATGCTTGAAAAAGGTAATTCGGCATTGAAGAGTAAGAATTATAGGGAGGCAATTGTTCAGTTCACTGCCGCAACTCAAACGGATCCGAAAAACGCGTCTCCTTTAGTTTTCCTGGGCAATGCGAAGATACTTGCCGGCGATTTAGATGGTGCAGTAAAGGCCTTCGAATCCTCATTGAGACTTAAGGCGGATTATTGGGAGGCTTATTCCGGTCTCGCCGCATCCTATAATAAATCGGGAAACTATCCGAAGGCAATTTCCACACTCGAAAAGGCGATCCCATTTTTTTCGAAGAACCCGGCGGTTTATAACCAAATAGGATTAAACCAAAAGGCTCTGGGTGAAAAAGCGCGTGCTATGGTCTCATTCACCAGGGCAAGAGAATTGGATCCTTCCTATAAGGAGCCGGTTCTAAATTTAGTCTATTTACTAACTTCCGAAAACCGATTTAAGACGGCGAGAAACGAACTAGATACTCTGAAACAGGACGACGAGGTCAAAAAAGTAAGATCGTTCTTGGACGTAGCAGAACTTATTTATGAAGGCGATCAACGTCTGAGAAAGGGTGATACAAAATCTGCTAGAAGCTATTATGATCAAGCCAAAGTAAAAGACCCTAACGATCCGAACGTCTATACGGCTTTCGGTCGATCGTACCAAATTTCAGGCGACCAAAAACTTTCAGAGCAGAATTTCCAAAAAGCCTTAACCTTACAGAAAGGAAATCTACCTGCCCTACAAGGATTGATTCGTCTTTATTCCTCTCAAAAAAACCAGTCTAAAGTTACGCAGTATACGAAAGAATTAGAGGCTCTTACCGGAAACGACCCCACGTCCGGAATCGTTCTAGCGCGCACATACGAGGATAAGAAGGAATATGAAAAAGCTGAAGGTGTGTATAAAAACCTTCTGAAAAAATTCCCGTCTAACGATGCGGTTCAATTTAGACTCGCCCACCTTTATTATAAGATCTCCCTCGAGGAAAATGAAAAAGCAAACTACGATTCGGCATCCGCTTGGTTAACCAAAGCGGAGAAACTTGTTAAGGATCTACCGGAGCTTGCCGAGGCAAAGCAAACGATAGAACAAAACAGAAGATTTGCGGAAGTCATACCGAGCATCAGAAAAGCAAATCGCTTTTTCGATCTAAAATCGTACGATAAGGCCTTGCCCCTCTATCAAACGGCTTACGATAAGACCAAGAAACTTACTCTTTATATAAAAATTGCCGAATGTCATCTGGCTATGGGTAACGAGGAAAAAGGAATTTACCTCCTAGAAAATTCTCCCGAAGGCTCGAAAAACCTGGCATCACAAGAGGCAATCAACGCGTTTCTTCTAAGAAAAGGAGAAGTAGATAAGGCTGAGAAAGGCTTCAGAAAAATTTTAGAAAAAAAACCGGATTCTTACTATAGCCAATATCAGTTAGGAATCGTGTACCTTCAGCGGCAAAAGTACGATTCCGCCATCGAATCGTTTAATAGGGCTTGGTTACTTAATCCTGAATTTTCCGCCGCCAAGATCGGAAAGGGGATCGCATACTACAATGGGGGAAAAACCAAGGAAGCCAGGGAAGAATTCGAAAGCGCAATGAAATCGGATTCCGATAACGAGCTTGCTCCCTATAATATCGGAATAGTGCTTTTTAACGATAATCTTCTGGATCAAGCCACGAATATTTTTAAAGATATTATTAAGAAGAATCCCGATTTCCCCGACGCATATTATCAACTTTCTTATATCTATTTCAAACGCGGTGATTTGGAAAGCGCCGATGCGGAAATAGTAAAGGCATTGGATCTAGAGAGGGATGAAAAATTCATCCATGCAAGAATCCGAATATTATCCGAACTAAAGCAAAAGAATCCGGGAAAGTCGGAATATAAGAAAATCGCATTGGAATTAGGGCGCGAACTAGCCGAAAAATATCCGAATTCGCCATATTCATCGCACGCGGAGCGCCTCGTCTTATCCGACGACGATACCCCGGTCATCATTCAACCTTTTCCGAATCGTGGAGCTTTAGTTGGAGTTCCCGTAGTGATAAACGATGTTCTGATCATGAATTACGGGACATCTCTGGAAGCTCTGGATAAAAATAGAGCGATTCGAATTTGGAGAATTGCCACGGCAAAACCCTATAAATCCGTTATTGCCGACAAAAGGGTTTATGCGTTTACCGACAAAACTTTGGAGATTCGAGATCAAAATTCCGGATCACTTTTTAATTCTCTTCCTTTGGCGGGAAATTTTCGGAAGGCGCAGATTTCGGGTGATCGAATTATTATAGAAACCGAATCATCGGGCAAAAAAACGCTGACGAGCTATAACGATACCTTTGAAGATCGTCGAGTTTTGTCTTTCGATGCCAAGGTTTGGACTGTCTCACGAAACGGCAAGATACTAGTACAAACCATATCCGGTAAGGAAAATAGAATATCTCTTTTAGATGTTAACCTTTCAGATTCGCCTCAAGTAGTCTGGACAGGAAAAACTTCGGTTGAACCTAAATTACTCGGTTCTTCTGATGATGGCGCTTTCTATCGGACAGGTGATCAAATCCTTTATATTTCAGGGAATGGGAAAGTATCAAAATCCGATGCAAAAGATCCGTCACTTTCCCTTTTTAGCGTCCGAGGTAACGCACTTTGGTACGCCGGAAAAGAAAGCTTATTTCGACTGGAAGCCGGTTCTTCTTCCCCCCAGAATATTAAAATCCAAGCAAAGCCTGTGGAAGGTTTACTACCGGGAAAAGCGGGCGATTGCATTCTATTGTATGCGGACAATACGGCGGTCCGGTATAGCAATAAAGGGGAAAGTATTTGGACGTATTCGATTACTCAAAATAAGGATAGCGTTTATTCCCTTTTATATAGATAAGACTAGATACGTTCGCGATCTAGATAATAGATGCGCGATCCTTCATCTCTTTTTGTCTTTTCAAAGTATGAAATAGGAAACTCGGATCGGGATAAGGAATATTCAGATCCGATTGCTCTAAATCTTGAATCATTCCGAAAAAAGGCGATAGACTTTCTGGCGTAAGGACCATAGTCCGTTGCAAAATGAAATTTTCCGTGTGAAGGAAGTAGTTTATATAGCGAATCAAGAAATCGAGGATTTAAAGTTCGATGTTTATGGTGTCGTTTTTTAGGCCACGGATCCGGAAAATTCAGCAAGATTTCATCGAAGCAGCCTTCTTCAAAGATGTCTTCCAGAAACCAATTAAAATTTACCGATAGTATCCGAATGTTATTGAGTTTAAGTTTCGAGGCATTCCGAATCGTTTTACGGATGCGATCTAATTTTTTTTCCATTAAAACAAATCCCGTATTCGGATTGGCCTTCGCTAATTCTATTGCGACTTCTCCCCAACCGGAGCCCAACTCTAGGTAATATGTCCCGAAGGTATTCGGAAACAGTTCGGATTTTTTTAATTTACTTTCGGGATGAATTCGTAGGAAATAATCGGATTCGAACGGGATTCCTCCTGCAATGCTCCAAAGTTTTTTGCGAAAATCCATCTTCATTGCATTCATCCCGAGAATACCAAATCTTTCGATTGTCTAAAATAATACAGTGAAAATAAAACTTTACGGTGTCCGGGGTTCTCTTCCCACTCCTCTTTCCGCTTCCGACTATACAAATAAGCTAGAGAAAATTCTCGAAAAAGCATACCAGGAATTTTCTAAAAAAGACCGGAACTTTTCGGTTTCGGAATTTATTGGCCGACTCGATCACCTCTTGGCGCGTCCGATCGGCGGAAATACTACATGCATTTACGTCGAATCTTCGACCGGAGAACGGCTTATCGTCGATTGTGGTTCGGGGATGAGACAATTGGGAAACGATCTCCTAAAAGAAGGAATTGCAAAAGGGGGCAATATTACCATTTGCCTTACGCATACGCATTGGGATCATATTCAGGGTTGGCCGTTCTTTAAGCCGGCCTACATCCCGTCCGTAAATATCGAGTTTCTTTCGACGATACCGAATTTAAAGGAACGGCTTGAGCGCCAGCAACACCCGGAGAATTTTCCGGTGACCTTGGATTCCATGCCTTCCCGAAAGAAGTTTACTCTTCTCGAAAAAAACAAATCCGCCAAGATTGGCAGCTTCACAATTACTCCTTTTTTACTTCGACATCCGGGCAATTGCACCGGTTACCATATCGAAGAAAACGGCAAAAGCTTCCTTTTTTGTACCGATCTCGAAGTCAGAGAAGAAGATCTGGATGAAATTCAAGAACTTAGAAGAACTTTCGGTAAAATCAACTTACTTGTGATAGATGCCCAATATAGCAGCGAGGAAGCGATTAGCAAAATTGGTTGGGGTCATACTTCCGGAAGAATCGCAGTAAAATGCGGTGAAATATTAGAAGTGGATCGTTTAGTTTTGACTCACCATGAACCGGATCATAGCGACGAGGATATTCTCAGAATATTTACGTCCGAAAAAGAAGGTAGTGTTCTACCAAACATTATTCTCGCTTATGAATTTGACACGTTCGTTCTATAAAAACTAAATAGATAACCATGTTTGTTAAGGTGTTTTGTTTTTACTCGAACTAAGATTCTCGTTTTTATCCAAAATTTCGAAATCTCCTTCCTTATTTTATTGATCGGGTGTAGACTTTGCCGGCTATGGAAAGACTAGAGATCGGGGAAAAAACGTCTTCCTACGGCGAAGCTGATGCCTTAGCGGATAAAAGATTTTATATAAGATTCCGTAAGGAGAACAAAGTTCGAATTTCGCATGGGGAAGAGTGGTTGGATGGAGTTCTCATCGATATTTCAATGATGGGAGTTTCTTTGTTTTCAGGGAGAGATTGGCCGATCGGCTCGAGATTAAAAATTATGTCCCAATTATTCTCCTGCCAACTCGACGCAGAAATTATTCGAAAGGATGAGTTGCGGACAGGAAATCGTTATGCTTTGGTTTTTCACGATTTAACCGATTCGGCGATCATTGAAATTTTAAATAAAATAGCAAAGTTCCGAGAATGATTTTTTTCGATTATAAGTAAAATTTTTACAAAGCTCTAAACTGGTAAGGTTTATCGCCGACATTTAATATAGAATGAACCTTGGTGTTATACATTCGGCTATCCCGGAACGACCTAGAGATATGTCGGTCAAGTATATCGGGCATGGGCAGCTAGAAAGTGCGCCCCAGGCTAGTTCTATCCTTCATGTTATCTCCCATGAATTGGGGCATGTAGCGGAATTTCGAAACGAGGCGATTCGTGATAGTGCCGAGATCCGTTCCTTAGATGTCTCGATCGAATATGAAATGAGAGATGGCAAGCTAGTCGCCGTTGCCGGTGAAACTCGTGCTACGACCGTAAAAAAAACGGACGATCAAAAGCATGCTTTCCCGGAAAGTTTAGAGAAAACCGATAACGGTCAGATTGGAAACAATGAAAAAAATCGCGCTTCAAAAACGGGAAACGAAAGATCCAGCCTGATTTCCGACAAAGAATGGGAAATACTATCCCAATTGCACGAAATAGAATTAGAACTAGATGGTATCGATAAGAACGTTACTGTCGCCGACGATGCGCAAAATAGCAAAGAAGATGAAGCGCGTCGTCATATGGAATTGGTGGAAAAGAAACGTAAGTTGGAAATGGCCTTGAGTCAAGAAAAACTGAAGGCTCTTTTAAAGGAAACATTAGATACGATTCAGGAATTGAACGAAAAACAGATTCAGTTTGCTGGGAAAGTTTACGGCGCTGGCGGGCTCGAGTTTTCCGGAAACTTTATTGAAGGTCACGCTTAGCGCGAAATTCCTCTATCCTTGCCCTTGAGCTTCGTCGGGAATAGGCTCTTCCTCAGTCGGTAAAATTATCGTCTTCATCATAGTCTCTATAATCTTCCTAAGTTCAGGGAGTCCCTTTCCGAACTTTGGAGATACGAGTACGACCTCAAGCATCGGGTAAAGCCCTTGGATCGCCTTCATTTTCTTTCTCAGTTTGGAAAGATCGGATTGGTTCAGTTTATCCACTTTCGTTCGAATTAAGACGGGTTTCATTCCCCGCTCAAAACAGGTTCCAATCAGCTCTAACTCTTCCTCTGGTAGTTCTCTTTGGGCGTCCGAAAGTAAAAAAAGACATTTTAGATCTCTCGCAGTATTTAAGTAGTTCATCAGCAAATTCATCATTTGTTCATGATCTTTATGCGAATTGGCAGAATAACCGAATCCGGGCGTATCGACTAAATACAAAGATTTTGATACGAGAAAGAAATTAAGAAGTTTGGTTTTACCCGGCGAGGCGGAAACTTTGGCTAAGGATTTTCGTTCAACAATGGCGTTTAACAGTCTCGATTTCCCGGAGTTTGACCGACCTGCAAACGCAATGTGAGGAATACCCCGAGACGGAACTTTGGATGCATCGGCATAGGAGGAATAAAATCTTACCTCCCGGAAGAATGGATCGGGTTTCGTTTCTTGAACCTCTTCCGACATACTCTCCCCTTAACTTAAAAACGCTCCCCGGAAATCATCGGATACGATATCCTCGATCCTAGCATCCCACATACGGAGACAGACCATTACAGTTTTCCCGTCCCGTTTCAGAATGGGTAGCATTTTTCTGACCGGAACCGGAATCTCTCTTTCGCGTAGTAACTCCGATAGGTCCCTGTGGATTCCCCCCAGCCGAATTTTATCGCCTTCTAGGTTATTCATAGGAGAACAATCTCCCGGGACTCTCTTCGTTTTACCGTTCCATCGCAAAAATCCAATTTTGGGGTCGAATGAAAATTCCCGAAAAAAAAGCGCATTTTTTGACAGAATATAAAGATCAGACGAAACGCTTTTCCAAAACCAAGCATCTTTATTTTCCAGAGAAAAGGAAGACCGGGAATCTATTTTGGATAATAGGTCTTTCAGAAAATTACTCGAAACCGGATGTAAATGTAAGCTTCTAAGATGTAAATCTATAACATATTTACAAATCGAAGGAGGCTCCGATTCTAAAATTTGCCTGGAAATCTTCCGGACCATTTCCTCACCCGAGGAAAACTCAGCGCCATTTCCTTTTAATTTGGGTCGAGGTGTTTCCAAATCGTGGAAATTCCGATATATTTTTTCCGAATTTGCGCCTTCTTTTAATAAGAGAGGAATCATATCCAATCTAATTCTATTTCTAAGGAACAAGCGTGAACCATTGGATTCATCCTCAAAGACAGGCCAGTTCGGATTCTCGATAAAGTATTTTCTGTCCTTTTCGGGAAGAAGCATAAGAGGCCGGAACCGGTTATTCTCAAAAACATTTAAAGTTCTTAGAGAATTCCATCCCCCTCCTCGAATCAGTTGGATGAACACAGTTTCCAGATAGTCCTCGGAATGATGACCAGTGGCGATATAACCTTGCAAATCGTCCGCTATGCGATGTAGGTTTTTGTATCGGATAGTTCTCCCGGATTCTTCAAGACTGAAACCGGTTTTGAGAGAGAACTTAGGAATATTTTTTTTTTTGACGACGAATTGAAATCCGAGTTTCTCGAAGTAATTCACAATCGATGCTTCTTGCGTCGAATTATCTCGGATAGAGTGGTCTAGATGAAAAAGAACCGGATCCTTCGATAATCTATTTTTCTTTTTCAGCCAAATGTAAAATTGCAGCAATAAGGAGGAATCTTTTCCACCCGAATATGCGATGATTGCAGTTTTGGATCGAAGTAAATCCTGATATTCGTTCAAATTTTCCCATAAAATGGAAAATGAATTTTCGAGTACTGTGTTTTCCTCAAGCATCTTCTTTACTTTAACCGCCTGAGGCCGACTAAGGTGATATCGTCCGCTTGCTCCCGCTCTCCGGTAAAGTGTTTTATATCTACTAGAATCTTATCCAATAGAAGCGGTAACGACTCGTTGCGGTTTCTCAGTATGCAATCTTTCAGTCGTTCCATTTCGTATCTTTCGCCGTGCGGATTCAAGGCTTCCCAAATTCCGTCTGTCCCCATTAGGAAAAAATCTCCTTTACCAAGTGAGAATTCGCCCTGATTTTCAAACTCCGTTACGTTTGGATCTATTCCGAGAACGATACCACCGGTCGCGATTTCTTCCAACAAGCCCGATAAAGCTCTGTAAACAAAAATACTTCCTTGACCGCCGCCACTATATAGGAATCGATTTTCGTTACGATTCCAATGGATCATCGTCAGGGACATGAACCTAGGAAATAGCGAATCTTTAAAGTAATTTTGATATAAGTAAGTATTTACGGTTCCGATAATTTCCCATGTACTCGGGTTTCTCCGAACTAACGAATGGATGACCGTTCGCACCGTCGCCATCACTATTCCTGCTGGAACTCCTTTTCCGCTTACATCTCCGATGCAAATGTAAGTTTCGTTATCGGCGGGGTCCGTTATAAAATCATAATAATCTCCACCAACACCAACTGCGGGAATCATCAAGCCTCCGAATTCATAACCCTTTTGGTCCGGAATTTTTCTCGGAAGAAGGGATCTTTGCAATTCTCTTGCTATCTCGATTTCTCGATCCATCCTCTCTTTCTCGGCTCGCTGGTGGAACAAATTGAAATTTTGGATCGAAATTCCCGATTGAATAGCAAATGCATTTAGTACTTCAACTTCTTCAGGGCTCCAATGGAGAGTCGGATCTTTCGCTAATAGAATCCATATGTTTGAATTCTCCGCATTCAAAACGGGTAAGAGCGCCAAATTTTTTTTTCCGAAACCGAGCCGTTTCCAATCTGGTAATTCCGATGTATCTAAAAGTAAAACTCCGTCTTCGTCCCTAATTTTGGAAAGAATTTCCCAGTCCCCTTTTAGCTCTCTATTTAATTTTAACTCGGGAGCTGTCGGACTTCCCGTTAAAAAATGGCCTTTGATTGAATTCTTATTTTCATCGGAGGAATGTTTTTCAAGAATTCCGTATATCTCGTTTTCGGAAAACTCGGTTAAAGATAAAAGTATGACCCTAAAAATTTCGGTCCTGTACTTAAATCCTAAGCTGCTTAATTTTAGCGCGGCGGAATGTAAATTACGGAAGTTTCGAGATTGCGTCTGAGAAACTTCGAAAAGAATTCTATTCTTTAAAGTAGTAGCGAATTGGCTTGCGATCAGTTCTAAAAAATATTTATCCTTCTCTACTTGGTAAGGATCATCTTTCTCATAATCGACGTTAATAAGACCTAAAACTTCTTTTTTTAGATGAATCGGTACGCATAGAGCGGACACTACCTGATTTAAGCGACCGTACTGCTTGATCTGTTTATGCTTTTGTTCTATGAATTTATAATATACCGATTGGCATGTTTCCACGCACTGACTTAAGGGTCCGCTATCCTCGCCTTTTCTAATTTCCATTCGAAAGGCCAAGCGTTCCAAAGAGGGCCCTTGTCTATTTTTGCAGGACTTCACAAGAATCCTATCTAGTCGCGGCTCGTAGACCATCACTGAAATTCCGGGTAAACCAAGTTTTCTAAAAGCGAGGTTTGTAAAGTTCTGAAGAAGGTCGTCGAGGCTGGGACTTGTATTGAATAAGGATAGAAATTCTAAAAGGACCTCGTTGGTAAGACTAGGTCCGTCGGGAGGGCGAGCGCGTGTGTTCTTTCTTTTTTCGAGGATCCATTCTCGAGTGCAGGATCTGCAAAAGAACTTACCGGTTTGGAAAATCCCATCGGGAATCCGTTCTTCGCCGCAAAACACGCAGGACATTTGCGGTACGATACGAAATTTCTTTCATAAGGAAATCGTTTTCGCAAACGAATCTCAAAAAATAAGCGCTTAAACTTCAGGTAACTGAGGTAGAAAACGGAAAAAGAACGACGAGTTGAACTATTTTGAAGCCGCTTGCTTGATTTTTAAGATTTTTTCCTTGACGTGAAAATCATCAATTCGCACCTTTTTTAAGCAGATGTCAGGCTACATAAAACCAAGTCCACTCCGCCATATTCAAGAAGTGGCGACAGCCATGAATTCCACTTTGGACCCCGATCGTCTTCTGGATCTAATCTTGGAACGATGCATCCAGATTTGCGAAGTCGGTTCCGGCTCCTTAATGCTTATCAATCGTCAGGATGAAGTTCTAGATATCGTTACGTTTCGCGGAATGAATCCCTCCGTTCGAACAAAGGTAAAGCTTAGAGTCGGAGAAGGGATAACCGGTATTGTTGCAGCTTCCGGGGAAGGAATGATCGTCAATGACGTCACGCAAAACCCGCATTATATTTCTATTAAGGACGATATTCTTTCGGAGTTGGCAGTACCAATGATCGTCGAAGACGAGGTCATCGGTGTTATCTCTTTGGATTCAAGTCGTAAGCAAGCCTTCTCGGAAGAGCATCTAGAACTCGTATCTACTTTGGCCAACATGGCCGCTCAGATATTCAAAAACTTACAAACGTTTAGGCAGCTTGAACAGAAAAATAAAATTCAACAGGTTCTGATCGATATTTCTAGAACGGTAACGTCGACGCTTATTTTGCAGGAAATATTCGACGATATTATGGAACGCTTGGATAAATCTCTAAATTTGGAGAGAGGTTCAATCGTTCTATTCGACCCCGAGAAGAATATTTTAAAACTCACCGGTGCTTACGGGCTTAATGCCGATGAAATGGAAAAAGGGGTCTATCTCCCCGGTGAAGGAGTTACCGGAAAAGTTTACGAATCGGGCGAAGCGCTTATCATCGAATCGATCGTTAATGATGATAATTTTTTAAACCGAATGGGGAATGTGACTCATTTCAAAAACAACCCGGAAAACGTCAGTTTTTTGGCGGCTCCGATAAAATCAGATACCGATGTACTCGGAGTGGTCAGCGTTTTCTTTGTTCATAAGAAATATGTGGATTTAAAGACCTACTTAGATTTTCTTCAAGTCGTCGCTTCGATAATATATCAGGCGATTAGGATTCAAAAACTGATCGACGAAGAAAAGAGAGAGATTTCCAGAGAGAACGTTTTACTCAAACGAGAGCTGAAGAATAAGTATAAATTCGGTTCGCTTATCGGGAAATCCAAACCGATGGAAAAATTATTCGAGATGATTCAGTTGGTTTCGGATTCTCGCGCCTCCGTTTTAATCACCGGAGAATCCGGTACCGGAAAAGAGATGATAGCTTCCGCGATTCATTATAATTCCTCTCGCGCAGATAAGCCGTTCATTAAAATAAATTGTGCGGCAATTCCTGAAAATCTATTGGAATCGGAACTTTTCGGTCATAAGAAGGGATCCTTTACCGGTGCAGTAGCCGACAAGAAGGGAAAATTTGAAATGGCGGATACCGGTACGATTTTCTTGGACGAAATCGGAGAAATGGATTTGAATCTGCAATCCAAACTACTTCGTGTTTTACAGGAAAAGGAAATCGAAGCTGTCGGTTCCGTTAAACCCAAAAAGATCGACGTTCGAATAATCGCCGCAACAAACGCGAATTTAGAGGAGTTAATCAGTCAAAAATTATTCCGAGCGGATTTATTTTATCGTTTGAACGTTGTGAACATGGTGACGCCTCCGTTACGCGATCGTCCTGAAGATATCCCGTTATTAATCAATCACTTCATTTCGAAATACACCATCGAGAATACTAAGAAAATAAAAGGTATCACGAGAGAGGCTCATAAACTATTAATGAGCTATAGCTGGCCGGGTAACGTTAGAGAATTGGAAAATGTTATCGAAAGGGCCGTCGTTCTTTCTCAGTCCGAAATGCTGGATATTCAGGATTTCTCGGAAATCAACGGGAGAATTCTATATGGAGATGAAGGCGAGTCCATCGACGTGGGAGATCCGGATACTTCTATGGAAGTCGCAAGTTCCCGGTTTTCTCCGGCGCATTTAGATGCCTTGGACGGACGGGCAATGGAAGTGGTCGTGGGTGAAGTCGAAGCGCGGTTGATCAAATACGCAATGAAAAAATTCAAATATACCAAGACTAGAGTAGCAAAATTTCTCGGTATTAACCGAAATACTCTAGATAAGAAAATTAAAGATTTAAAAATCGACTATTAAGACGGAAGTTTTTCGTTCCAATTCTGATCGAACTGTTTGTAATTACAAGTTAGCTCTTCGCCCGCTTTTATTTTACGAACGGCCCTGTCTTTTCCCATCGGATTACTAGTTCCTTCCACTCCGGTTTTGTCCTCCAGGGTATTGGAATCATCACTATGATTCATAAAACGGGAGTTATCAACGCAGAAAAACCATTTTCCTTCGTAAAGATATGAATAAGTATAAATTAACTCACGTAAGCGCTCGGGAAGGGACTCTACTTCTTCCCGAGTTAATATCCAAACGGTCTTAGGATGGTATTCCCAAATTAATTCTCCCGGTTCGATTTCCCGGCCTGCAAAGAGGCCCAGCCCACCGATAGGGGAGTCGGCTACATAGGTAGGTACTTTTAGCATAGTAAGAATAAGAAAAATTCGGTTCCTTTAAAATCAATCTCGTTGTTGTTTATCGGAATAAAATCTATTAAAGTCCGATAGCCGGAATAGGAGCTATCTCCGTTTCGGACGAATGATAGGGTTCTAGGATTCCGTTTTTCATGACAAGCACTTGATCTGCGGCGTGTAAGCCGGTCAATCTGTGGGTCACTGAAACGATAGTCCTTCCTTCCCGCAATTTTTGCAGGGTTTTAAGAATCCTAGCTTCCGTAACGGGATCTAATGCCGACGTAGCTTCGTCCAGTAATAGGATCTGCGGATTTCGAACCATGGCGCGAGCTAAAGCGATCCGCTGTTTTTCACCGCCGGAAAGTCTAGTTCCTTTATCGCCTACGACAGTCTCGTACCCATCCGGTAATAAGGAAATAAATTCATGGATTTCCGCAAGCTTAGCCGCCTCTATCGCTTCTTCCGTGCTAGCGTTCGGACAACCCATCCGGATATTCTCTAAAATGCTAGTGTGAAACAAGAACGTATCTTGGAATACGATTCCTATCAACGAATGTAAGGCAGGTCTATGGATTTTATCCAAATCCAAGCCGTCCAATGTGATATTACCTTGGTTTGGCTCGATAATTCCTAAAAGCATTTTAAAGATGGTACTTTTTCCTGAACCGCTCGGCCCTAGAATGATAGTATAGCTTCCTTTCGGTATCTCGAGATCGACCCCGTTTAAATTCTTATTTCTACCCTTATATCGAAAGTGAACATCTTCCAAGCGAATCATGTTTCTAAATTCGGATGGAGAAACGGAACGATTAACGTCTTGTTCAAAGACGGGAGTCCGCAGAATTTCCAGTATTCGCTTGGCCGACCCGCTCGCTTGATTTAATGTCGGGAAATATTGCGAGACATATAGAAGGGAATAGCTCAAATTTAAAAAAGGAGGTAGGAAGGCAGCCAACGATCCGACGCTGACTAATCCGTGAAATGCAAACCAAGCGCCTGAAATCAGTAGAACTGCTTGCAGCAATAAAATCCCGCCGGAAGCGGAACGTTCTAAGTAAGAATTGGTAAGTCCTAATCTTAAAGAAACGTTAAATAGCCGATCGCAATTTCCACGGAATCGCTCCCAGAAAAGCTTATCCAAATCATAAACTCGAATCAAGTTTTGGGCAGACACCGATTCTTCTACCGCATTTAAAACTTTAGCTTCTTCTCCCTTGCGATCATAGCTTGCTTGAGTGGACCGCTTCGAGAAAAAGATCGGCCCAAGAAACGTTACTGGCCACGTTAGCGTCGCTATCGCGCCGAGTCTCCAATCTAGAGCAAATAATAAAGCTGTCCCGAAAATTGCCTCAAGGATCGGAGAAATTCCCCATGGAATAGCGGCTAAAACCGCGTTCTCAAGCGCAGATAGATCCGAAGAGAATCTAGAGAGGATGTCTCCCATTCTTGCATTCCCGTAGAAATCCAAACTGACTCTTTGCAAATGCAGAAATAATTCTTCGCGCATATCGCGAATCGTTCTCGCAGAAACCCAGTTGTATAAATAATCTCGAACTGTTCCGACGGCGGTGATTAAAATTGTTCCGCCGACTAATAAAATTCCGGTAATATAAAGTACTGTTTGGTTCTTTCCAATGATAGCTTCGTCGATTAGAAACTTGAAGGAAAAAGGAATCGTGGAATAAACCAAAATTTCCACTAATAAAAGTCCGAGTACTACACCCAATCTGAGTTTGTATTTTCTGAAGAAACGAGCCAATCCTCGTAAAACCAGCAAAGGGGAATCCTGCGACATATCTCCCGAGACTAAATTGGGTCCGAGAGATGAGGAATACGATCCTCTGGCCGCCTGACTTCCAGGCGGAGCTTTCGGTGCATTGGTTGGGTTGTTCGGGAACGTAGCGGGATTTTTTCCCAAACGGAAGCCGTCTTTGAATTTCTGTTTATTTGTCATAAATTTGTCCCCTATTGCCCTGTTCGGATTAAGGGTGCAGGAACTTGATTGCCTAACGTAGTCCTGGAATTTCCTATTATTCTGATAGTGGCCGGGACGGAAAGCGGAAGGTGAAAGATTTTCCCCACTCTTCTGTCTCATTATGGAAAAAAATTTAGGAGACAGAATCCGGAAAAAAGGTCGTATATATTTTAGACTTGATTGAAGTCTAGAATAGTACATTAGTTTTTGGGTGTCTTTTTGTTCCCGAAATAGTATTTTGTGCTGAACGCGGAATTATGATCGAATTCAATTATAAAGAAGAATACGGGGTTTATCGGGTCACCTTAAAGACCTCGGAAACCGCCCCAGGTACTCTTCATAAAATGGTTAAAGCCATGTTTTTTATGGGATTTGAGATCCTTTCCGGGGATATTAGGACCGTAAAGGAAGGCGAATCCCTCATCAGCTACGATGAATTTCTCTTGCGTTCCGATGAGACGGATTCGCGAATTAAGGCCTCAAAGCTAGGTATTCTTATGTCTTCGGTTTTCTCCGACGAGAAAGTTTTGGAAGAAATGATCCAAACTTCGAGCGAAATCGATATTCGGAACACATTCTATCTAAGTAAAGACTCTCAACTTGAATTCGAAGATTTACCTGACGGTTCCGCTACGAAATTTTATTTGGAAGCACCGGATAGAAAAGGTCTTCTGTATTTTGTGACCGGCGTTTTAAAGGATCTCGGAATCAATATTTTATCCGGCGAGGTTCGTACCGATGGGACGACCAATAAAGCTCTGGATACCTTCCTATTAACCGACTCGCGTACAGAGACAGGTTTTGCGGGGTCATCCGTCGAAGAGCGCGTTCGAAGATATATTCTTCAAAGTAGCTTAAACCAAGTTTGATAGACGAAAGATAGCTCGTCTCAGATAGTATAATTAAGCGGTATTTTCGAGTCGGAATTTGTAATCATTTCTCCATTCTGCGGAATTTCGTTTTTTTTAATTTCTGACCGATATGCGCCTTTTGGAAGAGTCTTAAAGCGTATTTTGACGAACTAAGAACCGATACTATTTAAATAGGAGTTTTCCGCCCGGAAGATGGACTCATCCAAGGATTTACAGAAATTCGATTTTACTGAGGAGGTAATCCAGCATTTCCGCGAAAATAGGATTATCCCGGTAGACTTCTATAACAAGAACGGACAAATCCTAATCCATAGAAAAGATATGGCTTCGGCAGACGATATCAATCGTCTTCAAAAATTCGAAAAACAAGGTATCTATTTTTTAGCTGCGGAAATCGGTAAGATACGCCCCGGCTCCGGAAGAAGAAATTCGTCTTTAGACCCTTCTTTCGAAAAGTTAATAGATCCGGAACTCACTATCAATTTGACAAAGGGCGCTTCCGATCTCCTACAAGAGATTAAAAAGTATCCGTTATCCGGTGCACACGTTAAAGACGTCGGAAAGTCCATCGATTCTATATTAGAAGATTTTAAATCTTCTCCAAATATGGAAACCGGTCTTGTGAACATTCTTGAGGTTATGTCCAACGTAGGAGCATCGGTCGATTCGGAGGTTCTTACTAAAAGAACCGTGATTGCGATGGCGATGAAAGTTAGAACCGCGAAAGCTTTCACAAAAACCGATATGGACATCAAGAAAGCCGAGCAAATGAATTTAATGATGGCGTCGTATTTGGCGGATATCGGTTACACTCAGATGAAAATTCCCACTCACGCAAACTTAAAAGCGGAGGAACTGGAATATATTAAGAACCATCCTATTATTAGTTACTTGATGATAGCGAATATCCCCGAATTGGAGGATTCGGTGAAAACGATCGTTTTGAATCATCACCGTCCTCACAAGGGCGAGGGGTTAAATAATAATTATCCGCAAACGAAACTACTCGTACAAAAACTCCAAGGTTATCGGGAAAAATATAAGGATGACTATAGAAAGAGTCTTTTAGTTAGCGATATTCAAAAGCAAGTTAAGACAATTTTGACGAATGCGCTTAACTACGATGATATCGGTACGCTTTCGATCGCCGGGGAATTTGCCTCGTTAACGACCGCCCAGCCTTGGAGAAATCCGATGGATGCGGTTAAAGCTTTGAAATTGATCTTAAATAATAGTTTCTTTGCGTACAATGAAAAAACTCTAAAGGACTTCTACGATCATGTCGGGCTTTCACTCAGTGAAAACCAACCGTTCCTGAAAACCGGCGATTATGTCATAGTTGCATCCCAAGATTCGAATCGAAAAGTTTTCTTTGAAATTTGCGTAATTAGAGAGTCTTTTAAAAATTCTATCCGTCCTATGTTGGAGCGAATTGGTACAATTAAACCGACTTTTGCAAATAACGGAAAGATCAGGATTTCAGGCTTCGAGAAAACAAGTTTGAATTTAGACAGACGTAAGGCAATCTTCAATCTAGAACGAAACGCGGATCCGAGACGGATCATTTATCTAGTAGATCCGGAAATCGACGAAGAGTTCTTCGATTTCTTGGATAAAAAAGCCCGCGACTTTTTATATCCTAAGTCGGCAACGACCGATACCGACGAAACCGCTAAAGCTCCGATTTCTTAAAACCCATTTCGCTTAGCCGGAAATTTATTCTTGCTCTAAGCGTTAGCATTCTTATTTCCTAGTGATATTAGCGAGTCTTGATATACTCAGGTCGCTTTTCCGGTTGCCGTCAGTATAGTCCTAAGGTGATAAGCGGGAGAAGAATGAATCAACCCACGAATTTTTCAAACACAGGCGATCTAACGCGATTAGAGCGTTTCGAATTTAATGATGACGTTATTCGTCGCTTTAAACAGGAAGAAGCGATCCCGGTCGATTTTTACAATAAGAACGGGCAAATTCTTATTCATCGAAAGAACAACGCTTCTGAAGCAGATATCAATCGTCTTCAAAAATTCGAGGCCCAAGGGATTTATTTTCTAATATCGGAGAGGGATAAAGTAACTATAAAATTCGATCTTCCAGATTCTGTTCATGGCCGAAAAGTATCGTTCATAAAATTAGTTAATCCTGACCTTGCGGTTCAATTGGCGACCGACGCGTCTTCTTTATTGAAGGAGCTTCGCGATTATCCGTTGAACGGTAATCACGTCCGAAAGGTTTCAAAAGCGATCAACGAAATTCTGGAAGACTTTGCATCTAGTTCCGATATGGAAATGGGTTTATTAAACGTTATCGAAGTCATGAAAGGCGCGGGAGTTGAAACGGACTCGGAAATTCTTACAAAGCGCACCATCATTTCCATGGCGATGAAACTTCGAGGACTAAAGGCTCTTTCAAGCAAAGATTCGGAAATTTCAAAGAATCAACAAATCAATCTGATGATGGCATCCTACATGGTTGATATCGGCAAATCTAGGATGAAATTACCTGTCCATAAAGATCTAAGCCAGGAAGAATTCGAGTATGTGAAAAATCATCCGATCATTAGCTATTTGATGATCGCTAATTTAAGCACGATTCAGCCACAGGTTAAATCGGCCGTATTAAATAGCCATAGACCGTATAAAGGCGAGGGTTTGAATAATAATTATCCTCAGACAGCCATATTACTTCAGAAGCTTCTCGGGTATTATGAAAAATATAAGGATGACCCGACTCGTGCGATATTGGTGGAAGACCTACAAAAACAAATTCAGTATTTGCAATCGAATACGTATAGCGAAGATGATCCGTCAATAATATCAATCTCAGGAGAATTCGCCTCTTTAAGTTCGAAACAGGATTGGCGAGAAGCGTACGATTCGATCACGTCGATGAAGATCATTCTGAATAACAGCTTTTTTTCTTATAACGAAAAAGTGGTAAAAGATTTTTTCGATTTTATGGCATTGAGTTTATGCGAAAATCGAAGCGTTTTAAATCCCGGCGATTACGTTATCGTAGTTTCTTCAGATTCCCAGCGCAAAATCCATTTCGAGACCTGCGTTATTAAGGAAATTAATCGGAATCAAACACGTCCTCTATTGGAACGAATCGGATCGATTCGACCGATCCTAACAAACAAGGGTAAAATTCGCATAGCGGGGTATGATCGGAAATCGTTTAGTCCTGATCGGCGCAAAGCTATTTTTAATTTAGGAAACGCAGTGGATCCGAGACGAGTCGTCTATATGATAGCTCCGGAATTGGATCCTCCTTTATTTGATCTTATTGATAGAAATTACCGGCAAACCGCTCCGAAATCTGTCGCGTAAGACAAAACTCTTTTATCCCCATAATCAAGGAAACGGACTTTCTTCCGCCGCGGGGTTCTTGTTTTCTGGTACTTGTATGCCTTCAAGCTGGGGTAAAGTATTTCGCATTAGCACTTTCGGGGAATCACACGGTGAATCTGTCGGAGTCGTCGTCGAGGGAGTTCCCGCTGGGATTCCTATTCGATTGGAAGAGATCCAAAAAGACCTGAATCGTCGTCGACCGGGTCAAAGTAATCTAACGACACCTAGGGATGAATCGGATACCGTTCGCGTCGTATCGGGTGTTTTCGAAGGAAAGACGATCGGAAGTCCGATTGCATTAATCGTTAATAACCAAAATACGATTTCCAAGGATTATGAAAACCTACGCGATACCTTTCGGCCCTCTCATGCCGATTATACATATCAAGCAAAATACGGTTTTCGTGCACACGTAGGCGGAGGCCGCTCTTCCGTTCGTGAAACTATCGCTAGAGTCGCTGCAGGAGCCATAGCTAGACTGATACTAGAGGATGATCTCGGAATAAGAACCGTCGCATGGGTGGACACAATCGGGTCCATAGAGTCTCGACTTACCGAAAGCCAATATCCGAAAACGAGAGATATCGTCGACGGTAACGAGGTTCGATGCCCCGATATTTCGGCAGCGGAAAAAATGAGATCTCTGATTCTGAAAATGAAAGAGGAAGGAGATAGCGTGGGTGGAGTTATCCGCTGCGCGTCCTATAATTTACCACCAGGGTTGGGTGATCCCGTTTACGACAAATTGGACGGGGACATAGCTAAGGCGATTTTGTCCATTCCGGCTTGTAAAGGCTTTGAAGTCGGATCCGGTTTTTCCGGAACTCAATTAACGGGAAGCCAGCATAACGACGAATTTTACGTCGAGGAAGCCACCGGAAGAGTTCGCACTCGTACAAATAACTCGGGTGGGTTGCAAGGTGGTATCTCCAACGGGGAAACATTGGTAATTCGCGCCGCGTTTAAGCCGACCTCTACGATATTTAAAAAACAAAATACCGTGAACCTTGCCGGACAGGAGACGGTCTTAGAGGCAAAAGGACGGCATGACCCTTGCGTCCTACCAAGGGCGGTTCCCATAGTCGAAGCGGCCGTAAATTTGGTTCTCGTGGACGCCTATCTGTACCAAAGGGCAATGAATCCGCAATGGTTCAAAAAGTGGGCAAAAATTCCCTCCTATTATAACGAGTTGAAATTCTAGCTAAAGTGAAATACTTACCCGGAAAGAAACGGGTTGCCAATCGAGAATAGTACGATTCCATTGAGACATTGTGCCTGACAGGGCCGGAGAAACGGAGGTCCGAGTGGTCAAGATAAAGATAGACGGGATCGAATACGAGGTCGACGAAAAGAAGAATTTGATCTCGGCAGCAAAAGATGTCGGTGTTGATATTCCTTTTTTCTGCTTTCATCCGAAACTATCCGTAGTCGGTATGTGCAGGATGTGTCTCATCGAGATCGAGGGTATTCCTCGACTTCAAGTAGCTTGCAATACTAAAGTCACGGAAGGCCTTTCTATCGTCACCAACAGTCCTCGAGTGAAGGAAGCGAGAGAAGGGACGATGGAATTCTTGCTCGCAAACCACCCTCTTGATTGCCCCGTTTGCGATAAAGCGGGCGAGTGTCAACTGCAGGATAACTCTTTCAACGAAGGAAAAGGAAATTCAAGATTCACTCTTGAAAAACGTAATATTCCCCAAGAAGAAATAGGCACGAACCTAATCATTAATCATAATCGTTGCATTGTATGTTATCGATGCGTTCGATTTGAAGAAGAATTGGTGGGTGAATCGAATCTCGGGTTATTCGAAAGAGGTTATCATTCGATTATCGGTTTAGCTAAGGAAGAGCCGATTTCCCATAATTACCAAGGAGCTCTCGCGGATATCTGCCCTGTTGGAGCTTTATTAAACAATAAAACGCTTTTTAAATCTAGAGTGTGGTGGTATAAATCAGAGGAGTCGATCTGCCCCGGATGCAGCACCGGTTGCAAGACATATACGAACGTGCGCGATAATAAAATGTATCGCTATATGCCTCGAATCGACGAGGAAAAGGATCAATATTTCCTTTGCGATAAAGGACGCTTTGACGTCGATTGGCTGAATAATAACCGCCTATTCGCGTATTATAAGAATGGAAATCCGAGTACTAGTGCCGAAATCCTGGATGCGATCGCGCTGAAAGTTTCTCAAGCAAGTAAAGTTGCAATCCTTGGTGGCGCTCACGAATCCGATCAAAACCTTCTATCGATCAAAAAATCATTGGAAAAAGCCGGCATACCGTTTACGGCAGAAGCTCGTGTCTCCGCCGCACAATATAAGGATCCGGAGCAAATCGACTTTCAATACACGACCGACGCTCATCCTAATACAAAGGGAGCCGTCGATGCGAATTTTATTTCGGGATCCAACCTTGAATCGTTGCTTTCTTCGATCTCAAAGGAAGAATACGATCTCGTTTTTGTGATCAAGGAAAATGTTTCGGACGTATTGGGTCGGGTAAAACCGAAAACGTTGATAGTTTTAGAAACGAATCTAACGGATGGAATTTCCTCCGCGAATTTTGGAATTCCGATCAAGACATTTGCGGAGCAGAACGGCAGTTTTACGAATAAGAAAGGCTGGAATCAAACCTTTAATAAGTCGATGGAACCTCCTAAAGGATTACTTTCTTCCGGAGAATTCTTTTCCGAGCTAGTCGATCGCGTTATCGAATTGTGTTCAGGGCAAAAGGAGGCTGCAATTGGGAACCATTAATGTCGTAAATGTAGCGGCCAAACATAAATTGGCTTGGTACCAAAAACTTTATTCATATTCCATCGGAAAAGGATTGTGGATCACTTTAAAACACTTTATAAAAGCCGCTTTTCTTAAAGGGGCGGTGACCCTCGAGTTTCCGGAAAAAAGGAGAAAATATTCCACTCGCTTTCGTGGTATGCATACCATGAAACGTGACGAGCAGGGAAGAGAAAGATGCACTAGCTGTTTTTGCTGTATGTGGATTTGCCCTGCCGACGCGATTCATATCGAAGCGGGACTTGTGACTCCGGAGATTCAACACCTTCATCCGGAAGATAAATTTGCAAAGAAATTCGAAATCGATCTTCTTCGCTGTATTTTTTGCGGCTTATGCGAAGAGGCCTGTCCTAAAGGTGCAATTTACTTAGACGGTCCGGCGGAAATGGCAGCGGACAATCGTGAAGATTTAATCCTTACAAAGGAAAGAATGATGCAAAAGATCGGCGGTCCGATTCTTGGTGAGAGAAAATAAAAAATCATTTATTACATATTTGATATGGTTGGTCACGATTGTCGACCCAGCCCTGGCTAAGAGCTTTCTCTAAAAGAGGAGAATGTAACCTTCTCGAAGCATACTGTAAACAGGCTCTAACATCCTCTTCGAGAAGTTGCGGATATTCACCCAAGATTTCTTCTAAACCGAATCCGAGAAAGATCATATCCAATACCTCTAAAACGCGTATCGAAGTTCCTTTTATTACCGGCTTTCCGCCACAAACGGAAGGATGCGAGACGATTCTGTCCTGGTGAAAAAGAATTTTATCCATTATGAGTTAATAACAAATTTCCTTTCTGCAATTTGCTTAACATTTCAAATTCTTCTCTTTATTAACTAAAAGGGAGTTTCCTCCAATCAAAGTTATTTGACTTAGCCCAAAAGGGATATAAAAAGAAAGATGTACAAGGGGAAGTTTCACCGAGTCCAAATTTTCTTTCTACTCATTTGAGAGTCGAGAAAGATCGAGTCAATTTATGCTTCCGTCCACTATGATTCTTGTAAAAGTTAGCCAGAATCTTGGATTTTGCCGTATTTAGAGAAAAATGGAAGGCCTTTCTCAACAGGAATTTTCGAAATATTATGAATCTTCTCGGAATACGGTTTATCATTTCCTTCTGAAGCTTTCAGGTAGTCCCGAAATTGCAGAAGATCTAACTCAAGAAACCTTCCTCAAGGCTTACGAGGTCATGCACAGGTTCGATCCTTCAAGAGGTAGCTTTTCCTCTTGGTCATGCACCATCGGCAAAAATCTCTACTTTAAACTTTTCAATCGCTCGAAAAAAGAATCGAACAACATCTCTATCAATATTGATAATTTCCCGGAGCTTTCCGCCGGAAATGATAAAGATCCATCGGGAATAGAGAAAAAAAATTTAAATTCCTTTTTGAAAGAAGGAATTTCCCGTCTTCCCGAACCAGAAAAGAGTATAATATTATTAAAAGAATTAGAAAAAAAGACTCTTAGAGAAACAGCAGAAGCATTAAAAATTTCTGAAAGAACCGTCAGTCGCAGATTGTTAAGTGCATTCAGAATTTTAAGGACCTTTCTCGAGGAAAATGGGATCGAATCGATATGACGCGAAAAATTACTGGAAAGAAAGAAAGCTTCGAGGATTTACTCGCATCTTATCTTTCCGGTAATTTAGATATAGAAGGTAAGAAGGAGCTATTGCAAATAATCCTGACCGACCCGGAAAAAGGAGAGGAGTATAGAAAAATCGCACAATTAAAATCACAATTAGATTTGCATGATATTGAGTTAAGTCCGGAATTCCCGAAAAGTACCCCAACCTAAAAAATTCTCATCCTCTTTTAAATATATTGGGATTTAGTCCCAAGTAATTCCTGCAGGAGCGCATCCTATAGGATCTCCGGCAAAATAATGCGGAAATATATACGCCATCTTTCCCGCAATCGGATGAGGGTCGCGATAACTTAAGGCGTCAATTCGAATCGTAGAAGATTCATCCTTAAAAATTCTAAATACAAGCGGTACTCTGAACTTATCTTTTCCGTAACGAAACTCGGAGTTCTTTCGACAGGACAGGATACAGGATTTATATGGGTCTTCGTCGCTTGAGTCGAAGTTTGCTCGGTAGCTCTGGTCTTTACAATTAGTGCTACACTCATCCGGATCATCGGCTTGAAAATCAAATTCGATTAAGATTTCCCGATTCGCGATCTTATACGAACCTAAAGTTTTTGCGACGACTTCTCCCAGTCTACGACTCTGCATAATAGCGACTGAGGGAGGCGAAAGGAGGAGATGAAAACTACTCACCTCCAGCGAAAGTTTCGAGTCCACATTCGGAAACGTTTTTTCCCAGTTTAAACATGCTTCCTTCTCATCATTGCCTTTGACATATAAGGGAAGTCCGGAAAGAAAAAAAAGTAATACTATAATACCAATTGTAGTGCGCATAAATCGATAATTCGGTTCTATTTCTTAATTATATAGTGAATCGCTCGTTTCGGCGAGCGAAAAAGGAGCATGAGATCGATTACTTTTTAGATCTCTCTATTTTGGAAATTTCTGTGAAAAATTCCGATAAAAGATCGGAATTGTATCGTTTGCTTCCCGAGCGGTCTCTTACTTTTCCCCAAATGAAAGCGGCAATGTTCAGTTTGTTCTTAAATGCATGTGTTTTCTCATCTGCATGAAAGTCTTTCACAAACCGATTCCATCGCAGGACCGTATCTTCCGGACGAGGGGTTGTAGGAGGGTTTTCATAAATTCTTAGTAAGTCTGCAACGGTCAAATTTACATTGCCACTTTTTTCCGCATCGCGCACGGCTTCGGCCATGGCTTTCGTGAAAGAGAATTTTTTGCTACCATAGTAGGCTCGGCAGAACTCTCGAAATACGGAATCGAACCTTACCCCATCCGAAAGTATCTTAGAATTAAGGGTGATTTTTTTAAGCGGATTTTTCTGCCTACGCTTCGAAGCTGGAATCTTCGGTCTTCCTTGCGATCGAATTTGTTCGATATCGCCCGATTTAATATAAGCTTTAAGTCTTTCTTCCAGCTCGACTTTAGTTCCAAAGAGTGGAATACCTAAATCGGCGCATATTCGACGGAGTTCTTCCCGATACCAATAATGCTCTTCGAATTCCCTTACTGACTTGATCTTTATGAACGGCGGTCGATTCATTACGATTTTACGTTCGATTATTTAACTCTTGACCACGCCGGTTTAAGTCTGGAAATTTTTTTTGCAGTCGGGCAATCCGAATCATGGGCTCCAGGAAGATAACCGGTACTCAAAAGAAATTCATTTACGATTTCTCCTCCAGTGAATTTGAAAGTTTTCTTAAATAGTTTAGTCCATTCATCTCGCGACTTCGGATGATGGGAATCCAACCAGGAGGAAAAACTGCCGGATTGTTTTTGAATGGATCGAATTACATTTGCATTATGTATTGTCGCTTCAATTTTAAGTTTGTTGCGAATGATTCCCGCATTCGAAAGCAGTCGATCGACGTCTTTTTGTTTGTATTTGGATACTTTTTCGACGGAAAATCTATGATATGCCTCGTAGAAATTTTCCTTCTTTTTCAAAATCGTAGTCCATGATAATCCAGCTTGATTTATTTCGAGGATTAGGCGACCGAAAAGTTCGTCGTCGGTTTCCAATGGAAACCCGTATTCAGTGTTATGATACGCTTTGTGTTCATTTGCCTCATTCGGGCCTAAAGAACGGATATAAGAACAGTAGCTTCTGGGTTTATCCATTTTAAAATTTAACTCCGTAGATTGATTACGTTACGTTCGGTACTAGAGAGAATGCTTTCGATATTCACATTATATTCTTTTAATCACAAGGGTTAAGAAGAATTAATTTCTATTCGAGATTGCATTTCTCAAGATTAATTTCTCTCCAGCTCCAAGCGGAAAGGCCTGCGACTTCTTTTTCAAATAAATCGAACGATTTAGACTTTGGATTTATTCTTTCGAAATTCCAAATAAATTCCTCAACGTTCCATCGTTTTTGCGAATTGCAATCCGGAATTCCTTCGGAAGAAATAGGTTCGTAAATCCTACCTGAAGCATCCCGAAAAGTTATGTTACTCAGGATCGTACAAGCGAAGGGGGAAGGGGCAGCATACTTAAAGATAAAACGTGTTTGGTTTTTGGTTAGGCAGATTCTGACTAATCGGAGATCTTCTTGGGACGTATCATCCAATTCGCAACAGGAAGCCTTATCCGGAGATTTTGTCGTCCGATTTCTTTCCGTTTTTTCTTTATCCTGCTTTTGAGGTTTTGTCGGAATTAATGCCGTTGCGAATCGCACAGGAAGAAACGATAGAAGTAAAAAATAGACGATGAATCGAGAACGCATGTTGAAATTTCTTAGATGAACCTTCAAAATTTCAAATCAATTTTCCATGAGAAATAAGCTGTCGAATTCGAAAAATTTTAATAGAAACGAAGTAATGTATGACACCAGATTTTAAACTTTGATTTGGAATAGACGAACGAGGTTATTTTGAATTATATAATCGCATGATGAGAATTTTCAGTTATTTGGGCTGGCAAGCTATTCTGTTCTTTTCCCTGTTGATAGGTTTAGACGGAAACCCGAACGCGAATGAATCGGGCACGAATACGAAAGGAGCTGGAGATAAAGACAAAATCGTATCGAAAAAATCTCAAAGTTCAATTCGCAACGAATACATTTTAACATTGAGGAAAGGAACTGGTTCGGAAAGGCTAAAAGAACTTTTACCGGATTTTAAAATCATAAGAATTGAAAAAATCGGCGAGAATACGTTCCATATCGTATTCGAATCAGATCCCGGAATCGAGTTATTAAAAACTGCGGGGAAAAAAAAGGGGTTCGTCGAATCAGTCGAGCAAAATCAAATTTATAAAGCATTTTAAACCAAAGTAATAAGCGAAAATCTTCGTAGAATTAGAAAGAGATTATATTGTAAAGAAACGGTTTGTTTTGCCGAATCATTTCATTCTCACTTTAATTTAAAACCTTTTCGAATCCAAACCGCGGCATCCATTAAAGGTTCTCTTGCAGCGGGAATTTTTCCGGCCAAATTAACGAAGCCGTGAATAAGTGCGCCATAAACTTTTGCTTCGACTCCGACATTGGCCTTTCTTAATAAGTCGACATAGGCAAAATTCTCGTCTTGGAGCGGATCAAACCCGGCAATTTGAATGTAAGTAAGAGGAGTTCCGGAGAATGAGGATAGTCTGAGCGGAGTTGCAAGCGAATTTAAACAATCGTTTGCATTTGCGAAGCTATGCTTTTTAAAATATCTGAGGAGATCCCTGGTTAAACCATAACCTTTTTCGAATTCTTCGATGCTCTTTCTTTCTTGCGACAGATCTATCCATGGATAGAATAAAATCTGAAAAATAGGAGCAGTTATCTTGTCTTTCTTTGCCCTCGTCGAGATCGAGATCGCTAAATTCCCGCCTGCAGAATCTCCACCGACTGCAACTTTCTTAGGATCCAATCCTACAGCTTTCCCGCTACTTCGTACCCATTTATAAGCCGAATATGCGTCTTCCCAAGAAGCCGGAAATGCATGCTCCGGAGCGAGTCTATAATCGACGGCGAGAATAGCACAACCCGTTAAACGACTGAGATATCGCAATGCATGGTCATGGGTTTCTAAACTTCCGATAACGAAACCCCCGCCGTGATAGTAGATAAGGCAGGGCAGAAGTTCGGAACGATCACTAGAAGAATACAAACGTACCGGGACCCTCCCCGAAACGCCTGCAATCGTAAAATCCTCGACACGGGCGATCTCTGCCTTGGGCAGGTCGAAGAGGGATACGATAAATTCAAATAGGGTTCTTGCCTGAACGGGCGGGAGATTTTCTAGCCTTGGTTTGATTTTGGCTAGTAATAAAGCCGCTTTGACTTTAGGATCTAGGACCCGCTCTCTCTTAACATCTTCTCCGAAGGCTCGAAGTACTTCATTTGGCAATGCCATCAATGACCTTGCCGCTATAGTCTCAAACTTTTGCCAAAGCACCTTTTTTATTTCTTCCTAAAACCTTGTGATCGTTTCCGTTTAAACTACCCAATTTCGACGAAGTCTTATGTTGGGCTTTCGCTTCAATTGGAAGTCGATTTCCAGCTTTTGATGCACGGACTTTACCAGATTTCAATTCTTTTTGCATATAGTAGAGAAAATCTTCAAAATCAACCTGCATCGTATGCCTTGCCGATGCAACGTATCGTTTTCTCATTGCGTCTTCGTACTTAGCAATTTGCTTTTGCATTTCCGGAACGCTAGGAAGCCGATAATTTCCCGCAAGGTATTCGGCGATCCATTTTCCCTGGAATTCGGCTAACGGCATAATTGCGCCCAGAGGTTGATAAAGTCCGATAAAGAATAAATTATTTAATCCGGGCTTGAATGTTCTATGAAAGAGAGGTAAATGATTGTCTTGAACATCGATAAAATTAGGGTCAAAGAACGGAAATTTTACATTATAACCGGTGCAATAAATCACCGCATCTATTTCCTCTTCCGAATTATCTGCGAATCTGATCTTACTTCCTTTAAACTCCTGGATTATGGGCTTATATATGATATCTCCTCTGCCTAGTCTGACTAGAATATCTTGAGAGATAGTAGGATGCGCTTCTCCCGGATTATGATCGGGCTTTGGCAGTCCAAAATCTTCCATTTTACCGACTCCCAATTTTAAGATAAATCCTAGTACCATCCTTTTTAGCCAGAAGGGTGTTCCGGGAGGAATTAGTTGAGTGGATTTATCTAGAGGCTTTCCAAATAGATAATTAGGAATTACCCACGCGCCTCTTCTAGAGCATAGAAAAACTTTCTTACATACTCCGGGGCGACTCAATTCGACGGAAATATCCATCGCGCTATTTCCCATTCCGAGAATGACTACTCTCTTACCGACGAGTTGAATCGGATGTTCGGGGTCAACGTAATCATGGGAATGTATAATCTTACCGTTAAACTTTCCAGGAAAGTTCGGCTCCGGCCAGCGCGGCGACCAGTGGTGTCCATTGGCGACTATTATTGCATCGTAATATTTTTTCTGCTCTTTCTCGGTGGTGACTAAGTATGTTCCGTCCTCTTGCGGTTCGACCTTCTTAACACCGTTTTTGAACGAGATGTTTTTCCGGAGACCGAAATGACTCACATAGTCTAAGAAATATTTTTGTATCGGCTCATGGTTTGGATATTCCGGATACCAGGGTGGCATCGGATAGTCGCGATATTCCATGCGATCGCGATGAGTATTGATATGTAAAGATTTGTAAATATTGCTAATTCCATTGTCATTATTGAAACGCCAATTCCCGCCTATATCGCTTCCTTTTTCATAGCAGTGGTAGGGAATTCCTTTATCTTGTAAAGATTTACATACCGTAATTCCGCTAGAGCCGGCACCAATCACACAAACTTTAGGTAAATCCACCATGACCGTTCTCCCTTTCCATAGAATGATTGTTAAAAAATGAGATTTAAGTAAAGATCTCATTTCACTATCAGTCAAGTAGGAAAATGAATTGAGTTAATAATTCAAATCGCTTAGTCCGAATCGTATGAAAGACGAAAAGAAAACAAATGTTCATTTTAACGTTAATTGTATTATAATCGATTCAGATTTTGGCAGAAGCGTATAGACGTTGCATTAAGTCAAAAAGACGAACGGTATTAGTAATGGAATCCGGAAAACGGTGAACAAGTGAGGACGCGTCGGGAATAGACCAATATATTATAAAATATTTATGTATATATCGATCAGGTTGCTGCGGAATTCAAAGATTAAATCTTTAGAATGATATCATTTAGTTAACTGTGCAGGTGTCGGAGGGGTTCTTTCGTTCATACTAATGCTCTTTACATTCCTCATGATAAAGAGTTAAGTAATCAAACGCATAAAATATCGGTGGGAAGCAGGGAATGATTCCTTTCTATGGAGTCGCTTCCAAAATGTTGGGAATGACTCAAAAACTCTAAATTGGACGAATCGGATTATATTCTGAAAGGTATCGCGGAGGAGATAGGTCGAGGAGAAGCCCTTCGACCTACTCTTGTGGCAAGGACCGATCTTCAGGTTTCGGTCCTAGTAATTTTAGATCCTAATCGTGTAACCGATATTATAAAAGAATATAAAATGAGCTATATGCTGTTGTTGATAATGCTCGATTAAACCCCTCCGTACGAATTCGTTCGGCGCGATGGCAGAGAGATAATCAACGATATATTCATTCTTATACCCGTAGACTTTGGAAGGATCCGTCGTCTTACCGTCGTTCGGGTTTGTATCGGGATAAACCCCGCTGCTAGGAGTATACGTGGAGTTGTCTACTAACGCAGGTGTCGCTCTAAACATTGCGTTTGCCGCGAAAAAAAACTTTCCATAATCGAATTGCAATCTAGGGCTTATATCGCTAATTCCCTTTTTCCGATCGATATTATCGTTCACATCGGCGTATCCGACGACTAGACTAGGAGTTATTCGAAATGTTTCTCCTTTAAAAAATTCATGGCTAAGCGAGAGTCGATAGTTATGAGTTCCTTGAAAGATTCCACCATAATCGTTTAACATTTTATTATTAGCGGAAAGCTGAGGATTGAGCCACTCAAGAAACGGAGGACGCCATCCTATGACCCAATATCCTCTCATCACATAGACGGGGTCATTGGCGTTTATGAACAAAAATCCCGCCGAAAAAGCGCCCAATTTCGTTTCATGTTCGTACATAGCTCTGGTAAAAAGATAATCGAATAAGCCGTTCTTTTCTTTTCGAGTTTTTACCTGGTTTGGATCATATTGCAAAGTTCCGGTCGCGAGAGATTGGTTGATCAAATAACTTTGATCCGGTCCTCCCGGCGTCGATTGAACAAAGTTATCGGCGTCCGTGTTGGATCGATCCACTAACGGATTCATCATGGTCATACCTAGTTTGAACTGCTTCGGTAGGCCTAATAAATCGATGCTAGTTGTTAGAAAGTAAGCTTGATAAAAATCCTTATATTTAGTTCCGTTTCTTCTTGCTTGTCTTTCACCGAATAAATCCACCCCCTGAAACGCACCGTCGTTAGAGACGGATTGTGAAAAAAGTAAGGAATGTTCAGGTAAAGCTTCGGCAGGCGAGGGCTTTTTTACTGCTCCCGTCGGAACACTTTCATCGGTCGTGAACTCGGCCGGGCCTTCCTTTGAATCAGGAGAAATCTGTTTGATTTTATTTTTTCGAATTCGATAAATTACACCGTCTTTATCGATGATCTCGATTTCCGTATCAGTTTCTTTTTCGATCGTCACCCTTTCGAAAGTACGACCGCTGGTGGTTAGAACCGTTACGGCTTCCAAGTCGATTAAAAACGGAACAAATAAGAATAGAGCCGTTGTTAAGTACCGATGTTTTATGCTCATATGACAAGGCTTTGAGAAACGTTTTTAAATTCAATTCAGATAATTAAGTTAGTTAACTATCAATGATTAAAATGTATCCCTTTTTTTGTTTATAATTTAATAAAAAAAAATAACTTTTTACTAAAACTGTAGTCAAAGCCCGTTACTGAGAAAATTATTCCGCATTATTATGAATCATCCAAACCTCGCCTCTTCTTCGTTATTTAGAACTTCCTGTTTTTATGCGGGTCATTGGAACTCTTGGCCAAATACGATTTCGGTATTCGATCCGGCTACAGAAACCGAGATAGGGACCGTTCCGGACCTTCCGCGAGAGGAAGTAAAAAGGGCTATCGAATTTGCTGAAATAGAACAAAAAAGATGGTCCAAGACTACCGGCAAAGAACGGGCTAAGCTCCTCCGCACCTGGGCAGATCTAATGATCCTTCATAAGGAAGATCTTGCCAAAATTATGACATGGGAACAAGGGAAGCCTCTATCGGAATCGAGAGGAGAAATTGACTATGCAGCTTCGTTCTTGGAATGGTTTGGCGAAGAAGCAAAGAGAACCTACGGCGATATAATCCCTACACATCGTAAGGAGCTTCGTCTTCTCGCCTGGAAAGAGCCTGTCGGTGTCTCGGGGATTTTGACTCCTTGGAATTTTCCGAGCGCAATGATTACAAGGAAGGCCGGACCTGCGCTTGCCGCCGGATGCGTCGTCATCGCGAAGCCGTCCGAACTTACTCCGTTTTCCACACTAGCATTGGTAGCTCTTGCACAGGAGGCCGGTTTTCCGCCTGGCGCCATTCAAGTCGTAACAGGTCAGCCGGAACATATCGCCGACGAATTCTTGGAAAATCCGATCGTGCGTAAGATCAGTTTTACAGGCTCTACGAGAGTGGGAAAAATTCTTTTAGAAAAGGCAGCGCGAAGTGTTAAGAGAGTTTCGTTAGAGCTCGGAGGAAATGCCCCTTTCATCGTTTTTGCCGATGCCAATTTAAAGGAAGCCGTTAAAGGGGCTATTCTCTCTAAATTCAGAAACACAGGACAGACCTGCGTTTGCACAAATCGAATTCTAGTGGAAGCTCCCGTTGCAGCGGAATTTTCTAAACTTCTCGCGGAAGAAGCGAGTAAACTAAAGGTTGGGAACGGCTTTGACGAAGATGTAAAACAAGGCCCTCTCATTAACTCCGCAGCATTGATGAAAATGCGTAAGCATGTCGAGGATGCTTTGGCACGCGGAGGCAAATTGCTATCAGGCGGAAACCCTCATAAATTAGGCGGCAATTTCCATGAACCTACGGTGATTTCAAACGTTTCCGAATCATCTCTTTGTTTCCAGGAGGAGACTTTCGGACCTCTTGCTCCCATATTGCATTTTAAAACTGAAGAAGAGGCGTTAAGAATCGTTAATTCGAGTAAAGTGGGCTTGGCATCCTATTTGTATACGACGGATCCGGCTAGAATTTGGCGCGTCAGCGAATCGATCGAGGCAGGAATGGTTTCGGTAAACGAAGGTTTGCTTTCAACCGAGCAAGTCCCGTTCGGAGGTATAAAAGAATCCGGTCTTGGAAGAGAAGGTTCTAAATACGGAATAGAAGAATACCAAGAGCTAAAATATATCTGCTGGGGTGGACAGGGCTAAATCTGACGAGCCCATTTTTGAATCGGATCGATTTTGTTATTTTTTTCCTTAAATATCCGTCTATCATTCGATACTCTTTGGCCACAGTTTCTATTTTGCAGCATTCGCTGCGAAGATTAACGGTATCTTACTGTAGGACATCCGACAAAGGCATCGAATAAAAAACTATTTTCCTTGACGATCGTTGTTTTAATCTAATTCTTTTTAGGCTACCCTTCTTTATGGACCAAATTTATCTTAATTTTTATTTTTTCGGTTCCCTGCTTGCTTCCCTCTTTGCGTTATATGTCTCTCTCTTTTTTCTCACCATTAAAGATCGAAGTAAAGCTGCGTTTCACTTGGGGATTTCTTCCCTAGCCACGTTTGTCTTTCATCTTGGATATGTTATAGGCTTCGTATCCTATGAAGAATGGTCTATCTTTCATCGATGGATCGTCATTCCTACTCCGATGATAGGCTATACGCAGCTGTTAATTTTCTTCTTTTACTTTCCGCAACCAAAGAGATTGAAACTCGGACTGTCAGTATATGCCGTGCTCTACCTGGGAGTAATCCTAACGACGGGATTCTATATAATCGCTTCCCTTCAGTCGGTTCGAACTTTCGTAATGGGAAGTCATTACTGGGACTTCGAAACCCATCTTTTCTATAAACTCTTTTCGCTTCTAGTTCTAATTTATAACGTATCATTCTTAGTCGCCGGAATTTGGAGGGCTATCAGCGAAAAGGGGAAAGAACGCCGCTCGGTCATCTATATTATGCTTTCTTACTGCGTAATTACTATACTCCCGGGTATTGCGAACGCGCTTAGTCGAGACGGTTCGATTTCCAGAGCAGTCTATCAACAAGTCGCCGATTTAGGATTGGTTACAGGACTATTTTTGATACTGGTCGTTTATGTAAATACGACTAAGGAAAGAACAACGATCTTGAGTCGTATCGTAGGAATAACGATGGCGACTTTCCTGCTCGTCTTTCAGTTAGTGGGATACGCGGTATTAAACGGCTATGAATCTTCTTTCGATCAAATAAAAATAAGAGAGACCAAACTTGTCGTAATGGATAAGGAGAAGCCGGAAGGTTTCGCATACGAAATTTCGTACGACCCTGGTGACGACAAATTTGAAATCGAACAAGGAGCGAAAGATTCCCGGTTCGTGGCCGAAGATAAACTCGAAATCCGATTCTTTCATTTTAGTAACCTTCTGACGAATTTAGGAACTCTTCCTGCCGGGCAACGTTGGGAGAAATCGAAATCAATTTTGAAGGACGCGCCGAAGGAATTTTACGGATATCAGGAAGCTATTCGACAATTTCTCTCAAGTAAAAAAGAAGAAGAAGTTTCGGACGCCGAGATGATTTCCTTCTTTCATACATTACGAAAGAAACTTTCCATAATACGAAGTAAATTCTCCCATCTTCCGAAGAAAAATGACCAGGCTGCAATTAGCAAACTCTTTCAATCGGAAGAGATCGGACTTTCGGAAATGCTTGGAAAAGTAAAATCAAGGATAAGCGACGAGATTGAAAGAGGAAAATCCGAAGCCGAAATTTCCACTCTGACTCTATCTTCTTTAGCGGTGATTCGCGACGCGGGAGAACGGATTTATCGTGGAACAAAATTTTATAATGTAGGCGATCAAAAACCCGTTTTCTACGTCGCTTATTATTTCGTTCACCCAAAAAACGGGAAAATTTACGAGGTAGGATTCCAATATAAGACGCTTAGAGCATTCTTGCATGAGCCGTCTCTGGTTCTTGTCGCCTCTTTGATCGCCGTAATCCTGATCGTATCGATCGGGTTTAGATTCTTTTTTCAATACGCTCTAATCGTTCCGATGGACGAGGTTGTAGTCGGATTAACGGAGGTGAATTCCGGAAATCTCGATTATCGTCTTACACCGAGGGTCGAGGATGAGATAGGCTTTATCGCCCGTTCATTTAACAGAATGGCAAGATCCATTCAGGCCGCGAGAAAGCGACTCGAGCAGTATGCGAACGAACTAGAGGAAAAAGTAAAAGAAAGAACGAAAGAGCTCGAACAGACTTTAGGTGAAGTGCGAGAATTAAAGCAGCAGCAGGACGGAGACTATTTCTTAACCTCTCTTTTGATCAAGCCGTTAGGTTCAAATAAAGCCATTCAAGAAAACGTGAAAGTGGACTTTTTGATGGAGCAAAAGAAAAAGTTTACGTTCCGTCGCTATAAAGATGAAATTGGAGGAGATCTAAATATCTCCAACCATATCGAACTGCAAGAACGGTCATATACGGTTTTTCTAAACGCCGACGCGATGGGTAAGTCCATGCAAGGAGCAGGTGGTGCCTTGGTTTTAGGCGCCGTCTTTGAGTCGATCATCGAGAGAACTAGAATTGTGGAGTCTATGCGTGCGCAGTCTCCGGAGAGGTGGCTAAAAAACGCCTTCACAGAATTACATAAAGTCTTTGAAAGTTTTGACGGATCGATGTTGGTCTCATCCGTCATCGGTTTAATCGACGACGAAATCGGTGTCCTCTATTTTATTAATGCCGAACATCCGTGGACCGTACTTTATCGTGACGGCATCGCTAGTTTTATCGAAGACGAATTAATGTTTCGTAAATTAGGTACGACTGGAATGGAAGGGCGAATCTTCATTAAAACCTTCCAATTGGAACCGGGAGATGTGATAATCGCCGGTTCGGACGGACGGGATGATATTTTGATCGGGACCGACGCCGAGGGTGGAAGAATCATCAATGATGATGAACGCCTGTTTCTAAGGCTAGTCGAAGAAGCCAAGGGCGATTTAAAAGAAATTTATAATGGAATCCTTCGCAAAGGTCATCTCACGGACGATTTATCTTTGATTAGATTGTCGTTTAAGGAAGCCGACCCGGAACAGCGCCGTATGGAAGAGGAGCAGAAGGAGAAAGTTAGAGAACTTCTCAAGAAGGCTAAGGACACTTCTCAAAATAAGGAAATCGACGAGGCTATATCATTTTTAGAGCAGGCTGAATCCTTAAACAGTAGGATTCCGGAAGTAAAAAAGAATTTTATTCGTTTGTTTCTAAAAATGAAAAATTACTCTAAAGCGGCTCGTTATGCTGAAGATTATCTGAATATAAAACCTGTTGATAAGGAAATCCTATACGTAGCATCCTTTGCGGCGAGAAAAGCGGGACAACTCAGAAAAGCGCTAGATTTCGGAGAGCGACTACTTTTGCGAGAGCCGGATCATCTTAAAAACCTAATGAATCTGGCTCAAGTCTACATCGCTTTGAAAAATTATGACCGTGCGATGGTAATGACTCATTCAGCGTTGCGATTGGATCCAGATAACGAAGCGATTTTGAAAACTAGAGACGTACTTCGAAAATACATAGATCGTAAACCGAAATCGGGCGAGAATCTCGATAATAGAGAATCTTAATTCTCCAAAAGAATAGGATGAATTAAAACCTCGGATTTGATCGAATTTCCGATAAAGCAGCTTTTATGCGATAGCTCGTGCAGTAGTTTTAATTCCTCTTCGGTCGGAACGTTTTCTTTTGAAAATTTGGTTTTCGGATGAATATCGATTTTTATGACGGATTGCTTTCCTTCTGGATTTTTATCTAACGTGGAAACCGCCAGGTCCTCGTATTCGAGAACTACGTATTTACGCTTTGCTGCCACGGCAAGAAACGTAAGCATATGACAGCTAGAGAGGGCTGCAGCTATCATTTCTTCAGGATTTGCGAACTCGGCTTTTCCATAAGTAGAGGGGGTCGAAGAGCCTTGAATTTCTTGACCTCCGTCAAAGAGAATGGAATGAGTACGATCATAGACTTCATATTTAAATTCCTCTTGCCCCTTTTTCCAGATTAGGTGGATGCGATGCTCTGACATTCTTAGCTCCATATGTTTTTTCTAAAATACGCCTAAATAGTACTGTCTTTCTTTAAATTGCGGCAGATTTTCCATTAATCGATGAATAAAAAGTGTCGATTTCTTCCAAAAATACAATTCTAAATTCATATTATCAGATCGTAAAAGCTTTATGAAGAGAAACGAAAATAATGTTATGTCGACTCAAATGGGTGCGGATAGGATCGCTGCGACCGGCCCGATCACAATTAACCGGATCCGCTTTGGATTAATTTTTCTTTATTTTGCATCGATCGCAATCGGATATAAACTGAGTACGGTTTTTCAGAATTCGATGTATATTGGCGGAACCTCCGTCATGGTATTGTATACTATTTACTCTTTTTATAAAAACCGATTTGGAGGAGGAGTTTCTCCTTTTCTCGGGCGACTATTCATCCTATTCGACGTAATCGTGCTGACATTAGTCATGATAGGTGCAACCTGGGAGGATCCGTTAAAAGCCTCGGTCGTCATCAGACAAATCGTTCTCTTTACGATATATGTGATTTACATTATATATTCCGGACTGCTACTTTCCCCTTCTTTCGTTATCTGGACGGGCATCCTGGCGGCGATTTCCCAAATAATAGTTATTTTTAACGCAAAACTTACAGGCGTGATTTTTACCGAAGATCCAAAAATCGTAAATTTACCAGGCTATGCTCCGGTTTCAGAGCAATTCACAAAAATCGCCTTCTTATTAGTGGTCGTCTTCATTGTTAGAACTTTGATTTCAATCTTTACCAAATTGAAGAGTGCAGAAGAGGAAAAGGCAGCGGCGATCGAAAAATCCAGGGCCGATTTGGAAGAAGGAAAACTTAAAATGACCCAGTCTGCCCTTTCTTTAAGGGAGAATTCGAAGAAGCTTAGGGATTTCTCGGAGGAACTTTCCGAAGTTGTCTCCAATCATGCGGCTTCGTTTGAAGAAATTAGCTCTACAATGGAGGAGTTCCTGGCTCAGACGGAGCATTCTGCAGGAACCGTTAAAGACCAATTTTATAGGATCGAGGGGCTATTGGGTGAAAGTAGAAATCTTCACACTTTAATCGATAGGATTTCGGGCCACTCCATAGATTTAAATAAGAATATGGAAATCGTGTTAGAGGCCGGAAAGACAGTAAGTAAGTTCGTTGAAGCCCTGCGTCTTTCGTTGGATTCTTTGGGGAGCTCGTTCCGATCGGTAGGTGAGGTGAATCAAATCATGTCCGACGTAGCCGATAGAACAAATCTTCTTTCCTTGAACGCTTCCATTGAGGCCGCAAGGGCCGGTGTCGCGGGCAGAGGATTTGCAGTAGTGGCAACAGAAGTTTCCAAGCTTGCCGAAAGTAGTTCAGAAAATGCCGATAGAATTTCGAAAATTATCGGTGAAAGCACGAGCCATGTGCAGGAGGGGCAAAGATCGGTTATAACTGCAACAAGCAAAGTGGAAGAGCAAGAGTCTCTATTCCGAAATTTTTTGGAACGATTTGCACAATTGAACGATCTACTGAGCGAACAAAAAACCGTGAATAGCCGCTTCCTCGAAAGTTTAAGCGCGCTTCGAAACCTTTCGTCGGAAATCGAAACCGCATCGAAGGAACAAGCCTCCGGTTCGGGCTCGATTATGAAGGCCGTTTCAACACTTCAATCTTCGATGGATTCACTATTGAATAAAAGCGAACTTCTTGTGGAAACGATACGGATTTTGGAAAAAGAAGCAGAAACGTTAACCTCTCAAGATTAAACCACGTTTAGCGAAGTTTTTTTCTCTCTTACTTCCAAATGAATATTTTTATTCTGAAACAATTCAGCAAAACCGAACGGGTCTTATCTTGATTTTAATCGAAGATGAGCTTCGGTGTTTAACAGGAAAACTCTTGATTTTTATATTTAAAAAGTTAGAAACGTTGCTCCATGTTATACTTTGATTCCTGGGCGATTTCCACTCTCATTTGCTGCATATTCACCTTCACTATCTTTGCATTTCTTGCTACTCTCAAGAATAAGGCCAAATACACGGCCGCATTTTCGGTTTTATTTCTATGGGTTTTTTTGATCAATTTTGGATTTTTGATTTCCGCTCTTTTTCCTTATCCTGAAGCGGCCTATCATCGGCTCTTAACCGGTCCTGGCGCAGCATTCGGAACGCTATTCTTGTGCGTCTTTTCATATCTTTACCCTCGAAACGATAAACCCAAGGAGGCTAAAATTGTTTTGAGCATAATGGTTGTTCTTGCGTTGTCGGTTGTCTCTTACTCGTATTATCAAATTTTGACGAGCAGACCGATCTTCGATTTTCAAGGACAGATTTATACATACCCGGCAGGCGTAGGCGGCTTGCTCGCACTCGTTATGATAGCCTTTTTGCTGATAATGATCGTTATTCAAGTTCGAAAGATCAAGGCCAGCAAAGCGGAGGAAAAGAAAGCATTAACTCAAATGTCCGTGGCGATGGTTTTAACGTATTTAGTTCCGATCATCTCGAACTTTCTATTAAGAGAAGGTTATATTAAGTTTCACATATTCCAGCAATTGTATGTCGGATTCATGATACTCGGTTATTTTTCGCTGACGATCGTCTTTATAAACAATACCGTAGATAAAACATCTTTTATGACTAAAATCGTGGGGATTACTGTGGTAACAAGCCTGGTATTCGCTCAAGGGTTCTCGACGGTTCTGAATTTACGGAATGAATCATTATTCGATCAAATCAGCTTAAAAGAGGCGCTGTCTTTCGTTTCTACAGGAAGAGCCGACGGAACGGCGATCGCGTACGTGATTTCAATTTCCGAAGAATCTAAGAAACCGAAGATTCTATTAGCGAGAGACGGTTATGAACCGAACCCTAATATAGCGGCGACGGAGATAGCTAAAATCAAAACTACGGAAACTTTTCTAAAAAGAATTCCGACCATCAATATACCTAAAACACCGCAAGGAAAAGAAAGATATGTACCTAAACCGTCCGATCTATTCTATTCCTATTATATTGAAGATACGCAACAGGGAAGAATTTTACAAGTCGCGTTTCCCTATATGCATTATAGAAGCTTTCTAGACGAGACGAATCGATGGATCGCAATTCTAACCTTATTTTTGGTGATCGTTATTCTTACCCTTTTTCCGATCTTCTTCAATCGAAGTTTGGTAAGGCCCTTGAACACTCTCATAAAAGGAGTGGGCGAAGTCAATTTAGGCAATCTTTACGTTAAAATCCCCGTCCTTGTCCAGGACGAAATCGGTTATTTAAGCGATGCTTTTAATAATATGGTTCAAAACATTCTAGAGGGAAGAACAAAGCTGGAAGAATATGCCGATACGCTGGAGGAAAAAGTAGAATCAAGAACGAAAGAAGTCACCGAAAAGATGGAAGAGATTCAATCGTTAAAGGTACAGCAGGACGGGGACTATTATCTGACTTCCCTGTTGAGTCGGCCTTTAATGACGAATTGGAATAAGTCGCAGATTATTAGTACGAATTTTTATATTGAACAAAAAAAGAAATTCACCTTTAAAAACAAGGAATCCGAATTAGGTGGAGATATTTGTATCACCGGTAATCTGCTATTCGGAGACGATAAGGATCGCTGGATCGTCTTCATTAACGGTGATGCCATGGGAAAATCCATGCAAGGCGCGGGGGGAGCCATTGTTCTCGGTACCGCGATGAATAATATAATGGCTCGATCCGCAAGCAAAGGAAGAATTTTGGATACCAGTCCTGAGGATTGGATTACCGATACGTATCGCGAACTTGATGACATATTTAGAACCTTCGACGGCGTGATGATGGCGTCGGTGATTCTAGGTTTAATCAATGAAAGCACGGGTAAAATGTTATATTTTAATGCTGAACATCCTTGGACCGTTTTATATCGGGATGGCGTAGCTTCTTTCTTAGAAAAGGAGCTCACTTTGCGAAAATTAGGTTCTCCTTCCGAAATGAGCTTTAAGATTTTAGAATGTAATCTCTCCCCTGGGGACGTAATATATGTCGGGTCGGACGGGCGAGACGACATTAATCTCCCGAATGAAGGCAACTCGTGGACGATGAACGAGGATGAAACCGTATTTTTACGGGTGGTCGAGACTGCAAAGGGAGATCTTGACTCGGTAGTAAATCAGATTCATAAATTAGGAGCCTTATCCGACGATTTATCTTTGATTAGAATCGGTTATCGGGAGTCTACTGTTTCGGTCGTATCGGAATCGAAACAATCGTATCCTGATTTGGCAGTCAGAAAATTTTCGGAAGCAAAAGCTTTGGTCCTGCAACATGAAATTTCGACCGCAATAATTCTATTAGAGGAAGCGATTAAGTTAGCGCCGTCTTTCAAGGAGGCGATTCGATTACTCGGTCAAATTTATTATGATAAAAAGGAATATGAAGTTGCCGCTAAGTGGCTGGAAATTTATCTCGATGTCGAGTCGGATTCTCCGAACATTTGGTTTTTGCTTTCCATCTGCTACAAGCATCTCAAGGAATATTCGCTCGCAACCGGTGCTGCCGAAAAAGTTCGCTTATCCCAACCACATAGGTTGGCCAATTTGGTTAACCTGAGCGATAATTATCGTCTGCTCGGAAGGTGGGAAGAGGCACGGACCACATTGGAAACTGCCCTTGCTATAGATAAGGAAGGCCCAGGTGTGCAGAAATTGAATGAGCTGCTCAAATCCAGAGGCTACTGAGGAATTTTAGGTTGTGGAATGGGCCTTTTTGCAATGTGCTGTCAAAAGGACCCTCTAGGGACGCAGGTTCGACTCGCTGTCCTCAGGATGGAAGCCCATATGACTCCGGCATAGCGCGATCGCGCGAAGAAGTTCGGAGAATTTCGTCTCATTCGATACAAAACGGGCTTTTTCTAGAGGATCTTAAGGTAGATTCGAGGTACCATAGAATGGCCAATTTATACTACGATCAGGACACTGACATTTCCGTTCTTAAAGGAAAGACAATCGCCGTAATCGGTTACGGTAGTCAAGGGCACGCTCAAGCCCAGAACATGAAAGATTCGGGCCTGAAAGTGATCATCGGACTAAAAGAAGGGTCCAAGTCTAAAAAAGACGCTCAGGAAGCGGGTTTTGAAGTTTATTCAGTTGCGGAAGCCGCAAAAAAAGCGGACATCATTCAAATCCTGGCTCCAGACGAAATTCAAGCCGATATCTATAAAGCCGACATCGAACCTAACCTAAAGAAAGGAGACGCTCTCGTTTTCTCTCATGGATTTAACATACATTACGAATTTATACAGCCGCCCAAGGATGTGGACGTTTACATGGTCGCTCCTAAAGGTCCCGGACATTTGGTACGTAGAGTGTATGTCGAAGGCGGTGGAGTTCCTTGCTTAATAGCAGTCAATCATGACGCGACTGGAGATGCGAAGAAGCGCGCATTAGCACATGCGGCAGGTGTAGGCGGCGGACGGGCCGGAATTTTGGAAACTTCTTTCAGAGAAGAAACGGAAACCGATTTGTTCGGGGAACAAGTTGTTCTTTGCGGCGGTCTGTCTAATTTGATCATGGCCGGTTTTGAAACTCTGACCGAAGCCGGATACGATCCCGAAATCGCATACTTTGAATGCTTACATGAAGTGAAGTTGATAACCGACTTGATTTATGAAGGCGGTTTAGCTCGTATGCGCTATTCCATTTCAGGAACTGCGGAATACGGAGATTACGTTTCCGGACCGAGAATTATCGATGCGAGCGTCAAAGCTCGTATGAAAGACGTATTGAACGATATTCAAAAAGATAAAGGCGCTAAATTCGCAAAAGCGTGGATTGCCGAAACTAAAGCCGGATATCCTGAATTCAATAAAATGCGAGAAAAGAACGCCGGTCACCCTATTGAAACTGTCGGAAAGAAACTTCGTAGCATGATGAAGTGGCTTGGAAAATAATTTTTTCCTACTGAACTTAGATGAAAGGCCGGATTTACTCCGGCCTTTTTATTTAGCGGTGATCTTTTTCCGTTCTCGTAAAAGTCCAAGCCCACCAAATAAATAAAAATTGAAACGGCAGGCGAACGATTGTGACCCATAATTTCGGATTATCCGACTTCCAAGCATCCAAAAACATCTGAATATTTGCGGGATATACGGCAATCAGCAAAAGAATGATACCCCATGCAGCAGGCTTGCGAGTGAATTTAGGGATTAAGAATATTCCCAATAAAATTTCGACGATGCCGCTTATAATGATTACTTCCGAATGAAACGGAATATAAGGAGGCATCATTTTTAGATAAAAGGCCGGATTTAAAAAATGGAGAGAACCCGCTACAATGTAAAAGAATGCCATGATATAAAGGAGAGTTGTTTTCATATTTTAATTCTCGGATTTAGATGACCTTATTATTTAGAGATTAATCTATTTCAAGGAACGGATTGAATTTGACCTAAGGAATTGGAAAAAATTCCCCAAATAATCCCTTTTATCCGTAATTTTGATCGTATAAAGCGCCCTACCTAAGGCAAAAAAATAATGACAAACCATTAGTTTTTGCTACTTTGAGACCCACTCAAGCCAGGAGGCTCGGATTGAAATCCTTAATTTCAGTAATCGGAATCTCTCTTTTTCTGTTTTCTACGGATGTATTTGCACAGAGAAGGTTCGGTCTCATTTTCGGCTCTAATTATAAAGGGAATAAGGCGGGTATCCCCGAGTTAAACCTTTGTGAAGCCGATGCAACGTACCTACATGACGAAATCAAGCGCGTAGGAAAATTCGATGATATTAGAATTATCCTAGGAAAAGACGTAACTAAGGATAATATTCAAAAAGAAATCAAAGCCCTTGCTTCGCGAGCAAAGTCTAGCGATACTGTGTTTCTGTATTTTTCAGGCCACGGAGCATTTCAGAGGGACGCAAACGCGAAGAACGGGATGCGAAACTACATCATATGTTACGACCGTCCTCATCTCAGCGACGACGAACTAAATGATTACCTCAGCGACGTTAAATCGCCGAAAACCGTTTTCGTATTTGACTGCTGTTTCTCAGGTGGAATCGCTAAAAAAGGAAGAGCGACTCGAGGTGCAGCGCCTGTTCCGATTCCGCAAGGAAGTGATGGAACCGTTCGCCAGGATCCTCAGGACTTTTATTTTCAGGACAAGGCGATCATCTCGTCGGCTGATGACAATCAAACTGCCATCGAAGTTGGCGGCAACATCAATCACGGGATCTTCACTTATACTTTCGGAAAGGCCCTTTCGACTGCAGATTTAAATCAGGACCATGTAGTTACTGCATTGGAGGCCTTTTTCGTTTCGAGAGACGACACCGTCGCGATGGCTAAAAAATTCGATCACGACCAAGTTCCTCAAGTCTCAGGAAATGCTTCGGGTATTTTGCTTGCAGGAGAAAAGAAACCGGAACCGCCTCCTACAGTCGAGCCTACAAAGCCACCCGTAACGCCGACTCCTACTCCGGATGTTGATCCTCCGAAAGTTGATCCGGTAGTGCCGGTCGTTACTCCGCAAGAACCTCCGGTCGTTCCCACGAACCTGAAAGGCGACCTCGTAATTAAAACGACGATCATTCAAGACAGAGCCTATGGACTTTCTGATCTTCCACCGGATATTCGCTTATCAACGGGTAAAAAAAGACAAGGTAGCCGTGCGGTGAAAGTTTTGATCGATGATAAGGAATATGAAACCAAAATCAGTGCAGAGTCGTCCGTTTACTGGGGTGCCGTTAAGAAGATGGGCAAATTAGTTCCTGGAGCGATTTATACCCTGACTTTGAAGGACCTTCCTGCGGGGGTTCATAAAGTGACAATTCAGGCAGATGATTATCCTGAAGTGCAAAAGACTCAGGCGGTGATTCCGAACAAGAAGAACGAACTAGAGGTCATCGCTTCGATGACGGGCTTCGGAGCTATTCGCGGTAAGGTATTCTACCAAACCCTGGATAATCCGGTGTTGAACCAGCCGATTTATATGCCTACAATTTCGAGCGTTTCCGGAATTCAGAAACTCAATACCGACCAAAATGGAAATTTTTGGTTCACGAATCTCAAGCCTGGCGAGTACGAAATTAAGGCTTCCTTTGCGGAGGATCTGAATTTGAACAATTCGAATTTAGTGGTTAAAGAAGGCGAAGTAACTGCAGTAGACGTTATTTTGAACGTCAAGCTTCCTTCGACTAAGACCAAATATTGATTTCGGAGATTTTTACTCTATAAATGTTGAAAAGCCTTCTCCAAGGAAGGCTTTTCAATTATTGGACGGGTTTCAATCTTTCTGGAATCTCTGCCACTGCTTGGAATTTATTCTTCGTTTTCGAATTTCAACTAGCTTTTTTAGCTGCTTAGTGTCCAGTAAGCTACCAGCCTTTAAGCCGTAAGCGGGTAAGGCTGTATCGTTGGTTAGATTGGCGAAGGTTTTGCCTATTTTGGCAAAGGAACTCCGGAGATCCGGATCCATTTCCGAATATATCATAAATCGCCTCCGTGCGACCCTTTTCGGGGGATAAAGAAAGAAGGTCCGTTTTTCCGTCCTTGGAAAGGAAGCCTTCTCCCAAACTATACTTCGGGGCATTCGCAAAATACTTGAGGTTTTTTTTTCTTGTACGATAAGAAAGTACTAGGTAAAAACGGTTAAAATGCTGATTCGTCTGGAAAATCGAACAGGCCGGAGATCGGGTAGGTACGTCGTTTACGAGTACGGTACGGATCTATTTGGCTACGTCTATGTGGATAAATTCCGCGGTAAAGACAGGGGTCGAATGGTCTCCAGATGGGTCATGAACGATCTCGGCTCATTGGTTCGCCTACTGGATCACGAACTATATCGTCGAGAGTCGGAAAACTACGAAAACGTTTCAGCAGCAGTATGAGTATTTCAACTCGGATGTTTTCCGTCGAACGGAGAATTTCCCGTATATCTCTCCTTCTCCTACGCGAGGAAAAAAAATTACGTCTGCTATCTTCATTAAGGCTTCTCGCGTTCGGTGCCTTTCTTATCTGGATTTTCGCCGCTTACATAATTCGGGTTTCTTCCGAAATTTACTATCTGCCATCCCTGTTTTTTCTTTGGGCTTTTTATCGCCTTCTTGCAGTTTATCAAGCGCGAAGGGATAAATCGAAGCGTCTGGAGGTTTGGCGCGGGCTTGTCGAACGTCAAAAAGCAAGATTGTCTTTGAACGCAGACGGTTATCCGAAATTGAAACGGGAGATCTACCGGGAAATTTCGATGGAACGGGATCTACCTTCTTGGACCAAAGATTTGGACTTTCTTGGTGAGAAAGGTATTTTTGCCAGGATTGATACGACCTCCACCCTTGCCGGGTACTCCAAATTTCTCGGATACTTTTTAGATCCCGATCTAACGTCAGCTGTTCGCGAAAGGCAAGGCAGCGTTTCCGCTCTCTCGGGACGATCTGCAGTATTGCAGAAGATTTTGCGTCACTTCGGATTGTACGAAGCATCTATCCCGACCGAAAAGGAAATTAAAGAAGAAGCTCTTCCGTCCTATATTCCTTCGATTTTACGTTACGATAAAAATAGACAAGTTCCGGAAGAGGTTTCCCCTCCCGCCGGATTATTCAAGGAAGAACCGAAGGAATTTTGGAAACGAGCCCTAGCATATCAAGGAAGATGGATTCGTTTCATTTTTCCTTTTTGGATCGCGTTCGTATGGGTTGCCGTTCTTGTAGGTCTTTTTTTAGGGAAAACCTGGGGCTTCGGTTTTTTCTTATTAAACTTGGGGCTTTTTGGAATTTATAGAAATATATCCTTAGAGTTGATCTCACCTTTGGCTCAGCAGGCGGAAACGTTACCCGAACTAGGGAAATTATTAAGATACGTTTTAAGATCGAAAGTAGTCGGAACTTCCGGTAAGGAATTACTGAAGAATTGGACAGATGCAGAATTTATTCGATGCTGGAAAGAACTTCGGAAAATCGCGGATAGAGCTTCATACTCGCAAGCGCCATTACCGCATAGTGTCTTAAATTTCCTTTTTCTATTCGATTTATGGTTTTGGAAACGATATGACAAATGGTGGGAAGAGTGGGGGAAAAAAATTATCCCCGCTTTCGAAGAACTTTGCGAACTAGATTCTTTACTGCCGCTCGCTAACTTGCGATGGATCGAACCTACTTTTACCTTTCCGACTATATTAAAAGAATCAGATGGGAAAAAAATAGAGGCAAAGGATTTGGTACATCCGCTGATTCACGCAGAAAAGAGAATTCCAAATAATTTAGAACCTGTCGCACCGGGAGATTTGCTCCTTTTAACGGGCTCTAATATGTCCGGAAAAACGACCTACTTACGTTCGGTTGGCATTTGCGGAATTTTATCTATGGCCGGCGGGCCGGTTCCGGCTTCCTACTTTTCTACCCCTCTTTTAAAAGTTCACTCGAGTATTCGAAATGAGGATTCGGTAGATGAAGGCATTTCTTTCTTTTACGCCGAAGTGAGAAGATTGGCAAAAATTCTAACCGAAGTTTCGGATTCAAAATCGGAGCATTTGGTTCTTTTGGATGAAATCCTAAAGGGAACCAATTCTCGAGAAAGAACTCTAGCCTGCAAAGGGATTCTTAAAAGTCTAAAAAGCTCCCGAGTATTCGGTATCGTAACGACGCATGACCTCGAGCTAGCTAGCTTAGACGGACTTGTGCTACGCCATTTCCGAGAGGAAATTAAAGACGGCAAGATGAGTTTCGATTATCGAATTCGCCCCGGCATCGTTCAATCTAGTAATGCCTTGGAAGTTTTAAAATTAGAAGGGCTGGATTTAGATTTCAACTAATCCGTTTTGGAATTAAGTCTACCGACTGTGGACTAAAAATACTAGTGTCACGATAGTCGAGATTGAACGTCGAATTTCTATAAAACTGTTTTTGGGTTGCTCCAGTCAATTAGGCCCGATCTCATATTAAATAGTCGATGAAACGTTTACCTTCGAATCTTAAATTAATAGGTGGTTACGCTCTTTTTTTTGGCATAATTCTGATCATTTACAAAGCTGCATTTTTATGGATTTATTCTTATCGACTGCAGGGCGTAGCATTCAAGGAGATTCTCTTTGCTTTATTTGTCGGTTTGCGATTTGATTTTTCGGTAATCGGAATTCTCTTAGGAGCCTTTGCGGTGTTATCCGCAATTCCTTATTTTAATCGTTACAAATACTATGTCTTTTTTTGGGGATACACTCCGATTCTAATGAGCGTTTGGATGATTTCGCATTTAATAGCCGATATCATTTATTTCGAGAATGCCAACAAACATATCGGCTACGAAGGGTTTGTATTTATCGGAAAAGACCTCGGAGTCATTCTTAAATCGGCTTTCGAAGAAAGCCCGATATTCATCGCCTCCGCCTTGGTTTTATTTTCAATTTTTCTGCCGTTATCGACTTATTACTTTTTGAAATATAATCCCTACCGATATGAACCGGGAAATTGGAAGAAGGAATCGATCCAGTTCGGTATTCTATTAATCATTTCGATTGTAGCCATTCGAGGCGGAATTCAAGAAACTCCTCTGAGAGCTAGCAACGCGATTGTTTCCAGCCATGCTTTTGTTAATAATATTGCGTTGAACGGTATTTTTACTTCCATAATGGATTTAAAAAGCCAATCCATTCCGAATTATCTGGCTTTAGAAATGGAACAGGCGGTGACCGTCGTTCAGACCGAAATCAGCTATCCTGGAGCACAATTCGTCAGTAAAAAATTCCCGCTTTTGAGAAAGCAAAACCAAACGAATTTCGGGACGCCGCCCAATATAGTATTGATACTCTTAGAGAATTGGACGGGAAAATTCATCAACCCGATCTCCGACGGTAAAATCGCAGGAAGGGAGCTCACCCCTCATTTTAATCGACTTTTAAGGGAAGGTAGATTCTACACTCGTTTCTTTGCCTCGGGCGGTAGAACCACGAACGGAATGCTATCCGTACTGACCGGTATATCCGACAGGCCGGGGCTCACAGTCGTACGAACTCACCAAGTATTGGGTAATTTTTCGGGAATCGGAAATATCTTTAAAAAACTCGGTTACGAAACGTTCTTTGTTACCGGCGGCGATTTAAGTTTTGATAATAAAGCGACATTAATACCTCATTGGGGGTTCGATACAGTCATCGGTGAAAAAGAAATAGCCCGAATGAATCGTTTTCAATTGGGAGCATGGGGATACGACGATGCGGACGTATTGCAAATACTGCATGAAAAAATTTCCGCGTCTAAAAAACCCTTCTTAGGGGTTTCTCTCACTCTTTCAACGCATTATCCGTATCGAGCTCCTGAAGGAAGATTTCGAATTTTCGACTCTTCCGTCCAAGATTTCGAATATCTAAACGTTTATCACTATGCCGATTGGGCAATTCAGGACTTTATTTCTCGGGCGAAAAAATCCGGGTACTTTAAGAATACGATTTTCATTTTCGTGGCGGACCATACGCATCATAGATATTTGGATTATTACGAAGATCGTAATATTCCTTTTTTGATCTATGCTCCGGGTAGGATTCAACCTGGCATCGATGAGCGATATGCTTCTCAATTGGATGTTATACCGACTATTTTAGGCTTAGTGGGAAAGGAAGTATACTTCTCCGCCATGGGAAGAGATTTGCTTTCTCCTAAGCATTCTACTTCGGCGTACTTCGCTTACGGTAATTTGTTCGGTTGGATAGAAAGCGATCTTTTCTATACACATTTTGTCGATGGAAATAGAAATCTAAAATATACCGTGAATTCGCCTCGTGTTTTTTCATCTATTTGCGATTCCAAACCTGAAATCTGCGATTCTCACTTTTTAAAGGGAAGAGCTTTCTTGAATTTGGGACACGAACTACTAAATCAAAATTTAATATTTCCGTCCGAAGAACAGCTCAAGCAACGAGCCTTTTAAAGGAAAGGGACTATTTGCCTTTCGGCTTTTTCGAAGTATCGTCGTCGGAACCGCCAAATAAACCGTTAACTCCGTCCCACAAATCGCGAACGTATTCTCCGATTACGGAGCCCGCAACGCCTCCGCCATATGGACCGCCCAAAGGTAGAAGATAGGGACCAAGTAAGATAGAACCTGCATAGACTGAACCCAGCCAAATAGGGTCTATATAAGGAATCCCTTTTCCGAAAATTCCTTTGTAGAGAATCGGTATTTTCGCCGCCTGACCCACTAGCTTACCGCCTAAGCGAAGATAAAGGATCATATCGATTCGTTTATCAAAACCCAAATTTCCGTTTCCATCAACTTCCATTCCGCTTCCTTCGATAGACAAGTTGGGGAAGAAAAGTCGATTATTTCTGACTCTTAAATCGGACTTCAAATCGGAAAACTGGAATTTTCTTCCGTCGACGCCCTTAAAGCTGATGATTTTTCCAAGAGTATTAAGTACGGGGATCATGAAATTTGCGTATCCTATCAATTCGCCGTTTCTGATTTCTAAATTCCCGGACCCGACCATATTAGCAAAAAGTTCGGTTACAGTGTCTCTAGATCGATCGCGGATCGATGTTTCGAGAAAAAATCTGCTGTAAAGTTCACCGCTAATAATTCTCTCGGAAAGGTAAGGTAATAAGATCCTATCCGATTGGAGTCGAAACGCTTCGCCTTCTACTTCAATCTTAGGCACAAATGGAAAGATCTTTGCCTTCCCTACAATTTCACCATTGTATATAAATGCGTGAAAGCTTGGGACGGCAATCATGGGGTAAACGTATTTAGCTTCCCCTTTTACGGATAAAAATCTATGCTTGAACGCGAAGAGATTGTTCAATTCGGCGTTGAAATAAAAAATTCCGGGAGGGGATTTAGGATCGAATAGATCGTCTCGAACTTGAAATAATTTACAAAGCTTTATAAGATTATGATAGTCTGCATAATCGCTATGAATATCGAATTGACCGACCGTTCGATTTTTCCAATTTACGCTACCTGTTCCGGTGACTTTTGCCACCCCTTCCCATAATGCATCCACGAAAGATAAGGAAATTTTGCGTCCAAAAGGATCTAGATCGAAATCTACGTCCGCTTTGATTTTTCCGAAAGGGGCGCCGCCTTTGTAAGCAAGATCCTTAACCAAGGATCGAACCTTAAAACGGATCGAGGAATTTTCGTCTTTAGAAGCTTCGATTCTTCCCGTGATCGTAGTTTTTGACAAATCCGCCGAAGGAAAAATGAAGAATAAATCTCTGAGTAAGGAAAGGGAAAGTTCTTCTAGATTTAAAACTACTTTGAATTGAAGTTTGTCCCAGTCAGTCGTCGATTTCTCGAGTGCGGCGGTTATTTGTAAATCGATCGGTTGTTCATCTATCTTTCCTTTAAATAAAAACTGCAACTCGGTTCCATAAAAGGAAACGGAACTTCTCGATCTATAAAAATATACTCTGTATTCGCGATTATGAGAATCTTCTTTGTATTCTAACGTAAAATTATTTATTTCAATGTTCTTTAATCCGATCCCGACGAAATTTTTCGCAGATAGGCCTAAGTTTGTCGTCAAATTTTCGGGAATAAGTTTTACGCTGGATCGTTGATCCAGATTTCGATCGCCCTCTTTCAGATACTCTAGTAAGTCGAAAGAACCATCTTTTCGCCTTTCTAAAAAAAGGGAACCGCCTTCTACAGAAATGTCTCTTAATTCTATCACCCCGCGAAGTAAGCCGAACCAGGAAATATCCAAATCGATTCGATTACTTACGGCTAAAAGAACATTATTCTTTTTTATGGAAACATGATTTAGTTCTATACCAGGAAAGGGTAAAATTATTAAATCAGAATCCGCGACTTCGATATTCAATCCTGTGGCTTGGCTGATTTGATTTAATAAAAATTCCTTATAAAACTCTTTTCTCTGCAAAAAAGGAAAGTAAACTAGAACTAAAAATAAAATTACTATAAGCGAGATACAGAAAAGAATCCTTATTTTTTTCTTTTCAAGATAATCGGAAACGACATCCCAGGAGCGCATCTCATTTCTCCAACGGAAAATGACATAGAGTTTTATGATCCTGCGTAAGCGTTTTCCACTCGGGAGTTTGTTCGCCGCAAACCGGCTGGGCAATAGGGCACCTAGTATGAAAATGACAACCTTTCGGTTTATTCAAAATGCTCGGGACTTCGCCTTTGAGAGGGATTTTCTTTGTCTTCCTATTTTCGATGTCGAAGATTGATCCGAACAGCGCCTTTGTATAAGGGTGCGATGGGATATCGAAAACCTTATTTGTCGGCCCTGTTTCTACAATTCGGCCCAAATACATGACTGCAATTCGATCCGATATTGCCCGAACGATTCCGAGATCGTGTGAGATAAATAGGTAGGATAATCCAAAATCCTTTTTTAGCTCTTGGAGAAGCAGCAAGACTTGGGCCTGGGTGGAAACATCCAGCGCAGAAACTGCTTCATCTAAAACAATGAACTCCGGTTTTAAAACGAGTGCCCGCGCGATGGCAATTCTCTGTCTTTGCCCGCCGGAAAATTCGTGCGGATATCGATATAAAATATCAGTAGGGAGACCAACATTCTCCAAAATTGTCCGAGCCGACTCTTCGATCGATTCATCGCTTCTTTTTTCATGAAGAAGCAATCCTTCGGTTAATATTTCCTTAATGTTCATTCTTGGATTGAGGGAGGAATAAGGGTCTTGAAATACGATCTGAATCTTTTTTCGAAAGGGCAGGAATTCCTTGTCAGACAGGGTAAGAATGTCTTTGCCCTTATAGGAAATTCCCCCTCCGTCAGGTTTTAATAATTTAAGTATCGCTCGACCGAGAGTAGATTTTCCGCAACCGGACTCTCCCACTAATCCTAGAGTTTCTCCGTCCAGGAGAGAGAGACTGACGTTCTCGACCGCAAGTAATTTGGCCTTCTTTCTTCCAAAAAAGGTCTCCTTTCCGAAACCTACCGTTAAATCGCTTATTTCTAATAAAGAATTCATATCGTTCCCCCTCTATCGGAAACGAGAAAACAGGAAGATAGATGCTCGGGATGATTTGTCGGATAAAGCTCGGGCTTTGATTCACGGCACCGCTGAAAGGCCGAGCGGCAGCGGTTTTGATAATGACACCCTGGAGGATAGGAACCGGGCGAAGGAACTCTACCTTCGATCGTTTTAAAAGCGCCTGTCGTAATAAATCGAGACGGGAGGGAGTTTAATAAATCCTGAGTATAAGGATGAGAGGGAAATTCAATAATCGAATCGGTTTCGCCGATTTCGGAGACGTTACCCGCATATAATACGCAAATCTTGTCCGCGATATGACTTACCAATCCAAAATCGTGAGATATGAATAGGACTGAAAGGCCGAACTCTCCCTTTAATTTTAGTAATAATTCCACAAGCTGCGCCTGCACAGTGACGTCGAGTGCGGACGTAGGCTCGTCCGCGATGAGCAGCTTAGGATCGCACATCAATGCCATCGCAATACTTACCCTTTGTAAAATTCCGCCGCTAAGCTGATGGGGATAAGATTCCATTCTCATCTTAATATCCGTGATTCCGACAGAAGAAAGTAAATACTCGGCTTTTTGCTCCGCCTCCTTTCTGGAGCCGACGGAGTGAATTATATAACCCTCGGTCATTTGGTCTTTTATCTTCTGCAACGGATCCAAAGAAGAGAAGGGTTCTTGGAACACATACGCGATGTCCTTACCTCGGATTTTTTCGAGCTTCTTAGAAGGAAGAGTTAATAAATTTTGGCTTTCAAACAATATCTCTCCTCCGGCGACTCGAAATAGATCTAAGGGAAGAAGTTTCGTCAGCGCCAGAGAGCAAATCGATTTTCCGCAGCCGGATTCTCCGACAAGCGCTAGAACTTTTCCCTTTTCCAATTGGAAGGAAAGATTTTGCAATAGAGGAACGTAGCCGATTTCGGTTCTAAGATCCAAACTTAGATTAGAAACGGATAGAATGATATTGTTCAAGTTCATTCGTATGACGTCCTTTCCTTGGCATCGAAGGAGTCTCTAAGACCTTCACCGACGAACGATGTGAGTAAAATCGTTAAAGCCAGTGCAAGTGACGGAAACGTAATTAGCCACCAGGCGCGTAGGTTCTCCCTACCTTGTCCGATCATTTCTCCCCAGGAAGGATTCGGCGCGGGAATTCCGTATCCAAGGAAGTCTAAGGCGCTTAAGATGCCGACCGCTCCTATCAGTGTAAAAGGTAAAAAGGTGACAAGAGGGGTAATTGCGTTCGGAAGAATATGGTTTTTCATAATTTTCCAAGGACTTGCTCCTAAGGCACGCGCAGCGTCGACGTACGTCTGCGTTTTGAGTTTGTAAAATTCACCTCGCATATAAGCGCTGATTCCGATCCAACTCAATGCGGCGTAGGTAATCAATAATACTAAAAACCCTCGTCCAAAAAAGGATCCCATGATTAAGATTAAATAAAGGAATGGAATTGCGGATAAGATTTCTATGATTCTTTGAAGAATGATATCGGTTCTCTTTCCGAAATATCCTTGGATCCCGCCGATTACTGTCCCTAAAAGTAGTTCCATTACTACGAGCACTAACCCGAAGCTCATCGAGTTTCTATAGGCATAGAAAATTCTTGTAAAGACGTCTCGGCCTCGATCGTCGGTTCCTAACCAATGTTTTTTTCCCGGCGAGGAAGGGGGCGCGTCGTCAACTTCCAAATTTTCGAGATTATCTTCGTTATAGCCGTACGGAACAGGCGGAAACAAAACCCAGTTATTGTTATGTTCGAAAGCTTCGCTTTTCGCCAGCTTCTTATAATTAGGGGCGGTTAAATTACTTCCCCCGAATGTCTGGTCGGTATAAAATTCGAAAATCGGAAAATAAATTTTTCCCGAATATGATACGATCCAAGGTTGATTATTCGCTAATAAGGGAGCGAATAAAGAAAGCCCATAGGAGAGTAAAAGAATCCACAGAGAAATCCAAGCCCTTGGATTGGATTTGAATTTCTTAAATCGTCTTTGTAAAAGGGGACTCATGCTTCGAAATTGATCCTTGGATCGATCCAAATATAACAAATGTCGGAAAGAATATTACCGAATAAGGCGAGTAAACTTTGGATTAATAACAACCCCATCATTAAGTCGGTGTCTCTTTCGGTGACGGCCTGAAAACTCAAAAGTCCCATCCCGTCTATATTAAATACTAACTCTATAATTAAAGATCCGGCCAAGACTAAACTGATATTCGAGCCGAAACCGGTAGCGATCGGAATCAAACTATTTCGAAAGGCATGTCTAAAGACCGCGTCCTTAAAGGACATGCCTTTAGCGATCGCGGTCCGTACGTACTCTTTCGATATTTGATCCAGTAGAGAATTTTTCATTAATAAAGTTAGAACTGCGAATGAGCCGGAAACATAACAAAGAACGGGAAGAAACATGTGTTCCAATCGATCTTGAATTCGATCAAAAAATCCTAGAGATTCGTATTCGTCCGAAACTTCGTGACCTAATGGAAACCAGGAAAAAACTTCGCCCGAAGCAAACACATAAAGTAAAAGCATGGCTAGCGCAAAAACCGGAATCGAATATGCCAATAAAATCAAGATGCTTGTCGCTGCATCGAATGCCTCTCCGCTACGAAGTGCTTTTGCGATTCCTAACGGAATGCAAATCAGGTAGGATAGAAAAAAACCTGAAAGTCCGAACGTTAAAGACACCGGAATTTTTTCGGAAATAAGTTCTGAAACGGGCCTTGAGTGTAGACGCGAATCTCCTAGGTCGAGGCTGATAATATCTTTTAACCAGAAAAGATATGCGATAGGAATCGGTTTATCTAGGTGAAGACGCTTTCTTAGAATCTCGATTTCTTCCTGACTAATCTGGTTCGCTTGTGCGCCTTGCAAGCTAGCGTAGCCTCTAATTTTAGCGATTTCCGTTTCAAGAGGCCCGCCGGGCGCGAGATGAGAAAGAATAAAGACGAGAAAGGTAATCCCTAACAAAGTCGGAAGAATCAAAAACAATCTTTTTAGAAAATAATTTCCCATACCGGTCATCTAGATGAGTTAACAATCTTATCTTCAAGCATCGAACTATTTTTCAAAAATAGTCGCATGGAATAAAGATTTTTTCGACCGGTTTTGGTTACTTTCGTTACCTCCGCTGTCCTCCTTTCAATTCGAGGTAGCCCTTGCCTGATACCGGCTTTCCATCTTTAAAACCTTTCACGCTGATTCCACCTTCCCAATAGATCAAGCCGGAGGTTTCTCTCGCGTCGAATTCTTGATCTTCAAATTTGGGGTTTATTTCCAGCGCAAGCTGATCGGATTCGAGGGTCCATTCTAAAGAGTATGGAATTCCGGTTTTGGAACTTTTCCAGATTTTGTTTTTGGGCTGAAAGCGAAGATCGCCTTCCTTTTCGAACGATCTTACTTTCCCGTCGCGATTTCTGACCGTTCCGAAGGTTTCGGAAGCTTCTCCGGATTTACGGCGAAAATTAAAGGCCATGATATCCGATCCGTCGTCGAGTTGTATGCAGATCCAATCCCAAGCATTTTCCTTGGAAGTAAGATTGCTCGCATTAACAGTTCCTTCAGGACTACTCCATTCGTGATCCATCCAGCTGTTTCCGGATGTTACGACATACTCTTTGCCGTCCAAATAAAGAGTTCCTTTGGTTTCCAAGCGAGGAATACTATAATAGTACGAATAAAATTCCGGGTGAACCCGGCTCTTAATCGATTTTCCCTTATTTCCATGGAGTAGAATTTCTTCAGGCTTGCCTTTCAATTCCAATTCGATTCCGAATCCCGATTCTTGACGAGGGAAGGCAGTGATTCGAAATTCGGCCGGCCCCAGCACTTCCATTCGATAATCGCTGCTCCAAATGGAACGCTTATCCTGTCCGGCTAAACTCCCCAACTCTCGTTCTAAACCTTGTGCGGTTTTGTGAATTTTTTCGTTTATATCGGAAATTGCAAAATGGACCGGGTAAACGGAAACCTTGGATCCGAAAAATGCGCGAAAGAAGCTAAGCTCGTACCCCAATTCTTTACCGGTTTCCGTATTTAGAATACCGACGAAATAGCACCATTCAACGCGAAAGCCGTTATGAAAAAAATGATCTTGGGGAAATCTGAACTGCTTTCCGCTTTCAGTTCGTCCTTGTGGCGTCTTATTCGGGCCGAACGCGACTGCATGCTCTGCATTCGAAGAAAGGGCGAATAATAAGATCGTTATTAGTAATGCGAATCGTATCCGAGGAATAACTCTATTACGTCTTTTCCGAATATGCGCCTGAGTATCCCGCTTTTTATTTCCGTAAAACATCTCTATTGTCCACTTGCATCTTTAATTTCGGAATTAATGGAAACTTGCAATACTGGTAAATCACCGCTATCGTAAAAATACTTTTAACGGCTCGCTTCACGTCTTTTAATCAAAAAGTAATAAAATTTTCGCTCGAATTCAAGTGTATATTTCGACGGATTAAGCGTTCAAATTCTACTTGTTCGGGCTGTTCCGACCTTCTCAATTGGTCTATGTCTAAGATCGTACCGAGAAGCGAGCGAAAAAAGGTTAGAAAATTCCTTCAATACGCTTTCGCGAGATTGCTCGTTGGATTCCTTTCTTTCTTTCCGTATAAACTTCGCGGTAAGCTTTTATTCTCGGTAGTTTCATTACTCGGAAAAGCGACGGGTTCTGCGAAAAATCGAATCGAGCGACATATTCGGCTGGCCTTTCCTACAAAGACCGACTCGGAAGTGCAGACGTTAATCACCCATAATCTGCGAAATCTGGCAAATATGGCCAACGAGTTTTGCGAAGAACCGCGTATGAATAGTAAGTTTCTAAATGATTGGGTAACCCTTTTACCTAACCCGGAAACTCATGCACGTCTCTTCGGGAAAGGCGGTATCCTGGTTTTAGGACACCTTGGGAATTGGGAGACGATGGGGGTCTCCGTCTGCTATTCGGCTCCTAAAAACAACCTTTACGTTTTTGCTAAACGACAAAGTAATCCTTGGTCAAATGCCTGGATCGAGCGGAATCGAGCTACTCAAGGAATCAAACTCGTGTACACGGATGAAAGTCCGCGAAAAGCATTAAGCCTTCTTAAACAAGGAAAATTAGTCGCGTTTATTTCCGATCAAGATGCGGGAAAGAACGGAACCTTCTTTCCATTTTTAGGAAGATTTGCTTCTACCTTCCTCGGACCCGCGACATTCGCTAGAATGACCGATGTGCCGATTCTATTTTGTAGTAGTTGGTACGACGATGCGGGTAAGTTATACTTTTACGTTGAAGAATTTCAACGACCGCTTTCCGATCCTAGAAAGGATCCTGAAAAATGGGAAAGGGAGTTTACTTATAAATGGGTCAAGCGCCTCGAAGCGGAAGTTAACGAACATCCTGCCGACTATTTTTGGCTGCATAGGCGTTGGCATACGAAACCGGAGAACGAAAAAGAATTACAAATTTTTTGGGATGCTTTCCAACTTCCGTTCCAAAACTGAATCGGATCGTCTACTTCGTGTTATTTGACCGAAACGTCTTTATTGCCGGACTTCCTTGAATCCTCTGAGCTGGAATTCATAGGGCGAATACCGATCGACTCATAGAGGTCGCGACAGAGCCCGCATTCTTGCAATTCCTTTCTGCATTCCTCTTTTTCCGTTTCGGAAAGCTCGGGCCAAAGGTCCCGCAATTCATTCGGGTCGTTTGATAAGTCGTATAATTTCTCTTTCGGCGGTATCGTATTTAAGTTCATTAGGTAATGAAGATTGCCTTTTAAATAACTGATCCCTACTTTATAAAGCGATATCTCGTTATTATTGGTTACGATAATTTTTCTTTCGGCATCCAGATCTCTCAAAAGGGATTTTCCTTCCAATTTCGAGATATAATTTTTTACGTCCGGTTTATTCTCTAAGTTCAGAATATCCAATATTGTCGGAATGACATCGGTATTTGCGACGGTGCGGGTCGTGTTTCTTTTTAATGCCTCCGTTCGGATCCCATTTTTACTAAGGGCAGGAGGGAGTGAAATTATCATAGGAATTGCAATCGTTTCGATATGGTTACTATCGATATGGCCTAGATAATCGTGTTCGAATAACGATTCTCCATGGTCTGAAGTAAAAATAACTATAGTGTTTTCCGTTAAGCCCTCCGATTTCATAAATTCGTAAACTTCTTTCAATAAGCTATCCATGTGACGGACGGAGTTATCGTATTGATCAGGGACCGTATTGACAGGGAATACTTTTTCTTCCTCTGGGATTAGATAGGGAAAATGATTCGTATTGAAATGAAGTACTCCCGCGAATTTCTCGTTTTTATTCTTTAAGAATTTAACGTATTGTTTAAATTCTTGAACGGTTTTGCGATCGTCGATTCCAATATCGTTAAAAACTCCCGATCCGCTTGCTTCCTTATCCCAAATTTTATCGATACTCGAGTTTCGGAAAAAACCTTTGAAATTATTCCATTGCAGATCATGGCTGGTAATGTAGAAGGTCGAGTAATTTGCAATCTTTGCATATTCCCAAAAAAGGGGAAAACTGTGAGTCATGGGCACAGGTTGAGCCGGAGATACTCCCGAAAGTATGCTAGGAAAGGAAAGTAAGGTCGAGCTCGAATTTGAGAAAGCTTTTTTGAAAACGAACGTCGAATATTGATTCGCATTTTTTACGTTCTGAACCAGAAAAGGTGTAGTGTCTTTTTTATAACCGTAAAGACTCATATTATTTTTACGTAAACTTTCGGCGACGATCAGTAGGATATTGAACGTAGGCGTAGGGCTTACGTTTGATAGTTTAGGTTTATTTCTAGACTGGAGCCCGGCCGAACCTAAACTGTCGCCTGTAAGTTTGTTATAAACGTTTCTCCATACGAATGCGATCGTGTTCGTATCGGACACGTAAACTTGATCGTTGAAGCGGGTATTGTTATGAAGAAATGCAGTAAGGAGTAAAAAACAAAAAATCGACGCCAAACGTAGAATCTTTCTGAATCTAAATTTTTGCGATAGGACTTTCGTCGAAAGATAAAGAAGCGATGCGATTAAAAGATATAATAGGCACGCGAGAACGATTAATCGTCCGGTTAAGCCTCCCCAAAAAATCGTCCAACTATTCAACGGCTCTTGGAACAGGAACGAAAAGACGAAAAAATTAGGCATGATTCCGGTATAAGCGTAATATCCATAAGAACCGGCCATACATGCGGTGTAGAAAAATGCCGCTAGCAAAAGTGAAGTCCAATAAAGACCTTTGTTTCCGTAAAAATAAAGAAAACGAAGCCCGATTATTAGAGCGGAATAGAGTAGGATCGTGTAGATAAATGATAATAGGTAAAACGACCATTGCAGAGTTTTAAAGCCCGGAAAAACTTCGTCTCGGATAATTAAATCCGATAATAGTAGGATTACTGGAATTGCGATTAAAACCGCTTTCTTTCCCATGATCGACAGTGTTTTATTTATTTTGAATCCCATCGTAGGACCAAAGTTTTTCCGGTGAATGTACCTCGTCAATTACATAGATTGGAATTAATGGTCACTTGAAACCGTGATGGTATGTCTAAAAAAAGGAGAACTTGATTTTATGTTCAGAATCCCTTTTCTCACTTTGCTTCTGTTTCCCTTAACGTTACATTGCTGTCATCCGTCAAAATCGGGTTATACTCCGTTAAGTAATGCTCAAGAATTTTCCAAGTATTGGGATTCGGGCTTGGCGGAGATTACGACATTTGATCTAGTCCAAGCTCGTTACGGAAATCTAAATCATGGAATTGCCACGATGATTTACGTCCATGAGGGTTTTTCCGATTCCAAACAAGTAAAACTCGATTTTCCGGAGAATTCTCCCGATGACATAGTTCCGGTTTTAAAACTAAATTTAACGAAGGATTTTTTGACCGGGGTTTATCCGTACAAACTGATGTTGTCCATATTTACTCCGCGAACCGAGCTGCCTCGCAGTCTTAAAGAAGTTGTAAGCGTTCAAGAATGGTGCGGAACGACTTATCTTCAATTGAATTTGGACGATAAAGATTATAATTTAATCTCGTTTTCTTACTTTGAAACGGAAGGTGATCGAAAAAGCAAAATCGTAGAATCGATTTTAGAGGATGAAATTTGGAATCGGATTCGATTGGCTCCGGAAAAACTTCCGACCGGTAAGATTAGAATTTTACCGGGTTTATTCTATATTCGGTTTGTACATCGGGATCCAATCCCGGCCGTTGCGAACGCGCAGATCAAAAAAATATCCGAAAAAATTTCTCGCTACGAGCTCGAATATCCCGAGTTGAAGCGAACTTTGAAAATCGATTTTGAATCTGCCTTTCCCTATAGAATTGGAGGCTGGGAAGAAACATACCCCGATGGAGATTTTCGGTCGGAACCTAGGATGCTGACAACTACTGCAAAGTTTCGGCGCTCATCCAGGATTGCCTACTGGGAAAGGCATTTTCCCGCCGACCGAATCTTGCGAAATGACTTGGGGCTTCCTATAAACTAAAAGAATCTTAGTATTCTGATCTCGAATCCGGAATTTGTTACTCTGCTGAAGACGATTCTTAGGGACATAATAATATACAGATTGTTAAAAAATACGCGAATCATTTCGATTCTCGCAGTATAACCTGAAACTGTCGGGAGAATTATGTTGCTCAGTTTTGGTCTTTATCCTTTTTGTATAATCTCTTAAAAATTCTCTGTTCGTATCGATCAAACTGAGGAAGTTGGACTGAGAGTTTCGACTATACTTTACAAAAAATCCAATATATAAAACTTTGGTACAGTATATTAGCAAAAAGGTGCTAAAATCACTCGAAAATGAAGGTGCCAGTAACATGAACCCTTTAGAGCTGGAGAGCAAGTTAAAAGGCCTCGGATTGGAAGAATCCTTGGTTCTGATCGACAAAGAATTTCCCGGCACTGCCGTTTTTTCAACGAGCTTCGGGCTAGAAGACCAAGCCATTACTCACGCTATATTTTCCCAAAATCTCGGGATTCGCATTTTCACATTAGATACCGGCAGACTTTTTAGCGAAACTTACGAACTACACAAACGAACGAATGGAATGTACGGGAAAAAAATCCTGACCTTCTTTCCGGATACGGAGATTGTAGAAAAACTCGTGAACGAGAAAGGACCCGACTCATTCTATGATTCCATAGAAAATCGTAAGGAATGCTGTCATATCCGTAAAGTGGTTCCTTTGAATCGAGCTTTAGAAGGCGCTAAATTATGGATTACGGGAATTCGAAGCGAACAATCCGGATCTCGCGGAGATTTGCCGAAAGTCGAATTGGATTCCTCGCGTGATATCCTCAAATTCCATCCCATCTTGGATTGGAGCTGGGAAGAGACTAAATCATACGTAGATACTCACCGAATTCCGTATAACCCGCTTCATGATAAAGGTTTTCCAAGCATCGGTTGCGCACCTTGCACTAGAGCGATACTTCCCGGAGAGGATCTTCGAGCCGGTCGCTGGTGGTGGGAAAATGAATCAACCAAAGAATGCGGATTACATTGGGTCGACGGAAAACTCGTACGTAAAAAAGGATCGCAAGTATGACAACGCGGACTCGCTTAACGCATCTACAACAGTTAGAAGCGGAATCGATTTATATACTTAGGGAAGTTGCCGCCCAATTCGAGAGGCCGGCACTATTATTTTCCGGCGGAAAGGATTCTATCACACTGGTACATCTAGCCTTAAAAGCCTTTCGACCAGGGAAGTTTCCGTTTCCGTTAGTGCATATAGATACCGGGCATAATTTTCAGGAAGCATTAGATTTTCGTGATAGACTGGCCGAAAAAACCGGAGAGAAGTTAATCGTACGTTATGTCCAGGATTCCATCGACCAAGGAAAGGCGGTGGAAGAAAAAGGTAAATTTCCGAGTCGTAACGGCATTCAGACTGTAACTCTACTCGATACGATTGCCGAATTCAAATTCGACGCGTGTATCGGTGGAGCGAGAAGAGACGAGGAAAAGGCGAGAGCTAAAGAACGGGTTTTTTCCGTAAGAGACGAGTTTGGCGGTTGGGACCCGAAATTACAACGTCCCGAACTTTGGAATATATACAACGGTAAAATACATGTAGGTGAAAACGTTCGCGTTTTCCCCATAAGCAATTGGACCGAACTTGACGTTTGGGAATATATCAAAACCGAAAACATGGAACTTCCCTCGCTTTACTTCTCGCATAAACGGGAAATCGTATGGAGAGAAAATTTGATTTTCCCAGTTTCAAAATTCATCAATTTGGATTCGAACGATAAGGTTGAAGAACGAACCGTCCGGTTTCGGACAGTCGGAGATATGACCTGTACGGCAGCCGTGGAATCGGAGGCAAATTCGCTAGAGGATATCATTCGCGAAATACAAACCTCCCGTACGACGGAACGAGGCTCCCGTTTGGATGATCGAAGATCCGAAGCGGCTATGGAAGAACGTAAGCGCGGAGGTTATTTCTGATGGATTTATTACGTTTTATTACTGCAGGAAGTGTAGATGACGGAAAGTCTACATTGATCGGAAGACTTCTCTACGACAGCAAATCAGTTTTCCAAGATCAGTTGGAAGCGATCGAGAGAGCCGGCCAGGTGAATGGTCAGGTAAACCTTGCTCTTTTAACGGACGGCTTAAAAGCGGAAAGAGAACAAGGAATAACGATAGACGTCGCTTATAAATACTTTTCCACGCCTAAAAGGAAATTCATTATTGCGGACGCTCCCGGGCATGTTCAGTACACACGAAATATGGTTACCGGCGCTTCGAACGTCGATCTAGCGATCATACTTGTGGATGCAAGAAAGGGTGTGATCGAACAAACCTATCGACATTCATACATAGTTTCATTGCTACGAATTCCGTACCTTGTGGTTTGCATTAATAAAATGGATTTAGTAGGCTTCTCACAAGAGAGATTCGAGGAAATCAGAGCCGCTTACCAAAAATTTGCGGCCGAATTGGGTATTAAAGAAATAGAATTCATTCCTATTTCTGCGCTTAACGGAGATAATGTGGTAGAACCGTCTCTCGATATGTCTTGGTGGAAAGGTAAAACCTTACTGGGATATTTGGAAGAAATCGATATCGATTCCGATGAGAGTAAGCACGAAGCGAGATTTCCGGTTCAGTACGTAATTCGTCCGCAAACCGAAGAGTATCACGACTATAGAGGCTATGCTGGCCAGATCAGGAGCGGACTTTTTAAGAAAGGCGACGAGATCGTAGTTCTACCGAACGGCTTGCGATCTAGAATTAAATCCATCGATACTTATGAAGGAAGCGTCAACGAGGCGTTTGCTCCCATGTCCGTTACAATCCTGCTGGAAGACGAAATAGATATAGGGCGCGGAGATATGATCGTATTAACCGGTTCTCTTCCTTCCGTTTCCCAGGATTTGGATGCCGATGTTTGCTGGATGGATACGAAAGCTCTTCTACCCGGAAATAAGTATCTATTAAGGCAAACGACCGGATCAGTAAAGGCGGCCGTCAGAGAGATCTCCTTTAGGATAGAAACCCAAACTCATGAAAAGCTTGACGCTTCACAATTGAGTTTAAACGAAATTGGAAGGATTCGAATTCGGACTGCAAAGCCGATCGCTTTTGACGAATATTCCAAGAATAGGGGAACCGGAAGCTTCGTTCTTGTGGATGAAGGCACCAATAATACCGTGGGCGCCGGAATGATCGTGGGAATTCCTCAGTAATTCATTAGGAAATCATAATGGATAAAAAAGGAAAAGTATATTTAGTCGGTGCAGGACCGGGAAATCCGGATCTTCTAACAGTTCGCGCGCTGCGGATTTTGCAGAACGCCGAAGTCATTCTTTACGATGCCTTACTAGATCCTTCCTTTTTAGAGCTATTTCCTGCGGATGCAATCACGCATTATGTCGGTAAACGTGCCGGGCAACACTCTGCGACCCAGGCTGAAATTCAGGACCTACTCATTCGCTATTCTTTATCGGGTAAAACCGTGGTCCGCTTAAAAGGTGGAGATCCTTTTCTATTCGGAAGAGGCGGGGAAGAGCTGGAGGCGATTCGAGCCAATGGAATTCGATACGAAATCGTTCCCGGCGTGAGCTCGCTAACGGGAGGCTCTTCCGGCGCAGGATTTCCGTTAACGCATAGAGGTCTTTCCAGGCAGGTATTGATTATGGATGGCCATACGGTTTTGAATGAGGAGACGGACTGGGAATGGTTCGCGCGATTCAAGGGAACTATCGCATTATTTATGGGAACGTCTTCCATTCAAAAAATTGCGGGTAAGTTGATTCAGCATGGTGCCGATTCGGAATTACCGGTCGCGTTGGTGGAAAATGCCAGTCTTCCCGATCAAAAAACCACGGTAAGAACTCTAGGCGTCGCAGCAAGAGAGGGAATTCCTAAAATTGGAACCGGTCCGGGAATCATTTATATCGGAGCAGTAGTAGGATTACTTCCTAGTAGAACCGATTTCGAGAGGACGGATATGCAATTTCCGTACGATGCAATCGGATGAACGGTTTGCTTCCGGTATTTTTGAAACTTGAAGATAAGGATGTCCTTCTCGTTGGCGGCGGAAAAGTGGCCTTGGAAAAACTCGGATCTTTATTGGGAACCGGTTGTAGGTTAACCGTTCTGGCACGAGAAATTCATCCGGATGTGAGCAAACTCATAGCGGATCGATCCGATGTTTCTTTGATTCAAAAATCGGTCGAGCTTTCCGACCTTGCCGGGTTTCAACTTATTTATTCTGCGACTAACGATAGAGAGACGAATCAGCGATTAGTCTCGGAAGCCAAGCGATTGGGAGTTTGGATCAACTGTGCCGACGATCCTGAAAGTTGCGATTTTTATTCCGCCGCTTTTTTCGATCGGGGACCGTTGCGGGTCGCAGTATCGACTCAAGGTGAATTCGCAGGTTTGTCCGGCACTCTACGAACGATTTTGGAAGAATTATTACCGGCGGATCACGAGAACGATTTAATTGATTTATTTGAAATACGAAAAATTACAAAGCAACGTTTAGGCGATCCTGAAACGAGAAAGATCGCATTAAGAGAACTGCTTCAAGGATTTCGAGAGAAATACCTGAAGGCAAAAATAGAGAATTAATAAAAGCTAATATATAAAGGATGAATCCCTACGATGTCAGAAGGAAAAGAACTCAACGAAGTCGAGCACATTAAATTAGCGTCTCATGGACTTAGGGGAAAAATTAGAGAGGCGGTCGAAACCCGAGCGGAAGAATTTGCGGACGACGATCGTCAATTAATTAAATTTCACGGGATGTATCAACAAAAGGATAGAGATCGAAGAAAAGACGCAAACGGCGACTTCATCGAAAATCCGACCTCCTTTATGATCAGGGGTAGAATACCCGGCGGAAGATTAACCGCTCAGCAATATTTGGTTTGGGACGAGTTAGGGGATAAATTTGCCGGAGGAGCTCTTCGCTTAACCACTCGCCAATCCATTCAGATGCATACGATTCGCTTAACCGACCTTCGCCCGATTATGCAAGCGGTCGATAAGGTGAATTTATCCACGATGGGGGCTTGCGGAGACGTAGTCAGAAATGTTACCCAAGCGCTCAATCCTTGGGGAAGAACGGACTTGAACCAATTGGACGAATTCGCTCAATTACTATCCGATCATTTCAAATATAAAAGTAAAGCATACGCCGAAGTTTGGCTGGGCGAAACACAAATTAATAAGGAGGAGGAAGAAGACCGAATTTACGGAAAGACATACCTCCCCAGAAAATTCAAAATTGCGATCACTCTTGCCGGCAACAATTCCGTCGATATCTATACCAACGATATGGGTTTTGCCGCAACTTTAAGTGCGGATCAAAAAATCGACGGGTATTTCGTTTTTGCGGGCGGCGGGCTAGGTATGACTCATAATAAGCCTGAGACTTTCCCGAGAGCTGCCGATTTACTCGGATGGATTCCCGCAAAAGACTTAATTTCCGTGGCCGAAGGAATCGTAACTTCCCACCGTGATTTTGGAGATCGGACGAATCGTAAGCATGCTCGTCTTAAATATGTTCTGGCCGAAAAAGGAGTCGAATGGTTTCGATCCGAAGTCGAAAAAAGGTCCGGCTCTAAATTCGATACTAATAAGACGCTTCCTAAATGGGAAACTCCAAATTACCTAGGTTGGACTTTAAGGGAAGACGGAACTTATTCTTTGGGCTTTCATACTTTGTCGGGACGAATCAAAGATTTTCCTGACAAGCCTCTAAAGACCGCCTTAAGGGACATCATTTCCACTTTTAAATTAGATGTTCAAGTGACCGCCGATCAGGATTTGGTTTTGATGGGGATCCGCAAGGAAGATCGGGAAAAGATAGAAAATAAATTAAAAAATTATAAAGTAGATCCTGCCTCTCCTAAACCATTATACGATCGTGCATTGGCATGTCCTGCGCTTCCGACCTGCGGATTGGCCTTAACGGAGTCGGAAAGAACCTTTCCGGAACTACTGGAGGGAATCCAAAAGGTTTTAGACAAATTAGATTTAAATGATCGTGCTCCTATCGTAAGAATGACGGGTTGTCCAAACGGTTGTGCAAGACCTTATTCTGCGGAAGTCGGAATCGTCGGGCAACAGGCGGGCGGAAAATACTCGTTATTCTTCGGCGGCAATCCGGAAGGAACTAAAGTCGGAGACTACGTAGCTAAGAAAGTTGCGTTCGCTGATATTCCCGTTCAGCTCGAAAAGGCGTTTGAATTATGGAAGAAAGAGGGACAGGCCGAAGAGAGATTCGGGAGTTTTGCCGAACGCTACGGAATAGATAACTTTAGAAGTTTACTAGGTTCTATGTAAGGGCGCATCCCCTTCGGGGTCGGGCTGCTCCGGGTTCGCGGAGTACCGCTCGGTCCTTTGGACCCGCGGTCGTTCCGACCGCGGCCCTACACATCCCTTGCGCGCATCTTTTAGAGATTAAAAAAAAGATTCCAAGGTCTCGAATTTCCATTTCCATATTTTATCGGACGCATTTCCGGCAAGTAAAAGCCCTCTTCCGAATTCGATTGCAGCCGTGGTTGATCCGACTCGACTTGAAGAAGAGTCGGTCAGCGCGAATGTCACATCTCCCGCTTCGTTCATTCCCAAGATATAGGTAAAGGTTCCTTCCTTTGGTTTGAAAAAAACGGGTAACGCAGCGACGTACTTTTTCAGGATAGGTTTTTCCTGAATTTTATCGATTAGTTTGTGCCGTGGCGCCGAAAGGGCGATCCAGAATGCGTCTTTTTTATCGGAGTGGATCAAGGCAGGGCTACCGGGAAGATGGGTAATAAAAAATTGTTCTTTTCCGGTTTTCTTCCCTTTTAACCAAAATCGGGTTACTCGATGTCTATACTTTTCCGCGTACACCAAAAATTCCTCTCTCGAAGAAAGCGCTATCCCCGTAGGTGCATATACTTCGTCCAACACGACGGTAATGGATTGGTCTTTGGGTTTATAAGCCAAGATCCTTCCGTTAGGTCTAGATTCGAGCTCTTCTAAGTAAGAAGAGTCGTACGAAAATTTCCTACTAACCTCGGTAAAATAAACCGTTCCGTCTGACGCTATATCTAACCCATAAAGATTTCCTAATGTATTTCCCTGTTCGTCCTGCCTCGCCAGGATGTTTTCCTTCCCCTGCGGGTCATAAAAAGCAAGTCCTACACCGGAGAGACAAGTCACTAAGTTGCCTTTTCCGTCGAAGGCTAAACCCAGCGGTCTTCCGGACGTTCTTGCAAATACCTCCACTTTTCCGTCGGTCTTAATTCTGTAGATGTTTCCGTCTGAGGATCCGGTGTAAATCCACCCTTTCGAATCCAAAGCGATCGCAAATGGTTCCGAAATCTTTCCTTCGTGGACTGCCTCGGAAAAAAAGAGAGCATTATCTTCCCCTTGGGGAATCGGGGAATCTACGGAATAAAATTCCGGATCAGTTTTATTCCATCCGACGAGAATCGATACGAAAAGTAAAGATATGACCGAAAGGATAGGGAATACGATTCTAAGGAAAGGATTAAGATATATACTTCTGAGCATTAAACGTGACCCCTAAAAATGGGTCGTTGTTTTTGACTATTTCGTAATACTTCGAAATGTAAATGAAAACCGGTAGCTCTTCCGGTTTTTCCTACTTCTCCTATCTGTTGCCCTTTTTTCACCTTCGTTCCTTCCGGAATTAAAATCTTATCTAAATGCCCGTATCTAGTTTCATATCCGAGAAGATGTTTGAGAACGACAAGATTTCCGTATCCGCCCTTAGAATCTGCAAATGAAACGATTCCGTCGGCAGAGGCATAAACCGGAGTTCCTTTTTCGGCAGCGAGATCGATTCCGCCGTGAAACGTATCTTTTTTCGTGAAAGGATCCTTCCTTTTTCCGAAGCGGGAACTGATATGTCCTTCCTCAGCAAGAGGATTCGAAAAGGCCATTCCATAAAAAAAACTTTTCTCGTCCTTAGGTAGCCCTCTTCCGGGAACGAACCAAGCGTTTCGTCGGTCATCATAATATAGGAATTTGAGCGGAATTCTGTGACGGGAGGCGATCTTCTTCCTTGCGTTCTCACTGGACGAATTTTCATCCGATTCGTAAAATCCCCGCATGTTCGGTATCAGAAGTTCCATTCCTGGATAAATATCTTGAGGGGAAGAGAGTTGATTCACGGAAGATAACGTATCCAAGTCCATCCCGGTCCTGGCCATGATCTTAAAAAAGTTATCCTTTTCCCTTACTTTATAAACTAGGAAACGGAGCGGAGCTAAGTTTTTTTGATCTAAATTCGATACCGAGACTCTGAGGTTATATTTTACTTCGTCTCTGATCCGAAGCAGGTGTTTATCGGAATAGTCAAGGCTGTTGAGGGGAAGTCGTTCAAAAACGGCGCCTACTTCCTTTAATCCCGAGATATAAACGAGAAGAAGGACGAGAAACGATACCGATCTAATTGGGATTCCGAGGAAAGTCACTACTCTATAAGAATCGGTTCGTTTAAAAAAACAATGACGCAAAAAATCGGAGGAAAATGATGGGAGGGGTCCCGACCATGGAAGAAAAAAGCAAGCAATCGAGTAGCCGAGGATTTTTCAGCGAGATCATTAAGATACTCCTGCTCCAAGTTCTGGTTTTACTAGTTGCTAACTTATTGTACCAGCAGGTAGCAAAGGTGCAAATCGAACTTTCCTTATCGGCTCGACCAGCGATTTCCGAAAAGAATTCAATCAAGTTAAAAGAGCTTCAAAACGGAAACTCGCCAGAGAATAAAAAGATCGCCTGGAACGAACCGGCCTCGGCGGAAAAAGCCCTGAGAGACTATACGGACTTTGTGGTTACAAAACGTCCCTGGTTGCTTGTAGTCGATCGAATTGCATGGGCTGTATGCTTTTTAATTCCTGCATATATGATTCTCCGGCGAATAGGCAAAGCGGACTGTACTGATTTTAGCGAGACATTCGACGGCGGCGCCTTTGGGATCGGAATTTCCGTCGGTTTTGCAACATTTTGTTTTGTGAATGTAGCGGGGGGTTTAATTTTCTTTTTTATAGGAAAGCCGCAATCAAATCCGCTGGAAGTGGCCTTGACTCAGAATTTACAGGGAAATTGGTTTTTACTTCTATGGGCCTCACTCGGGGTCAGTTTAGGTGCGGGGATCGTGGAAGAGACTTTTTTTAGAGGGTTCCTACTAAAACAATTTGTCGGAAAAGGACATGAAATATTCGGCTTAATATTTACTTCACTTATCTTCGGCCTAATTCATTATAACCCGCGCGGGTCCTGGGTTGGGCCTATTTTGCTGATCTTCGTAGGATTTTACTTCGGACTATCTTACCTAAAAACGGGAAATATTTGGGTTCCCATAACCGCGCATGTTGCTTACAACAGTTCAATGCTTGTTGCAGCGTTTTTCCTCGGAGACCGGGTTGTCGGATGATTCAAAAGCAAAAAGCAAAAATCAAACTGACAATATTTATTTCAGCGGCGTTGTTGATATGGTCGGGAAGTTCCTTGTCTGCGGGGGAAGCATTCGAATTGGATGGAGACCCCGCCGAAAACGATCTTAGAATCATTGCAGCCTTAAACAAACTTACTTACGATAGAATTATCTCGAACAAAACCACCAAGGGATTTGCGTATCGCTATACTTCGCGCTGGTATTCGCCGATAACGATCGACGTATTTGTTTTAGGTTTTTCTAAAAGAGAAAAATTGAGTTTGATTCGGATCGAATCGCCGAAGAAGGGTTCGGAGCGAGCCTTTAAGAATTACTTACTGGAAGAATTAACTAGAAAACAAGTCATGGAAGGTCAATCCTCTCCTGGCGTTGAAGGAACAGCTGAAGTATCCGGACGAAAGAGTTTTTTGATCTCCGGTACCTTGGCTTTGATAGAACCGGCGACTTCGGTGTACTATAGTTCCTCCAAATCGCCGGTTTATTCCTCTTCCGATGCTTTGAAAGGAGTGTTCGGTTATATAGTGGCCGACTTACTGCTCGCTGGCTTAGGTTACTACTATGCTTCGACTACCATACATTCTCATTCGGCCATTCAATCCTTGATGGGCAAGCCGACCCCGTCCGGAAACGTATTAGAATCGCCGGGAGCCGGAGTGTTTCTCGGTTTGCTTCTAGTACCTAGATTATACAGAATGGTCGGATCCTGGCAGGATACATACTCTCATAACCGAATACTTGAATTAAATGTATCCAAAAGTTTTTAGAAATTCGAGTTTTGGAATTTAAGAAACTATGTTTCGTTTCGATTCCATAGCGAACTTTCTACCTCGCTGGCGAACGGTTTTCAAAATCGGCGGGAGCCGTTCACTTTATTTTTACTGCTTGCTGACGGGTGTGGTTTCCGGTTTAGGAGCCTATGCGTTTTCCCGAGCTTTAGCTTGGGGTGAATTTTTTCTTTTGCATACTGTCGCGGGAATCGCTGATACCCATCCGAATGGAGAATACTACGTCGATCTTCAACCTGATCCGACCTTTAGTATAGGTCGCTGGTCCTTATTATTTCTTCCAATTTTAGGCGGCTTGGCGACCGGTTTACTCGTATACCGCTTCTCTCGCGAGTCTGCCGGAACCGGAACCGATTCCATGATCGATTCCTTTCATAATAAGGAAGGAAAAATGGCGGCTAAGGTTCCGCTTGTAAAATCCATTGCTACGATTTTTACTCTCTCTACCGGCGGGAGTGGGGGAAAGGAAGGTCCTATTTCTCAAATAGGGGCCGGTTTCGGTTCCGTCGTGGCGACTTTGATCCATGCCGGGGCGAGAGCTCGCAGAACTCTTCTTTTAGCAGGGACTGCGGGCGGGTTAGGGGCTATCTTTCACGCTCCACTCGGCGGCGCCTTAACCTCCGTAGAAATGATTTATCGGGAAGATATCGAAAGCGATTCTTTGATACCATGTATTATATCTTCCGTTACTGCCTATCTAACTTATTCCGGTCTGAACGGTTTCGGTTCGGTGTATAAGGTCCCCGAAATCGGTTTTGAGGAATATCCGGAACTGATTTTTTACGCGATATTAGGTATTTTATGTTTTTGGAATGGATCATCATTTATTCGGATTTTTAGAAAAATCCAAGATTGGTCCGAGCAGTGGCCTGTGCCGGATTGGCTAAAGCCGGCGATCGGAGGAATCCCTGTCGGGATAATCGGTTTCTTTCTCCCGGAGGTAATCGGGACAGGTTCCGGTGTTTTACAGGATGCTTTGGATGCGAAACCGATCTTCGAACCGTATTTACCGGGTCTTTTAAACGGCCTTGGAATCAGTAAGGTACCTGATTCGGTCGGACTTCAAGAAGGCGGAGTTTTATCCGTCCTTAACCTGCAAAACGATTTTGCAGTAAAAAGGAATCTTCTTTTAGCATTGTTTTTCTTCGGATTCGCATTTTTGAAAATGCTTACTACTTCGTTTACTATCGGAACGGGAGGTTCTGCCGGAATGTTTGGACCGGCCCTTTTTATCGGTGGAATGCTTGGAGGAGCGGTTGGTACGATAGCGAAAATTATTCTGATTACACCCGTTTCGGTTTCTTCCTTTATTCTAGTCGGAATGGGTGCATTTTACGCCGGTATCGCAAGTGCTCCGATTGCAGGTATGGTTATGATTTGCGAGATCATAGGAAGTTATTCTCTTCTTCCACCTTTAATGGTGGTCTCGATTATCGCATTCGTACTTTCGCATAGATTAAGTCTTTATAAAAGCCAAAAGGAAAATCGGTTTCAGTCGCCTGCACATTACTGGGATATGAACCGAGACGTTTTGGAAAGTATTTCGATCGGTCAAGTTTCTTCTAAACTTCGCAATATAGCGGTTACTCATTCTTCTAAATTGCTCTCCGAATTGGAGCAAGAATCCATCAGCATTCATGCGAGTGATTACGTCGTTCTAGACGATCAGAAAAAGTATCTTGGAATGCTATCATTGCGTAAAATTAGACATTCGCCGGAGAGCATGGAATTTGCCAAAGACTTGATAACCGTCGGAGACGCTACCGATTCCAGTGTTCCGGCAGGATCAATCGATCAAAGTCTCGCGAGCTCTTTAAAACTTTTGGTTGAATTTGATCTTGATAAAATCGCTGTCGTTCAAGATGGGAAATGCCTGGGTTACTTGCGATATGCGGAACTTATGAAAGTGTATTTCGAGACGACGCTTCCTAAGAAAAACCAATCCCTTAAGAAATAGCTTTTTTAAAAGACCTACTGGGTAATCTGCCTAGGATTTTATACCTTTTGGTCTATAGATGTAGCGTTCATTCTTTTACGATAATCACTGTTTATCTTTTTAAATCTTCTTTTTTTACAGTTTTTAGCTCTATTTCACCTATAGGTAGTTTTTTCAATTTTACTGGACATTTTTGGCAGTGAAGATAAGATACGGAATAATTTTTAAAAAATAACTGATGTGTAATAAAGAAATCAGCAGGTTCTATTTGTTTTGAATAGATTGGGGGCTGGTTAAATCAGGAAGGGAACATGCGAAACATTCTATTGAAAAGAAAGATTCCCTATCTTTCGGGGACATCTCTTGCGCTCGTGTATTGTCTATTCGGAGGTGGGAGCTCTGAAATACAGGCAGGAAGCTATGGCGATATATTCGGCGCGCATCCAACTGCAACAGGTATGGCGGGCGCAGTTACGGCAACGGTAAATAACTCGTCGGCCGTGTTTTACAACGTAGCAGGTTTAGGTCGTTTAAACGAAGCGGATCTTTTTGTAGGAAAATTAGACCAGGCCGATAAGGAAAAGGAGGCCGCGTCCGCTGCTGCAAACACTGAACCGGGCAAAGACGGAAAAAATCCGGCCGACGGTCCCTTGTTATCTATGGAACCGTCTAAGGATGATCCATCCCTTACCGGTCCCTGGTACAAGCGCGGTTGGTACAATTTAAAGGACGGCCTATTTGCGTATCGTCCTCTTGCTCGACCTCCGAGAAATCTACACGAAGTCACATTCTTGGGAACCTATGCAAATCCGACGATTAGAACAAATGCTCCCACAACCGATGCGATTAAAAATCCCGACGACAGCTTTGTAGGATTGGGTTTCACGATGAATCTCAACGAGATTTTCGATATCGGTCGAACGATTCGCTTCGGTTTGAATGCGATTCTTCCTGCAAATGGAAAGCTAATGGTGGTGAACGATCAAAATCCTACCGTGCCGACTTACTTGCAGTCCGGGGTCACCAATCAACGACCTACCATCATGGGCGGGGTCGGCGTGGAGCTTTGGAAAGATCGTCTCTTTGCAGGTGTCGGATTTACCGCGTTAGCCGGGGGTTCCGGCGCGATTCTATTAAAGGACGTTCCGATTTCACCTGATCCTGTTCAAGCAAACTCTCAGGTCGTTTTATCGTTAAAGCCTTTGATCAATCCGACTTACGGTCTTCAATTTACTTACGGAAAATTCAGCCTCGGAGCTTCTTACAAAAGGGAAACTTACCTTTCGACGGATCCGATTCCTGCCAGAGCACAAACGACACTTTTGGGAATTCAGCTAGACTTTGATTTGGCGCTTCTGTCCGATTACAATCCTCGCGTATGGTCTTACGGGGTGGGATTCCGTCCATTTAAGAAAGTTCAATTGAATTTGGATATAAATCGGGAACTCTGGAGTCTCCTTCATAACTCCAGGATTAAGGCAAGATATTCGGATCCTTTGAATTTTCATGATACGACCGACGTGCGCTTCGGAGCGGAAATCACGATCACTCCGACTATGAAAGCGAGAGCCGGAATCGGTCGTCGTCCTACTCCAGTCCCTCATTATGCGGGAACAAATAACTGGATGGATAATGATAGAATGATATACTCTCTCGGATTCTCGTACGTACTTAGCGGTCGTAATTTTGGATTTTTGAAAGATAGATTGAAAAACCCCGTTATATTCGATTTAGGTTTAATGTACCAAAGATTAAGATGGGTGGAAGTTGATAAGTATCAACCTACTACTATAAATCCCAACTATAGTTATGGCGGAGGGATTTTCTCGGTTTCGGCCTCTGTAAGTCTCTTCTTTTGAAATTAAAATAAATACGATTTGTTTTATCGCTAAAAATAACATTCGTTATCAAACTATTTAAAGGGGATATTTTATGAATTCCCTTTCTTTTTCTTGACCGACCGATCGCTACAGTGAAAGTCGAAAGCGGGCTTAGAGATGGAAAAGAATATTATCGAGTTAATCACCCCCGCGTTTTTTGTTTTGGCTCTTGCAGAAGTAATTTGGGTTCTTGTCACAAAGAAACCTTTTTATCGTTACAAGGATTCGGTTAATAATTTAGCTGCAGGAGTCTACATGCAGATCTTTACCGTTTTCATTACACTCGGTTTGATTGCAATCTACGCTTGGGCCTACCAAAATTTTCGATTGTTTACTTTGGCGGAAAATTCTTGGATAGCCTGGGTCGCCTGCTATGTATTGGCTGATTTCTTTTATTATTGGTATCATAGATTTGCCCATGAAATTAATATCTTTTGGGGTTCGCATGTCGCCCATCATCAAAGCGAAGATTATAACTTAACCGTAGCCCTGCGACAAGGGATTCTTCAAAATACCTTTTCGCTTCCCTTTTATCTTCCGCTGGCGGTTATGGGATTTCCTCCGTTGATGTTTATGTTAGTCATTCAGATTAACTTCGCTTATCAATTTTGGATTCATACTCGAATCATTCCTAAGTTAGGATGGTTTGAATGGGTTTGGAATACTCCGTCTCATCATAGAGTGCATCATGGTAGAGATCCCAAATACATAGATAAAAATTATGCCGGGACGTTCATCATTTGGGATCGTCTTTTTGGAAGCTTTAGAGAGGAAGAAGAGGAGCCGATTTTCGGAATTGTAAAACCGATGACTACCTGGAATCCGATTTGGGCTCAGTTTCATTACTTTCAAGAATTGTTCGATCTTTCTTGGCGAACCAAATCCTGGAAGGATAAGTTTCTAGTATGGTTCAAAGCGCCCGGTTGGAAACCGGCCGATTTGGGAAAGAGTGTAGTTCCTCCTGAAATCGATCGATCAACTTACAAGAAATATGATACGCAAATCCCGATCACTTTGACGATATATACGATCCTACAATTCTTATTTGCGATGGGTGCCTCTATGGTGTACATCGAATTTAAGAAAGAACTCCCGCTGCCTGAGATGATCGTTCTCGGTTTCTATGTACTCTGGACATTATGGACTATCGGAGCAATTTTCGAACTGAAAACGTCTGGAATCGTTTTGGAATTGGTTCGCTTAGCTTCCATTGCCGTCCTGACATACGTCTATCCGTTCGATTTTACGCACGTTCAAAAATTGACCGCTTTATTACCGATGGAAATCGTTATCTCTCTCCCTTTCATGATGAAGATTACGGCCCTTGTTTCTTTCGCCGTGCTAGGGGCCTTTCTGCTATCCCAGAAAAGATTTTTTACCGTAAAAGGTTATTCGGCAAAGACGGCATAAAAGTTTCTAAAAACTCCAACCCGATTCAAGTCTGAAGAAACTTTGAATATCCTAGAAGTATGCGGTTTCGGGTTACATATCTTATCGGAAAATAAATTGACGAAAGGTTTATTGGCGTATCTCCTAATGAACCTATGTCCTCTTCGCTTCGACTTATTCGTAAATATTCCCTGATTATTCTCATTGTTTTTGGCGGCTTACTATGGCCTCGAGACGGAAAATCGCAAGATTCTGAAGATTCTCCTGTTGCGGTCACCGAAGGGAATTCAACCGCTAAGACGGCTATGGCTACCGCCAGTTCTCGTATAGAGTCGGTCCTTCTATATTCCGATTTTGCATACGCAAAGAGGGTCATGGAAATTAAACTTCCGGCAGGGGCGTCGGAAGTGAGTTTGGGAGAAGTTCCTTCCAACATTTTGGATAAAAGCGTTTCGGTTTCGTTTTCAGATCCGAATAAAAAGTTCAAGATCCGAGGCGTTCGCGTTCTAGAAAAGATATCTAAAAGATTTAAATCTAGAGAGAGCGAAGAATTAGAAAAAAGGAAGGACGCCTTGTTACTTTCATTAGGCACGAGATCTAAAGAAGTACAGGAATTGTTGGATTGGGAAACGAGTTTACGTTCCATTCGTCCGGGATTCAGGGAAGAAGAAGGAGTGATCGAGAAGGTCGATTCGGATTCTTTTTTAGGATTTCGCAAAACCTATTCGGATCTCGCCGAAGAAAACACGAAACTTAGATTAGCAAAATTAGAAGAGCTAGATCGTCTTCGAGAGGAATTTTATATCGTAACGGCTAAGTTGGAACATCTTGCTCAAGGAGACGTTCTCCGTCGGAAAGAAATCAGGCTGGAAGCTGAAATAGAAACTGCAGCCACATATCGTATCGAGTATAAATATCTGATTCGCGGCGCTATATGGTATCCTCGCTACACTCTAGATCTCAAGCCGAGCGGAACGGAAGCTGAGTTAGGTTGGTATGCTTTGGTTCGAAACGAAACGGGGGAAGACTGGAACGGGGTTCGACTCGAATTTTCCACCGCAAATCCGAATCAAGATGTCGATTTGCCGGATTATCGTGAATTACGAATTTCTTCTAAAGTCGTAGTGAATCGAGAAAAAGAGGCGTATCATGCGAACGATCAAAATGTTTACAACGAACAGGCAAAAGGTTCTCCTTCTGCAGGAGCTCCGGTTATGTCTAAGCCCGCCAAAGAAGCTAAGAAACGGAGTTCAAGACCTCAAGCGTCAAAAGCGAAGCAGGACGACTATGACGATCAGACCGAGAATCCGTTGGAAAAATCCCGCGCGATTATAGAAAGTAATTTTAAGGATCGTTCAAATTCACTGCAAGTCGAGGAAAATATGGATCAGCTTCGCGGTGAATTAGCGAATCAAAAAAGTCTCTTTGATAGCGGATCGTACGAAGACTCGATTCGATACGGGAAAGAGGCTTTACGTAGGTTTTCGGGCTTGCGTGAAAGTTCTCGAAAAGAATTAAGAGATATCGAATCTCAGGTGCAGACTTTACTTAACCGGTCGTCCCAATTGAATTCGGATCGTAAATACGTATTTAATTTAGTCGCGCCGGGCCTTTCCTCGGAAGGATTTGATTTTCGTTATATAGCGCAATCGTTTGAAAGAATTCCGTCCGATAAGACTTTGAATCGCGTCTTTCTAAGGAAAAGAATCGTTCCGGTTTCTCCGGCTTACGAATCTTCCCCGATAACCGGCGAAGATTCGTACTTAACGGTCGTTTCCACTAATCTGGAAAGAGAACCTCTTCTTTCCGGACCGCTCGAGATTTACTCCGGAGAAAATCTTCTAGGAACGACCTCCGTTTCCACTTTGAAACCCGGAGAAAAAATTCGAATCGAATTAGGTCCGGACCGGGATGTGAAAATCGTGAGACGAGAGGAGAAATTCGAGGACAAGTCCGGACTGATTTCTAAGCGTAAAACTGTCCGGCATAAAGTATCGATTTCAATAAAGAACAATAAGAAAAGAAAGATCTTAATCAGAGTGATAGATAGAATTCCTTATACGGTCGACGATAGTGTCGATATCAAATGGTCCCTAGGCTCGGAAAAACCCGAGAAAACGGATGATGGAATTCTCACCTATGAAATGGATCTGGCTGCCGGTGCCGTTAAGAAAATCGAGTTCGAATACACAGTTTCGTACCCGGCTAATAATATACTTCGAGATTCGCAAGGTAGCGGATCCTACTAATATCCTATCGGTGGAATAAAAATATGAATTATAATACTTTAATAAACTCTTTTGCCGCTTTGCTGACGGTTTTGATGGTCTCAAATGATATGTTTGCCGTCGGCGCCGACCTTGCCATTCAAGAAGTGACTGTGCACCAAGGAACGGCTCAAATATTAAGAGTCGGTAAAGTACAATTGGCACCAGGTACGAATAGGGTTCAAATTCAAAATTTACCGGTTTCATTATTGGAAGAAAGTTTGATGGCCGGGACGGATTCTAATCTGGCGGAGGTGACCGGCACGCGGACTTGGAAAGAAGAAGGAACTGCCGCATCAAATCCTGAGGTTGCGCTACTTCAGAGAAAAATCGTGACTTTGCAAAAGGAATTGGAAACGGTCATTGCAAAAGAAAACGATTTGAAATCGGAAAAGGGGCTATTGACGGAACTACGTAATAAAGTCTCAGACACTGTTAGTCGTAACCTTTTATATGGCAGAGTGGAATCCGACGGAAAAAATTGGGGAACCTATTTACGGAAAAACAGGGAAGAGTCCTTCGTCTTATTTTCCTCCTGGGAAAAAATCGAAAGAAGTAAAATTAAAATTCAAAGTGAACTAGACGAGGTAAAGGCACAGCTTTCCATTTTGCTTTCGCAGGCCGAAAAGAGTACGAGAAATACCTGGATTCAAATAGTGAATACTTCGAAAGAATCTAAGACGATCGATTTAAGATTAAGTTATCTGGTTCCTAATGCAAATTGGAAACCGACTTATATTTTAACCGCAAACGATTCCTCCGAAAAAGCCCAATTCGAATATTTGGCCGAGGTGAGACAGGAAACGGGAGAAGATTGGAAAGGGGTTCGACTCTTGCTTTCCACTACACGACCAGATTTATCTCAGAGGAGAAACCGTCTATATCCTCAACGCTTATTCGATCAGGAAGTAGCCGACAAGAAAGAAGTACTGAGTGCGCAAAGCCAAGCTAGTACGCCTGCACAAATGGCACAGGATCAATTAGTCGACGAAGAATCGGGTGGAGCCTCTCCCACCACTTCCGAACGGGGAGGCGGTTTTTTGTTTCGTTTACCCAAAACGGTTAGTCTGCCATCCCAACGCGAATCTAGAAAGTTGGAAATGAGTTCGTTTTACATTCTGATAAAAGTCAAAACTATCGCTTCTCCTCGATACAAACCGTTTCCACTATTGGAGGCTACATTCCAAAATCCGAGTGAATTTCCCATCCTTCCGGGTGAAGTTTCTTTATTCAGGAATTCGGGACTTATCGGTGCTACTAAGATTTTGTACACGAGTCCTAACGAAAACGTTTCGGTTTCTTTGGGAACGGAAGGAAGTCTTCGACTTTCGTACCGAAAAGAATCTAATAATACCAAAGAAGGATTGATCTCGACTCAGAAGGTGATCGAAAAGCGCGTTTATTTGACCTTGGAAAATTTCGGGAAAGAATCCAAATCGGTTTTCGTTAGAGATCAAATTCCTATTTCAGAACTTGCAAGCGTAAAGGTCGAAATAGATTCCAATAGAACAACTCCGGGAGCAAAGGAATTTAGACCCAACTCGGGAATTTACGAGTGGGTTTTGGAAATCCCTCCGTCAGGAAAAAAGGAAATTCAATTGGAATACAGAGTGAGTTATCCAAGCGATCAGGATTTAAATTTACCTTAATGACTTAGATTAGTTTCTCCACTTCGCCCGACGGCTTGAGGAACACCCGACATATCCCAGAGCTCTAATTCGGCCGACGTAATTTCTTGTTGAGTTGCGCTGAATTCAAACTGACCGCTCCCGTCCTTAGATTGAAAGCACTGACCTTCTATCTTAATGATGGATTCCGGATTTGAAGCTCGATTTTCATTCGATCGATTTATACTCGGAGAGGGACTTGCTTGAGTTTTCAGATTAAGAATGACGCAATGACTGGAAGAATCCGCATTATGAAAATCAAATGAAATTTTGTATCGATTCTTTCCGTGTTCGATTTCTGTATTACTTTGGCTTAAAATTCTAATCTTGCCGTTGTTCGAATTACGCTTGGGTTCTATTTCCTGTTTCTTTATCGGAAAAGTCCCTTTCTTTAAAAGATCCTCCATCGCAGAATAAAAATCCGCATCCCCGTCTACATTATAGTACGTTCCCTGTCCGAGGCGGGCCAAGGATTGCATAATACTTCTTTCTTCAGGCTTTAAGCCGAGTCCAAGCACGTTAAGGTGAAAATTAATGCCCCTCTGTTGCAGAATTCTTAATTCCTTTTCGGGATCTCCATAACAACTTTCTATTCCATCAGTAATAAGAATCAGTTCCGTCGGCTGTTTTCGACGGGCGATATATTCGCCGGCGACGCGAATAGACTCTGCAAGAGGAGTTGCCCCGGAAGGTGTTAGTCCGTAAAGTTTATTGCGAAATTGAGCTTTGTTTCCGTTTTCCAAAGGTTGATATAATCTTGAAGATTTACATCCCGGTAAGCGATTGCCGTATGCAATTAAACCTACTTCTGCGGATTCGGGTAAGCTATCCACGTAATGTTTCACATGCTTTTTGGCTAGATGGATTTTTTGATAAATACCCAGATATTCGTTCATCGATCCACTCGCATCCAAAACGAATAATTTCGCATCCACGTTTGAATCCGGGATAGAAAGTTCGGGCCTTGTATCCTGATCGGAGTCGTTAGAAAAAATTCCTTGCGAAAAAAGATAAAGTAGAACGATAACGATTCCGAACTTTCGGCGTCTTTCTACTACCGTATTATTTAGAGAGAACATTAACGAGTCGACCGCTTATTTTTCTTATCGGATCAACTCTCAAAAGCCTGAGATCTTCCTGCATAAATGTTCAAAAAACGATTTAGAAAGCCTTCCGGTTCCAAGAAATAAATTGCGGATAAGAATCCTCCTCTCCGAAACGGACTCGCACTACGGAGAGAGCTCCGTAATCTAAAACCAATCGGAAAGCGTTTTCTAAAGGGAATCCCAGAACTTGAGAGGCAATGCATCGGATAACTCCACCGTGGCTGATCCACACTTCCCTGTACTCGCTTGGATCGCCTTCTTCCTTTCTAAGTTTTTCCCAAGTCTTACCGTCCGTCAACGCGTCACTCCAAGCATGAGTCACTCGGTCTCTGAGTTCAACATACGATTCTCCCCCTGGGGGCGATCGGTGAACATAGTTTTCCATCCAATGATCGGTTTCGCTTCTCGGAATTTCCTCCCACAGTCGCCCCTCCCATGAACCGAAATTCAATTCACGGATTCGAGAGTCGACTTTCCAAGCCGGTGAATTGCCTGTCTCTTCCCAACGTTTACTTAAAAACTCGGCTAGACTAAAACATCTGAATAGTGGACTTGTACGTATGGAATTTGCCTGCGGAGGAAGGATTTTTAATAACCTGGATGCTTCTTCCTCGAATGTAATCGGGAGACCCAAGTCCGTCCAGCCATAACATGTACCAGGTTCCACCTCTGGAGTCGTATGACGAATTAATAATATTTCCATGTTGCAATAAGTCCCAATAGAAATAGAATTTCGGTTACTTGTTGTACTGCTCCTAAACAATCTCCCGTATATCCGCCTAACCATTTTTTGTAGAAGCCTCGCAGATAAAAAACTCCTAAAGCTTGCAATGAAAAGGATAGCAAAAGAATCATCGCTATACGATTTGAAAATTCTCCGGGATAATATAAAAAAAATACGATTGGACCTAAAACCCATATCCAGGAGAAAAGCACATCCGATAACTTCATCGATTTTACGATGGGCTTGGCTTTAGAAAGCTGATCTTCTCTTGCATAGGGTAGGAGCTTTGCCATTACGTTTGCGGAAAATCTGCTGGAAGAATGCGAGATCCATATTGCAAAAAAGAGAAGCAGCAAGGAAGATTCGGCTAAGGCAATATAGCAAGCGACTTTGAGAAAAAGCATTAGTAGAATACCGATCGTGCCAAACACACCGATTCTGCTATCTTTCATTATTTCTAATATTCGTTCTTTGTCCCATCCGCCGCCGAAACCGTCGCACATATCCGTGAAACCGTCCTCATGAAAAGCTCCCGTAGATAAAACGGAGGCGGAAACGGCTAGTACGACCGAGACACTTACGGGGAAAAGGAAGGAACTTCCGTAGAAAACGATAGTCGTGATTGCCGAGACAATCCAACCGACGAGGGGAAAATAACGAGTGGAAGACGCTAGTAGTTCGTCGGAATGTTCTACCCAAGAAGGAACTATAATTCTAGTATTAAAGCGAACGGATGATAAAAAAATAATAAGCTCTTGTCGAAGGAATCGAAACATAATATGCCCTCAACCGAAACTAAAGATCGATTGAAAGTCCGCACGAAGATTTTCGAATTTCGTTCGAAGAAATATTCCGTCTTACGGACTTACACTTTTCGCGATCACACCGTCTATGTCTGGGCTCCCGTTTCCTATTGGAATAGGTAAACTCGACATCGATACTATGGCAGAGATCAATTTAATATAAGTGAAACCGTTCGTTTGCAGATCAGTTTTCAAAGAGCCCGAGCAGCCGCTCCCGGAAGTTCCGAAATTCACGTCTGCGAGATCGAATCCGTCTCCACCTCCACCGCCATGAACTACGTCGGTGTTATATATGCTAGCTACCGTCATCGGATTTGTTTCTTGATTATAAACGAAAGGAGTAATTCCTCCGAATCGGGACCAAACGGAAGGATCTTCCGAAAAAGAATTCGGATTGCCGTTAGTGTAAGCCGGATTCCAGCCGCACCAATTCGACTGATCATTTCCGACTTCGACTACTATCGGTTCTAAAAAAACCTGGTTAAACGGATTCGTATTATTTTGCGCTCCTATGAAAAACGGATTTTCATATACGATAAAGTCGATCCCCGATACCGGTAGCACCTTCTTACCCGACCAACCTAGAATCAGCGTAGCGCCTGGGCCGGACGTATCGAGCGTAAATACGTCGAGAGAACCGTTAAACTTATCGATTCCGCGAATCCCATTTGCGGCGCAATATGAGTCTCGAAAGCCGTTGCCGGTATGAGCGGGTGCAAGGATTACTTGATTCGCGACAAACACGCTATTCGATTCTGCAGGGCTATAATTTCGACAAGCGCTATAAGTTCCCGTTCCGTTTAGCAACTGAAGGATGGCAAAGGCTGATGCAGAATCTCCGTTTGAACTTCCTTTGTTATTACAGCCAAGCAGAAGAATAATCAGGCTCAAATTGAGAAAATAAACAAAAAATGAATTCTTCACACGAACCTCCTCCCCTTATAAAATTGGAACGGCATTGAAACGAGTCTTTTAATTGACTTGCAGTCGACTCCAGACTGCGCCGAAACAACCGCTGACTAAATTTGTACGATCAACCTGAGTGGTCGTCAGATTGTTAAAATCGGTTACTACGTCTTGCAATGTGTTCTTATATGAATTCAAATCTGGGCAAACATAATAATAACCGCCTGAGAAAGTCCACATATAGTAAAGATATTGGTTCGCACCGAATTGTGCATCGGCGGTTACTTGTCCGAAAACGACGGACCGGCTATTATCTACAAGTTTTACGTTCATTTTAGATGCGGAAAATCCGTTATACGTTACGATAACTTGCGAAGAGTTAATTATATAAGTTCCTTCCTTAATCGTACCTGCATCTAGCGGATACGGATTTGTTTGCCCCGCGTAAGTTGGAGTCGCATTATAAAAAAACCAGGTTCCTGAAGGAGTGGGCGTGATATTTGCGACATACAGCAGGGAGGTCAAAGTAGTATCGTTATCGTTGTTTTTCTTCTCATCAAAAAAACAACCGGACAATGTAATCAGTATAATCGCCGCTTTTATCGTAATGCTTGTAATTTTCATTTATATTCCTCGTTAAAATTCGTTGGCGGGGCGGACTAACGATTTGCGGAACGCCGCATTGCAATCGTCCGAAGAAAGGAAAAACAATTCGATAATTTTGAAGTGAAATCTTTTGCTTTCTTTGCCGTTCGGGAGCCCCGATCTATCAGCTTTCGGGGCCCCTTCGCGGAAGCACGGGCGTGCAAAGGCGAGATTTATGGATACTACCCAACCTCGAGGTGTGGTATCGCGGGGAAGATCTGGCTCGTTCCGTTTATAAAAACGGACATCACAGTTGCGGGTCAGCACGGGATTTTAACCCGACTTCCTCCCTGAAAGCGTATTACCAGAGGATGATTTGCTACCCGCCTTTGCAAGGAAAAAAAATCCGACTTATGTTCCCGAGCTTACGTAACGCTATTTTAAGCAAACGTTAAGATTATTTCTAAAGATTAAAAATGAATTAGCGTTAAAAAATCCAATGGCAATCGATCTAAATGAAATAAATTGACTAAAGTAAAATCAATACCGTATAAGCAATAAAATCGATAAGAACCGATCTAACTAGCCGAAACTAAATATAGCGGTTCTTTCTTTTTGCCGCGTTCAAAATAATAGAGGCCAATCGATATGAAGTTTTCTCGATCCTCCTTTCTAAAAGCCGGCGCTTTGACAGCAGCGACACTGTTCAGCATGGGTAAGAACGTATTAAGGGCCCAGTCGGCATCTCCTAACAGTAGTAAAAAAGTCATCGTATTAGGAGGCGGCCTTGCCGGATTATACTCTGCTTACCTCCTGGGAAAGACAGGTTATAAGGTCACATTACTAGAAGCGACCGACAGGGTCGCCGGAAGAGTTCGATCGATTGCGGACTCATCCGGTAACATAGTAGATTTAGGTGCGGAATGGATCTCGTCCGAAGATAAGACCGTAAAAAGTTTGGTTCGAGAATTAGGTCTCAAATTTTCACCGGCAGTCTTGCAACCTGATTTATTCCAAGGAACATATAAGAAATTCGGTACTTGGGAAATTTCCACCAAATCGCAAGAAATCCTAAATAAATTAATCGGGTTAAATTCAAAGATGAATACGGCCCAACAACAAGGATTGGATCGGATCAGCTTTTATAACTATTTGCTATATCAAGGCATGTCTCCGGAGGACTTAACTCTGCTTGGGTATAAGTTATCATTGCATTACGGAGATTCGATCCGGGTATTATCCGCCCAGAAAGTTCTTACGGACCTCGCTCAGTTTCCGGTACGCAACACTCGAGTGGAAGGCGGCATGGAGAACATTGCAAAAACACTCGTGTTAAATATAGAAAATACGGAATTCGTATTTTCCGATCCGGTTCTTGCCGTCGATCAAGGCGAGTTTGGAGTTTCGGCTACTACAGGTTCGGGTAGGAAATTTATGGGAAATACTTGCGTATGCACTCTTCCTGCAAATCAAGTCTCCTCCGTAAAATGGAATCCAGACCTCGATAAGGAAAAATTACTATCGGCACTTCGTGTCCGATATTCCCAAATATATAAGTTATTTTTAATATTACGGGAGTCTCCGTGGGAATCCTCGCCGTTTTCGGTGCATTCCGATAGTGCCGCCCAATTCTTGTACGATGCCGGGACCAAACCGAACTCTCCCGATAAAGTACTTGGAATGATAGCGAATGGCGATCGATATTCGGTTTTCGAATCGGCCTCTCAGGACCAGAAAATCGAATATGTTCGATTGGCTCTGGGGCGCTTGGGATTAAAGAAAGACTTACAGATTCAACGTTTCTATTTTTCCGAACTAGGAAAAGAATACGTGCCCTCCGGGATAGCGACATTTCCGCCTGGAAGTTTCGGTTCGGAAATTAGTCTACGTAAACCGTTTGAACGAATTTTTTTTGCAGGGGAGCATACCGGAGAAATTACTGGAACGGTCGAAGCCGCGTTATCCTCCGCTATTAAAGCGGTAAATTTAGTTTAGGAAAGGTGGAATACTACCGACATTCGGAATTCGTATCGGTTAGGCTATCGATTCGTTTGGCTCTATCAAACGATCGAGAATTCCCCGCTTAATTCGCGGGGAATTTCAGAACTGAATTTTAGTCTTCAATAACGCTCATCGCATATTCGGAAATCGCGTCCCGACGTTGCTCGGCAAAATCCTTATGGAACCAAAGATTTTGAATTTTGGAGGCTTCCTTTTTATTCCCGATCACGATCTTGGTCATGCATTCTTCGACGGCAAATTTCATGGCTTCTTTACCTGTTTCTCCGAGACCCTTGTTTCGTTTTTTTCGAACGATTTGGCCGCCGGATTTTTGAACCCGTTTAATCAAATCATCGTAATCTTTATCGTCGATGCAGAAAACGGTCTCTGCCTTTTTTGAATCGCCCATCTTCACGTCTACTTCGTACAAAGGCGCACTAGAAATATGTATTAATCCCAGTTCGAAAAGTTCCGGCCAATATTCATAAAAGAAAGAAAGCATCAAGGAACGAATCGCATATCCGTCGAAATCCGCATCCGTGATGATACTTATTTTTTCGTAATTGAGCTGGTCTATGGATTTTACTTTTTCGTTCAAGGGTAACCCGAGGATCGCTACGATATTCTTTAACTCTTCGTTTGCGATCGCTTTTGCCAAGGAAACACCTTTGCAGTTCATCGGTTTTCCGCGAAGAGGGAATAAACCATGCAGCTTGGGGTTCCTCGCCGGACGTAGGCCGGCTATTGCGGAATCACCTTCCGCTACGAAAAGAACTCTTCCCGGATCTCCCGGTTTTCCGGTCGGAGGCATCAGCTTAGGAATATTCATCTTACTGGCTTTCTTTAAACCGCGTTGAGCGTCTTCAAAAGCTTTTAGCTGAGTTCTCTTTTCCATTTGGAGTTTAACTTCTTCCAATAATGCCGTTTTTTTAATGAACTTATCCAAATGTTTATCAACCGCATTTCGAATATCCTCATTCAAATCGTTGATTAGATAAGATTTATCCTGAGATTTAAAACGCGGATTCAACAACCGCATGTTCACATACATATGAAAACAATTGCGAACGTCGTTACGCGTACAGCTGGTTTTTAACTTTTTCTCTAAGGAAACAATCTGGCTTTTTTTTCGGATTTCGTCGCAAATTCGATTTTCAAGATATTCGATCGCCGATCCGCCTTGCGGAGCGAAAATGGAATTTACCCAAGTGAGATTTTTATTTTGTCCGATGACCAGGTAAGCCTCCAGGTGAAGCTGCGATCCGGCGGCAGGCGCTTGATAATCCATTTTATAGTAAGTTAAAGCGGAATGTGAAAAAATTTCGTCGAGTCCCTTTTTGAACTTAAATTTATCCTTCTTACCTTTATGCACAAACTGAACTTCCAGACCCGGATTGGTCATGGCGATGTCCTGTAGATACTGTTTCATCAGATCCACATTAAAGGATATATCGAGACTGTTGAAGTATTTAGGATTCAATTCGAATTCGACTGAGGTTCCATGTTCTTCTTTTGTCGCTTTATCCACGGATTCGATCATATTCGTTTTCTTACATATCGGAATAAGCTTCTCGATCTGATCTTTCGTAAGCAAGGGACAGTCGTCGAATTTACCGTGCTCATCGAAATATAAAAATGCGCGTTCGGTGTCCTCTTTAGAAAGTTTGTAGGAGCGAATTTGCTTTTTTGCATCCTCGTGTAACGTAAATAGTTTCTTAAAGGAAACACCGCCATTGACTGTCTTTACTTTGAAATAAGAGGAAACCATTCGGACGAGGGAAATGCCGACGCCGTTTTGGCCGGCAACATGGTCCTGCTTTACGTGATCGTCGAAATTTTCCCCGTACATCAAGTGAAGAAAAACACCTTCGGCGTTTTTAGCAGGAATTCCCCGCCCGTTATCCATTACATTGACCGTTTTTTTATCGGAAGATAACTGTATGATCAGCTTGGACATTTTGTCCTTTTCCGGTATTGATTTATCCTTTTGGTTTTTACGGTATTCGTCGACGGCGTTCATGCACGCTTCGTCCAGACATTTCAGTTTGGCGGGAACATCTTCCAATTCTTCATGAACGACTTCGTACTGACCGTCGTTACCTTTACGAAAAAAATGCTGTTCAAAAGTGGAGACGGAGTTCTGGCCAAGCCACATTCCGGTCCTCATTCTTACGTGTTCTACGTTAGAGAGTTTCTTAAAATTTCTTTCCTGGTTTGCGGCGGGCTTTTTTTCGGTTTTGGTTTTGGCGCTACTCATTCCTTATCCCATTTGTCCTTGAGTTCGGTTAATTCGCCGATCATGAATTCGGTCAGTTTCTTGTCCTCTTTTACCAAACTTTGGTATCGAGAAAGGGCGGTTTTGGCTTCGACGATTGCTTCCTCGCATTTGCGAACTTCGTCGATCGTCATCCTATAGACGGGAATCGACGCCAACCACTCGTAATATTTGAATTTAGCTTTTTGAAGTTTGTCTTCGAAATCTTTTTTCGATTTTATGCCGATGACTTTTTCGTTCCATTTTTCTTTGATGAAGCGAATCAATTCCGAGTTTCTTTCGATCTTTTCCTCTTCCAAACCTGCGAGTCGTTTAAACCTGCGGATAAGATGAGTCTTACGAAAATCACAGAAACGTTTTATAATTTCTTCGGGGCCGAAATTTTTCAATCGGCCATCGAACGTAATTACGTTATTTGCAAGAGTTTGAGTATCTTCTTTGGAAAAAACTTCGAATATCTGCTTCTGAGTCGGTTTCTCCCCTTTCTTATAAATCAACTCTATTCTAAATTTTTGACTGGAGTAATCTACGTAATCCTTTAGCCATGTATCTTTTTTCTCCAGAATATCATCCAGAAGGTTGATTACTTTTTCCCTATTCCAATTCATCGGAGAATCTGTTAGGTAAAGAGTGTCTCCTTCCCAAGTGAAGTTGAAGGTCGTGGATATCGTAGTATTGCCGGCCTCCGTCTTGGCCATTTTAACTTCGCCCTTATAATCCTTATACCAAGGCTTTAAAGGGATCGGTTTCTTTGTCTTGAGATAGTTTATCTGGGAATTGATTACGTGCGAGAGTTTATGACCGGGAATAAAGCAACGGAATCCCGTTGCGATTCCTTGAATATTATTCAGAAGCACGACGGGAACCTTCCCGACAAAATGTATGGGTTCGTCTTCCGTTTCATCGTAGTTTTTTACGTAATCGATGTCGGGGAGACTTTCAAAAAAACCTAAATCTTTTACGAAGTCCGAAAGTTTGACCTCGGTATATCGTGGAGAAGCAATCGCGCTCGGATCCAATACGTCTCCGAAGGTTCCCTCGCCGGCGACTAACGGGAAATTATTGGCAAAGGTAAAATCCTGGGCCATTTGAGAAAGAGCGTCTTGAATGGAACGATCCCCGTGCGGATGATACCCCATCGCGAGACCCGCAACTTTAACCGTTTTTGTAAAACGATTTCGCGCGTCCGAGTTCCACATTGCCCAAAGAATTCGTCTTTGAACCGGTTTTAGTCCGTCGATTTCATGAGGGATAGCCCTAGAATCGCAAACATAACGAGAATATTTCCTCTGGTCGTCGTTAACTTGATCCTCAAAGGGTATTTTCGGAAAGTTATCTTTGCTGGATTTATTGGAATCTTTCATAGGACTTTTATGCCAAGGGATTTTAGGACAGTTTTACTGTCAACCTTTTAGTAAATACGGGGAAATCAAAGTCCCAAAATACACTTAAAACAGCTTGATTTTGGACTTTCTTCCTTTCTCGTGCAGAAACGGTAGGAGGGAAAGAAAATTTCCCAGTTTTTCCTTGAAGAAACGATGGAAAGCAGGACTTTTTCATGAAATCCCCTTTTTCCGGCTGGAATATCTTTGAATCTTAGAATTTTTCCCATCCGAATCGTTTTCGGTTCCTCATTCCTTTTTCTAAATCTGGTCTTCGGTTCTTGCTCTTTATTGCCCGAATGGATTAGCGGAGATCATCCTCTCGTCGACGATTCTCGGACGACTAGGGTCTATTGGAATTTATCGCAGGTCCCTAAAACTTCGGAAGCATATCAAAATCAACCGAGCAATTTGCGCTATATCGTGGTCAATACCGAGCCCTCCAAAGAAAGAGTTTGGAAGGGGGAAGTCGATCTTTGGGAAACGAAAGAAGAATTTCAAAATTCTTTACCGAAAGCTATTATATTTCCGAGATTTAGTTTCAAAGCGGCAATTCTCTCCGGTGTTTCTAAATTAGAGGAAGGCGAATCGACAAATCCGAAAAAAATTTCTTTCGTTCCAAAGATGACGGAGGCTTGGGATTGGGAGGGTGATTCGTTTCCTCAATCCTCATTGGGTATTCTTTCCAAACGGTTTCCTGTGGAAGATTGGTCGATGGTTTTCGATCTACGTTCGGATGAGGCTTGGCTTTCCAAAGAATCTAGAAATTTAGGGAGCGGTTCCGAAATTGTCTGGCAGAATCTTCGTACTCGCGGATCTCTACTGACCACGGATCTGATTCTTCCTTCGGGTAAATCATTTCCGTACGCGGACTACGATTATCGCCAAGTCGGGTTCATTGCGCTTCCGATAAGTACCGGTGCGCTACCGATTTGGATATTTAAAAGGGAGAAGGGCGCGATCTGGGCATGGGGGCTATTGCCGGAAGATTTGGTATCCTCTCAGATCCTATTAAAACAGAGAAACTCGAAAGGATCGCCTTTTGCTAGTTTTCTTTTTTACGACGCTTCTTCCAATATTCCGTTTACCACTCGGGCCGATTTGAGGAACTATCCAATCATCATCCTCTCAGATCAAAACAATGTCAGACAATAGAGAAGTTCGTACACGTTTCGCCCCGTCTCCCACAGGCTTCCTCCACGTCGGTGGAGCTAGAACTGCGCTTTTCAATTTTCTTTATGCGAAGTCCCAAGGCGGTAAATTCCTACTTAGAATCGAGGATACCGACCAGAACCGTTCCACTGAGGAATCGTTTAAGACGATTTTGGAATCGCTAAAATGGCTTGGCATTGAATGGGACGAAGGACCGGGAATAGGCGGACCTTACGGACCCTACGTCCAATCTGAACGGCTTTCCATTTATAAAGAATATACCGAAAAATTGATCTCTGAAGGTAAAGCATACCGATGTTTCTGTACTCAAGAAGAGTTGGAAGCGAAGAAGAAGCAAGCCGAAGCGATGGGGATTCCGTACGTTTATGACGGCTTGCACGCTAATATGAGCGAACAGGAAGTTCAGGAAAAGCTGAAGGCTGGAACTCCCTATTCGGTTCGATTCAAGACGCCTTCTAAAACTCTGATCTTCGAAGATATCATTCAAGGTAAGGTCAAATTTGAAACGAAACTGATCGGTGATTTTATAATCGTTAAATCGGATGGATTCCCATCTTACAACTATGCCGTCGTAGTTGACGACGGACTTATGAAAATCTCGCATGTAATTCGAGGAGTCGGTCACCTTTCCAATACACCTAGACAAATTTTGATTTATGAAGCCTTAGGATTTCCGGTACCCGAGTTTGCACATGCATCCGAGATCGTGGGAATGGACGGTAAAAAACTTTCCAAACGGGCCGGTGCTACTTCCATTCTCGCTTTTCGCGACCTAGGATATCTACCTGAAACTTTTTCGAATTATATGGCCTTGCTTGGTTGGACTTCTCCCGACGGGCAAGAATATCTTCCGGGAGATACTACGAAACGGATCTTCGACGTTCATCGTTGTTCCAAATCCCCCTCCACGTTTGATGTATTCAAAAAACCGAAAGGAGGGGAAGAGGAAGTTGTTACGAACTTCTCCAATTTGGAGCAGATTGCCGAGGCGATGAATCCCAAATCCAAATTAAATTGGTTATCAAACAAATATATACGCGAACTACCTATTGCCCAAATTACGGAGGCTCTCGTGCCGTTTTTAGAAGGCAGGGATGATATTCCGAAAGAGCATAGGGATCCGAAAAACCCGGAGTTAGGCTCCATTGTGGATAGCATCCGAGTCTATTTGGATAATTTGCGTCAAGCGCCTGATTATATCGCCGAATTCTATCTTTCCGACTTAAAGATAAAAGGGGACGAGGCGTTCGAAATCTTAAAGCATGAAAGTGCCGCCGCGGTGATAAGAAAATTTTATCAGCTACTCCAGGTGGATCTACCGCAAACCGACGAAGAATATAAGGCGCTAATGGCGAGAACAGGTGAAGAGACGGGGCAGAAAGGTAAAACGCTTTTTATGCCGATTCGAGTAGCTACTACGGGTAAAGCCCATGGACTTGAGTTGCCTATCCTATTTCCTCTCTTAGGTAAGGAAAAGCTACTCAAACGAATAGAGAAAACCGGCAACGAAGCCGGAATTTCTCTGGGTTGAAGGTTTTTTGTTGCAAAACACCCCTTTTAACCTGTATCTCTAATATAGGGACATCCGATTCAAATGAGGGACACAGTCGACTCACTCCTGGTAAGGCAACATTCCGGTTCCTACGTAATGTTCCTTCCTCCGGATTTGTCGAGCATCCGCGACTTCCGGACGGTCCTTCGTAAATCCTTGGAAGAAAATAAATTTTTGTCTAAGGATATTCAGCAGATAGAATTGGCAGCGGATGAGGCTTTAACTAACTCTATTTCGGCTAATGTAAATTGTAGTTCGAACGAGACGATCATCTGCAGATGGGTATTACGAGATTCCAAATTTACTCTTTGGATCGTCGATTACGGATCGGGCCTAAAACAGGATAAACTCGAATCAGTTTCTCACGAAGCAAAAGCCTCCACCTTAAAGGAATTTTTAAGTAAAGTACAGAATTACCAAGAGAACAAATGCGAGATCCTACCTTTTAGAGGGAAACCCGTACAGCACAGAAATCTCGGTAAGGGATTGCAAATCATGCAATCATTAATGGATTCAGTAAAGGTTCTCTATCATTGCAAAGAAGGGCGGATTTCCTCCGATCCGGCGGAATCCAATATTCGAGGTTCCATCATCGAGCTTGCCTTCGATGCAAAAAAACATTCAGCGTGAGTACGTTAAACGAATTTGCCGATTTTATACTAAGATCCGGGAAGTTGGAAGATAAGCTTTATTCTCCCGATTCGTTTCCAATCGATGTTCCTTCCGAAACTTGTATTCCACCGGATCGTCCTGCTCGTTCGAGCAAAATAGAATTCTCCGATCGCAAATCCAAAATTCCGAGACTCGAGCATTTGAATGTCGAAGAGAACAGAATTCTCTCTCTTCATCATTTTGCCAACCATGAATTGATGGCAGTCGAGTTGTTTGCCTGGGCCATTTTAAAGTTTCAAGACGTCCCTTCATCCGTTCGTAAGAGTTTTTATAAAACTTTGATGGAAGAGCAGATGCATCTTCGATTGTATTTAAAGACGATTCGCGCATGGGGAATGGATTTCGGCGATAGGCCCTTGAATTACATATTCTGGAAACAAACTCCTAATATGCAAACATTAGAGAAATTTTATGCCGTGATGGCTCTTTCGTTCGAAAGTGCGAATTTGGATTTTTCTCTTATCTATAAAAAAGCGTTCGAGAAGTTTGAGGACTTTGAAAAGGCTTCGATCATGGACCGGGTTCATCAGGATGAAATTCGTCACGTAAAAAGAGGTGTAAAAGTCGTCTTTTCCGACGGTGCTAAAGGTATCGATCAGTGGGAAAAGTATCGAAAATTGATCTCGCACCCGTTCACTCCTCGTCGTGCAAAAGGAACCTTCTATTTTCCGGAGCTTCGATTGAAGGCAGGGCTATCGTCCGAGTTTGCGGCGGAGCTCGGAAAATACGAGGACGAGTATGAAGGAACTACGAACGCTAGAATTCTTCGAGACGTACTCGGTATCGGGACCTCGATTTAAGACCTGGAAATCGATAGACGTAGTTTTTTCCTCCGAAGATACTGTTTTGTAACCGGCATGAATTCTTCCCGTTTCTTTCTTTCATTCAATCGAATTCTTATTCTTTCCATCCTATTTGCATTTCTTAGCTCGTGTAATTCCAAAACACCGTCGGATTCCAAAATTATTTCGCAGGTGCTTTCAGGCGGAGAGGAGAAGCATCCCAAAGTCGTATTAAAAAAAGTCGGAAATTTGGACGATGATCCCGAGCTTGAATCTTTTGCCATAGTTCGAAATGGCACAGAGGAGATTCTTGCAATTTTTAAAAAAGACAAAGATGAATGGCGTCTTATATTCAAATTACCGTTCAGTCTACTGAATATCGGCCCTATGCATTACGAATCGAAAGGGTCGTCTTGGAAACCCGGAGAAGACGAAAAAGCGAAAGAGCCGGGTTATATAATTAAACGAATCCTAATGGAAGAACTTCCGGGAGACGAATTTAATTCTCTCTTTTTAGAAATATTAAGCGAAGAACCTCCGATAGGTCTTTTTTCCGTTCCTTTTGTTATTAGGAAGGGAGCTAAAGTTTTGGATGGCTTAGCTTCTTTGAAAGACCACGAATTTTTAGTTAAATCCAAAAGAGCCGATTTCACTTATAATAAAGAAGAAAAGAATATCACTGTTTTTCCCGGCAATAGAACGTACGCGCAAAATTTTAATTTTAACGGTTGGGAAATGGTCCCCGATATCGCCAATGTCGCTGCTCCCGGATTGTTAAGCGTCGAAGCGCCGACCGAGTGGAAAAAAGGAGAATCGGGAGAGGTAGTCGTTTGGTTTAAGAACCGAGGTTCGTACGCGGGAACTACTTATATTAGTCTTTCTTTTCCTCAAGCCGGAAAACTTGAAATCGATTCCGGAAAGGAAGGAGTTAGAATGTACTCGATCGGCAGCAATATATATTCCGCGGAAGGCAAATATATAAATGCAAAAGTTCCCCTTTTGGAAATCACTAAAGAGGGATGGGGGAGAAATCACAGATACGGTGTTCGTTTTAAATATACTCCTGATTCCGACGGAGTTCCTTACGTTCTATTTCGCTCCACGTCGAAGGCGTATCGTGAAACCGTTCAAATTCCGACACAAGCAAGTTCGGTTAAGACCGAGCTTGACCAACAAGGTTATCGCAGTTATCCTCTTTCTTTGATCACAAGAGGAAAATCGAAGTAGGGAATTTCTAACAGGAAGAAACGTCTAGTGGGAAATTTCGAAGAAAACAAGCAAAAACACGCAAAGACCGAGGTCGTGCGTTCTCAAGTGGAAAGATTTCGCAAGTTTTACGCGGATTATTTTCATTTGGAAGAAACGATTCCGATGGTGGAATATTTCTTTGAAACGATTTATAATTTAGAGGGAAAAGAAGCTTGGATGCATCTTGCTTTAGACACTTATCAGAAAGTGAAAGGCATGATGAAAGAAACGACTCGCTCCAATTTGGAAACTCTTATCGAACTGAATAACTTGACCGATCAGTTGGATGGAGAAATGGCTAAATTACTTTTAGCTAGAGGATGGGACGGTAAAAAGTTGAATCGGGAGGAATACGACGATCTGTATCGCGCATTCGGTCATAAGCAAGAACGAATCAAACAGCTCGAGATCGTTCTTCACAACCTTCGAACTTTTTACGAGCTGGCGCATCGCCCTATCGCTGCTTACTTAATCCGTCCCGCTAGATTTATGGCATCTTTGCTCGGAGTTTCCCCCCTTTTCGATTCGGTAGAGCAGGCCTATAACGCGGTGCTTCCGGTTTCGCCGGAAATATTTAGTTCCTTTATCGAAAAAGTGGAAGAGCGAGAGACTCAATACTTAAACTCCGCCTTCGGATCGGAAACGACTCGGGAGTCCGCAATATGATTCGAAGGACCAGATTTTCGCGGTATAAAAGAAAAGAAGAGCAGGAAGAGAATAGCGATCGATGGCTTTTGACCTACGCGGATATGATTACTCTTCTTTTAGGTTTATTCATTATTCTTTATTCGATTTCTCAAGTGGATCAAAATAAACTCAAGCAGGTCGCCGACCTTGTGCGAGGCGGATTCGGACTTGGAGAATCTTTTTTTGACGGGTCTGCGGTGAATCTGGAAGATGACGCGCTTTTGCAGCCCAGAACTCAGCTATATCGATTTTGGGAAAGAATCTCTTACGCATTAAAAAAGATGCGGGAAAAAACTAAGCTAATGATAGGGATGAACGAAACTGAAGAAATTCGAATCCAAGTCTTTACACCGGCATTAGGAGAAGGCGATGAGTTTCATCCGGATGAAGATACGGATTTTACCTTTAAAAAAATAGCCGAAGTCACTCAAGGTATGGATGTGGATTTGACTTTGAGAGTTCAAATTCCATATTCTGATCAAACTGCAAATCAAGGCTTTCGCAGTGTATGGGAATACAACGCTCATAGGGCGACTCTAGTTGCGGAAGTCCTCTCGGAGAAATATGGTATTCCGAAAGATCGGATTTCAGTGCAAGCTTTCAACGGTTTTAAGAAAATCGGTAAGAACGAAAACACTTCGCCTGAAATGAAAGCTTCCCAGGAAAGGATCGAGATTTTGATTCGAAAAAGAGATAAGGAAGAATGACGGGTATTAACTTGGCTATCAAAATATCGAACATGAAATTCAATATGACGATTCTAACTATTTCAAGAATGATACTCGTTCCGATCGTTCTTGTAGCAGTGTTATCATTTCTGTTACTCGATTGTAAAGAAAAAAGGAAAGTATCCCAGGAGATTGAAACTCTCTGGAGCAGTGATCAGGCTGACGAACCCGATTCGAGCGGACTCGTCTTGATCGCAAAATATTGCGAGAAAATCAGAAGCTGTGCCTCCGAAGAGATTGATCGTCTAAATGTCGACGAAAAAGCAATTTTAGAAAAACGGTTGCGACCGGACATCTGTATCCAAAAATTTAAGGAAACTCCCATTTACAGATTGGAAATGGATTCGCCTAAAACCGCTTTTATACGGACAATTCATTGTCTCCAGAAAGCCATCGGTTCGGATTGCCAATCTCTCAAAAAAGGAGTGTCGCAATTATCCGAAGACTGTGAATGGATGTATTCGGCGCAGAAGCTGAATTGAAATCGATACGGGATTCCTGCAACAAACAGAGAAGGAAATCCTGAGTCCAACGAGGACTCGAATCCGGGAAAAGAAGATCAAAAGACCGGGAAAATTCGGGAGGATAAACCTTTGCTCAGAGGACTAAGAAAATTAAATCGTTATGAAAAACGCTTATTAAGAATTGCTAAATTAGGCGGAAAACTTGCAAAGCTCAGACAGGTCGGGTTTTCTCGAAGGACTTCTGAAGGTTTTCGTTTTCCGATTTATTGCCTCGAGTTAGGCACCGAGCAAGGACTTGCAAAACATCCGGTCGGAATTACGGCGGCTGTTCACGGTTTGGAGACGATTGGGATTCAGATTCTTTTGGATTTTTTGGAATATATTATCCATCCCGGATCTAACGGCTACCTGCCGGAATTTAAAAAAGGAAAATTAGGTTTAATTGTTATTCCGATAGTAAATCCGGGCGGGGTAGCGGCAAAAACCCGTTCGAATCCCGGCGGGGTCGATTTAATGAGGAACTCAGGGATAGATGCCGTAAAGCCTCTGCCATTCTTCGGCGGTCAGAAATTATCCAATAAGCTCCCATACTTTCGAGGACATGGATTAGAGCCTGAATCTAGAATTCTCTTCCGGACGATGTACGAAAAATTTTTCGGAGTTGCGGACGCCGTCATGCCGGTGCTGGATTTGCATTCAGGCTTCGGAACTGTAGACAATGTTTGGTGGCCTTACGCATATACGAAGGAGCCATGTCAAGACACCCCTATTTATCGGAAATTAACCGCTCATCTTCGTGAGAATTGCGGGCATATTCATTTTTCATACGGCCCGCAAAGTGAAAGCTATACGACCCACGGAGACCTATGGGATAAGTTTTACGATCACTATAAAGAAGTGCACTCCGATAAAAAAGAATGGGGAGCCAAATTTCTACCGCTGACTCTGGAAGTGGGAACATGGTCGGATATCAAGGAAGAACCGATGAAAATATTTTCCAAGAAAGGTATTTTCCGACCTGCCGAGCAAAATAAGCGGGAAACATTAACACGTTATAGAGGATTCCTTCGCGACTTTATTCGAATAGGTTTATCACAGCCCAAGGATTGGATTTAATTTTATAGAATAATAATTTTGTCGAACTCCCCAGGAATACGTATATAGAACTATCCCGAATTTCGGAAGGAAGACAAAGGATTTTGCGAGAAGTTCGGACTTAGAATCGAATCCGGTTACAAATTGATATTCGATTAAAAAAGGCCGGCCTATTTGGTTGGCCTGAAAGTCTTTCGAGCGGGCAAATTAATTCTCACTCGAGGCAAGGCGAAATTTTAGGATCCGGCTCCGAAAGGAATATTTTGAAAATGCGTTTATCGCGGGTTTCAGCTCCAAAACTTCGTTTAATGTCGAGTTTAAAAAAGCGATCGGATTAACTCCGAAACAATATAAGGAATCCTTTCCGATTAAGAAGGAATTTTCGGATAGGCATAAGATTTAGAATTTTGTGATTTCTTACTTTAAAAGCGTAAGCTTTTCGCTTCTTTGATCATTTCGAAAATCGTAAGGTTCTCGATAATCCTTCCTCAAAGAGTTCGTTTTCGGGGATTAAACTAATCACTAAAATGAATTCCTCGTCAGGAAATCCGAACATAGATCCTGAGTGAACCAAAGTATTTTCCGATTCTAATAGCTGTAGGCAATAGGCATCCGGATCTTGGAAGAAATGAGATCCCAATATCGCATACCATCCGGCAGTCGGTGATCTGAATATTAATCTCTTCGAATCCGAAATTAATCCCTTCAGACTTTGAAGATTTCTACGGATGCGTCTAGATATTTGCCCTTGGATCATCTTTCTCCATTCTAATAATTCAGGTAAGGCAAATTGAATGGGTGTGTTAACGGACAAAAAAGTATCCGCGATAATTTCCAGCCGTTCCTTACATTCTAGTTTCCATCTCTCGGGACCGTCCACATGGATCCAGGAAAGTTTCATTTGTGGGAGCCCGAGAATTTTGGAAATCCCGTTTACCATAAACAAAGGAACACGATTCGTTTTGAATCTCGGCGTTTTTCTTTCATCATGAAGATAGTCTATGAATACCTCATCCAACACGAGTCCGATGCCTCTTGATTCGGAAAGATCGACAAGACGAGCAAATTCCGAATCGCTCAATAGCGAGCCGGTAGGGTTATTGGGCGATACTAAGAAAATTAATTTAGTCTTTGAGGAAAGATTACTTTCGAAACTTTCGAAATCGATTTCCCAATTCGCTTCCGAATTTAACGAATAGGTCCTGAATTTTATTCCTTCCAATAGAGTTAAAAATTCGAATAAAGGATAGCCCGGTGCCGGAATGAGCACTTCATCTCCAGGATCACAGAATAATTTTAGAATATACGAATACGCTTCCGAAGATGAAGAAGTTAAGAAAAGATCGCCCGGCGATACCTGAATGTTTCTCTCTTGATAGTATTTTGAAACGGCCTCTCTCGCGGAAAGAATCCCTTGAGGTGTCGGTTCGTAAGTTAAGGACTCCGATCGCGATAATGAGTGTAAAATCGCTTCGCTAGGATAAGTAATCTTAACTTTTGTCGGATTCGAAACAGTAAGATCGATGATTTCTTTTCCGGAGTCCCGTAATTCTTTTACTTTTAAGTAAAGATCGTTTTCCCCGCTTTCGAATTCGAACCGGCCGCTAAATTTTGAACGAAAGTCAAGAGACATTGCTTTCTTAGTTGGCGATTCGATTCCAAAGATATAGAATCGCCGATAGTATTATGCTTACTAATATCGATGTGGTAATCGGAAAATAAAATCGGAAATTGTCCCGCTCGATCCGAATATCCCCGGGAAGATTACCGAAGTTGGAGAGAAATGGAATCTTCGAACCGAATATGAAAAAAATACCTAAGAGGAGACAGATGGCTCCGATCCAAAGAAAAGTTTTACCGAGCGGTTCCATAGAAATTTTCAGTAGGCGGGGAGTTTGGCGGAGAGGGGGGGATTCGAACCCCCGGTAGGTGTTACCCTACGCATGCTTTCCAAGCATGTACCATAAACCGCTCGGACACCTCTCCAGTTCAGGTTGCGTTTACGATATTTTCGTAAACGGGCTCCTGGTCAAGGAGATTCGACGTAAAAGTTTAGGGACACTAACGTCGAAATTCGATCAAATCGAATCCATTGTCTCTCCTACATGGCGTGCCGCAACTTTGGAAAAGGCCATAATCGTATAGCTAGGATCAACCGAGACAGCGGTAGGAAACACGCTTGAATCGCTCACGAATAGATTTTTGAGTCCGTGAACTTTGTGCTTCCAATCCACGACTGAATTTTTAGGATCCAATCCCATCCGACATCCGCCGGCCGGGTGAGGTGCGGCCATTGCGATCGAGCCGGGTGATAGAGGGATCTCATTTATTTTAGATAGCTCTTCGACACTTGCCAGTGTGGTTCTTTTAAGGTCCGGTAAGATTACGGTTTTAGCACCTGCCTTAAAATTTAATATTACCTGTTTGCGAATGCAATCGCGCAAAATCTTCTTCGTAATTTCTCCAAAAGGATATTGTACTTCCCGTTTCCCTCCCGAAGTCACTTCGATTCGTCCCAACTCGGAATCCAAATCATCTATCCAGCCGATGGTTCCGCCTAGATGCGGAAGATCTTTCATAATTTCGAAATGTTCTTTGCCGAAACCGGGTACCAATGCCCCTAAAGCCCCGGGCTGAAGTTGGTTGGCCATTATTAAATAGCCTCCTTCCTTATACTCCCCGTCGGAAAATCTGGCTAGACGAAACTCCTCCACTCCGTAAGCCGAAGGTATATTTCGCCACTGTATTATAGGTTCTTTATATAATGCATGAACGAATGGGGAAGGATTGATTGCCAAAAATTCTCCCAGGGCAGGAAGCTTCCTTTTCAAAGAGTTTCGTAATAGAAAAGTCGAGCTTCCGAAGCCGCCGGCCGCAATGACCACTGCATCGGTTTTAAAATGCAATTTAATTTCGGATTCTTTTTGCGAGGGTCTATCGATTACGACCGCATGTAGACCGACTACCTTATCGCCTTCGAATTCCAATTTAACGGCTTTAGTATCAGAGTAAATATCGACTCCCAATGCCATCGCTCTAGGAATATGAGTGATCAGTTGACTTTGCTTGGCTCCGAACATGCAACCCTGCATGCAATGACCGGATTTTTGACAATTTTTTCGCGCCTGCGGGACCGGACTTCCTTGCCATCCCAAATCTTTCGAAGCCGTCCGGACCAGTTGATTCATTCGATTGAAGTATTCTTCTTTCGCAGGATGAACATTAAGGGTCTCGTCCAGTTCTTTCCAGTGAGGTTCCAAATCTTGAGGGCTATGGCCCAGTACTCCGAACTTATCATGCCAGAGATTCAATCTGTCGTTAGGGGTTCTGTAGCTATCGGCCCAGTAGTGTACCGATGCGCCCCCCACGTTCTTTCCGTAAACGATATTAACGGTTCCATCCGCGGTCGTTGCCATATTTCTTTCGGCCGATACTTTACCGGCCATGTTTAATTCGTGGTTATCAAACGTTCCAGTGTGATAATACCCGCCTTCTTCAAGCAGAATCACTTGTTTGCCTAACTTAGCGAGTTCGTATGCTACGGTTGCGCCGCCGCAGCCGGTCCCGATTACGACGACCTGGGCTCGAATCTCCCTGGGTCCTCCTCCAAGATTCTTCCACTCGTAAATTCTACCCGACATCGACTCCACCTATCATTTTTTTATAATATATTCGCGATTCGCTAAGCTTTTCCGGCGGGTTGCCGAAAGGTCCTTCGTATGAAATCAGATGAAAGGTCGCCGGATGTCCATAATAGACCCAGTAAATAGGCATTCTTAAATTCGCCCAGACAGCGCGAACTAGATCCGAACTAGTATCCGCAAGGGAATTTAGAAAAGACCGTCTCGAGTCGAGGGACATCCTGCTGAATCGGGAGAACTTTCCGTGGAGGATCGGCAGATATTCGATTACAAGTATTAGAGATTTAAAATCTTCCGAAAGAAACGGATCTACGAAATAAAATTCCTCGTCTAACCGCTCTAAAACTTCGGCTTGCTTGTAAGTAGGTATGTTTGGTCCTTCCGGAAGTATGGCTTCAGCCAAAGCTGCCATCGTGTTCAATTCGTCGGTTGAAAAGAACAAAGCCTTGGGAAGAAATCGTGCTGAAGACTTAAAAATACAGACGGTTCCACCCAAAAAAAGGGCCGCAGAACCCGCCAAGCCGAACCGCAGGAAAGTTTTACGAGAAAAACGAGATGTACGATTTTCCATGACCCAGAGTATGTAGATCTGTTAATGCACTGTCAATCTTTACAAGCAACTTGGGTTGGAAAAGAGAGTTGACGAAACGTACGTTCGATAATCCCTAGTAGATCATGGCTGATAAGAACGATAAAGTTCCTGAAAATGCAGCAGGAAAGTTTTACATCGATAATACCTGTGTACCATGTAACGATTGTGTAGAAGAAGCCCCTATGCTTTTAAAATATACTGACGACGAATCAAAGGTTTACTTCCATCGCCAACCTCAAACTCCGGAAGAACAAATTTGTGCACGGAAGGCTAAAGACATTTGCCCGGTCGAGGCGATCGGAGACGACGGAGAGTAATAATACTTTCTAACGTTCGAGTATTTTGTAGTAAAAGTCTTACTACAAAATACGGTTCCCATAATAAAGAATGCCCTTCCTAACAGTCGCCCGATAAAAATTCTATATTCAAAAACAAATTCCTTTCGAGTTTTACGACTTTTCTTCGTCTAACCCGTGTTTTCATCGAGAAAAAGTGGTCTTATAATCGAGGCCTATGAAAGTGCGTGAGACTAGTGCAGGTACGCCCGAATCCGTAAATGGTTTGGATTTCTTCCGAACCCTAGTCGAAAAAAGCAGGGATATGATATGCCTACATGACATAAACGGCATCTATCTTTATGCGAATCCGAGGGCTCACGAACTAACAGGGTACAATCCGAGTGAATTGGTAAATCGCGATTCTTATGATTTCATTCATCCTGAAGACCAGGAAAAAATCCGCCGCGAATCACATGACCTTGCAAAGAAAGGGGAAGTTCCCCCTTTAAGCGATTATCGTTTTTTGCATAAAAAGGGAGTGTACGTCTGGCTCCAGACGGTGACTCAGCCAATATTAGATGATTCAGGAAAAGTAAAATACCTTCATACAACGACGAGAGAAATAACGAATCAGGTATCTTTGACGGAGAAACTAAAATTGGAAGAGAGGTTCTCCTGCCTAATGAGCGAACTCGCTCATGTCGGAGCCTGGGAATCGGATTTCCAAACCGGAACGATTTACTGGTCTTCTGAAGTGTACAGAATATTCGAACGAGACGAACGAAAAGGCATCGATAAAACAGCGGTTTATTCGTATAGTCATCCCGACGATCTCGCAATCGTCTCCTATTGCAATAAGCGATTGGGAGAAACGGGAGAGAGTTATTCTCTTGAACACAGAATTATAACCGAGTCCGGGCGGATTAAATGGTTAAGAAGCCAAGGAAAGGCGATTTATGTCGGCGACAAAATTACCGGAATCTACGGGGCGATTCAGGACATCACACTCTCTAAAACAGTCGAAGAAGAAATTCGGCTGAGTGAAAAGAAATTTTCATTAGCATTTCATAATTCAGGCATCGGGATTTTTTTGCTCGATAAAGACGGTAGATTCTTAGAGGTAAACCAATCTTTTTCAAACCTTGTAGGCTATTTACCGGAAGAACTATGGGTAAAAAAATTCAGCGATATTACCTTTTCGGACGACGTTGATACCGGCCTGGAAATATTCGAGCGCGTATTAGGCGGCGAGAAGGAATCCGCTCAACTGGTAAAACGATATGTGCATAAAAGAGGTTCGTTGATTTGGGCCTTGGTCACCTCAGTTGCGGTTCGAAAAGATTCAGGCGAATTAATGTTCGTCGTTGCTCAAGTACAGGATATTTCTCGTAGACGAACGTTGGAAAATATTCTTAGGGAAAAGAATTCACGCCTGAAATCGGTAGGGAAAAATCTTAGAGAGAGACTCAATCAATTGGAGGAATTCAATCAGATTGTTTCACATAATATTCGATCTCCTATAGGAAATATTTCGACTTTAGTGAAATTTCTCGAGGAAGCCGAAACCGAAGACGAGAAAAAGGAATTTATCGAATATCTTAAACAAACTGCAAGTCAGTTACATTCTACGTTAAACGAATTGGTAGAAGTGATTAAAATTCGACAGAATGCAAGAGTCACATCGGAACAAATCTCCTTCGATGAAATTTTCGCAAAGGTTAGGTCCATGTTTCTGGGGCAAATTATGGAGGTCGGAGCTGATATTATCGTCGATTTCGCGACGGCTCCCGAAATTTTATATCCGCGAGTCTATTTGGAGAGCATTCTTCTTAATTTATTATCTAACGCTTTGAAATATAGATCGCCTAAAAGGAAATTAGTAGTCACTTTTAGATCCCATTGGCAGAACAATAGTTTGATTTTGGAAGTCGCAGATAACGGACTAGGAATGGATTTGAATAAGTACGGAAATCAGATCTTTAAGTTGCATAAAACTTTCCACAGAAATAAGGAAGGGAAGGGATTAGGATTATTTATGACCAAAAACCAAGTCGAATCCCTCGGCGGCGAGATTACGGTAGAAAGCGAGCTTGATAGAGGAACGAAATTTCTCGTCCAACTTACGAAGGCAAATGAATTCTGGATTTAAAAAGCAAAGACTCTTATTGGTGGATGACGACGCTATATTCGTCGCTATCGCTAAACGAACTATCGAAAAGGTCGGAGTCGTGCATAGCTTTGAGGTTTTGTCGGACGGCGAGGAAGCGATTTCTTTTTTGAAAGAGCATACCACGGATCCGGATCGTATACCGGACTTGATTTTTCTAGATATCAATATGCCCTATATGGACGGGTGGCAGTTCCTGGAAGAATACGCGATATTGGTGGACCGTCTTTTGAAAAAGCCGATTATTTATATGGTTAGTTCCTCGGTAGACGATGCCGACCTCAGGAAGGCTAAAGAAACACCGTACGTAAAAGATTATCTGATTAAACCAGTTTCAGTCGAATCCTTTCGAAAAATTTTACGCCCTGTGGAAGAATAAACTTTCGACAAATTAGGTTTATTGATTTCAGTTATACCAACCTGCATGGAATTTAATATTATTCCGTTATCGGAAAGATCTCTTCCGTCATCGAATCTCATTATGATCCTTGTCGAAAACGCCGACTAAAATACCGTTTCCTTTGCGATCTATTCGTAGTGCTCCGAATTTAGCATTCGCAAATCTTGCGCCCGCACCCTCTTGGAAAAAGAACTCCTCCGCTCCGAAACTAATCTCGGAATCGTGTCTATGATATTTGATTTTTCGTTCGTGCCCGGTCGTCGGCTCCGGTTCGTTTTGAAATCGAACAAACGTCGCGACCTTATCCTTGTCCAAAGAAAAGACGATATAACCGGAGCTAGATAATTCGTCCGTAAAATTCGAACGAGTGATATCGTAGGCCAGTCGTATATAATCGCCTTGCATTAACGAACGAGGATCAACCGGTACAAGAGTGAATAGTACTAATTCGCCGGTTTCCCGTAACTTTTCTTTCTTAAAAGTTTCGACCCCCACAACAAGGAGTATAATGGCCAGGTTTAAAAGAATAATCGGTTTCCTTAATTTATCTTTCATTCTTTAATTTCCTTCTCCGCAAACAATTTCGAGAGTAAAAGATATACCGATACGAACAGGATGCCGGATCCTAAAAGTATGTAGGATTTTACTAAAAGGGTCATTTTTAAGGAATAGTAGAAATCGGTTAAATATCCGATAATCGAGAGCAATCCGAGTACTAAAATAAACGTCAGCTTTTGTCTAAAGCCTATCAAAATAAGCAAAACGGAAAAGGAAATTCCCGGAGCTTGAAGAGTCGATAGTAAAGTGATGCAAATTCCTGCGATAGTTAAGCTAGTAGCCGTTAGATGTTCTTTCGCGAAGATACGAAAGCAATCTTGTAGATAAGCGGCGAGAATAACGACTCCGATTACCCCTGAAATTCTCCAATCTGCATGAAGTAATTCCCCCCTACTTACGGATAAGGAAGAAATGCCCGAAATACAAAATGCAAGAGCATATGCGGTCGGTAAAAAGAATCTTGGAATCAAAGGACTATAGGTTACGAGCATAGCTTCGAAACGGAAAAGTAAAATCAGCGATACTCCGGCCAACGCTAATAAAAAATGAATAGCAGTGATTATTTCATTATGATATAGCAAAGTTCCGGAAGCTGAAAAGAATAAGATAACCGAGATAAATTTTTGAATCCAAGTTCCGGATAGAAAATACAAAATCGTCTCTACAACTAAGACAGTGAGACTGATCGTATTCGTTTCAAGATGAGAAAATCCGATTCCGAGAAAGAACAGAATTTGACCTAGAAATCCCAAAGATACTAATAGCGGTTCGGATATTTTTTTATCTTTATCCAATAGAGGTATTGCGATAGAACCGAGTAGGACGATTCCTCCGAGATATTTAAGGCTGTCGGTGGTCTTAAGTATCTCGGCTAAAAATAAGAAGAGTAATATTAATAAAGCGGCAAACCAGGATCCGATGATTACGACCAAATGAACGTACCAGGGAGCATTATCCCCTTTAGAGCGGGTAAAGAAAGAGTTTAAGGTTTCTTCTTGCTGTTGATTTAAGGCGAGTTTAATCGCAATTTCTTTTAAATTCATCCCTTTCTTTCGTCCTGTCTCCATTCGTTCCTAACATTTATAAGATGTTTTGCGCTCCATGCGGTTACAGCGGTCAGTACGACTCCTCCGAAGAAAAACAGTAATATAAAATTATCCCAATCGAACTGTCTAATCATGATTGAAAATATGAGAATGATTCCCGAAAGTAAAGCTATCGCGAGCATTCCTAAGCGCCGAATCATACGTCTATAAACGAAATAGATACCGACCGCAAAAAGAATCGACATACCTATCATAATAAAATCGCCGATTCCTTTTTGATCTCTGAATATACTGAATATAGAACCCCATATCACGAAATAAAAGGCGATCACTCCGACTGCGTTCGGAAACCAAGCAGCGGTTTCTTTCGGCTCGCTGCGATTTCTTGTTAATTCGTAAGCAGCGATAAACCCTAGATTTATCAATAATGCCAACGAGTACAGATAAGGATTCTCCTCTCGGAACAATATTTGGTTTCCATAAAGTTGAATCGTCGAGTTTAGCAGTACAATCCAAAGAAGCCATAAAGAAGCTGAATTTCCGACCACTACGAATCCTAAGCTAAGGACGGTCCAGCTGATCAGCAAATCCACGGAATTGGCTCCGGTTTGATAGATTTGTCCGTACACTGCGAGCAAAACGCCTGTAAGAATTGCTGCAACGAATAAGAAAGCTTGATACGAATAATATTCTTTTTTTTGAAAGAGCGACGCGATGGAAACGACGGATAATGAACCGGCGATTAGCCCTAATTTCGCAAACCTATCCATCCCCGCCCAGTTATAGGCAAAGAAGAAAATGACTCCCGAAGCAAATAGAGCCGAACCTAAGGCAAGAAATCCGATACGAGCAAATCTAATCCACTCCTCTAAGGTGGGCTCGGGTGAGATCAGGGATAAAAATTTTCTTCCGTCTTTTTCATTTAGATTTAAAAGCCGGATCGCTTCATAAGCTTCGCTTTTCTCAAAATTTTTCATAGGCACCATTAGACTCGAATCGACTGAGGAGGAAGAGTTTACGTTTTAAAAAAGAAGTCGAGTACTTAAAGCATCCAAATAAGTTAATTAGCTTACTTAAATGCTTTTAATATTCCTTATTCGCCTTGTCCGAGAGAAAATGCACGCTTTCCTCCGAATTTATACAGGTTTTCGGTTTGGATGCTATCTAATCCCGCTTCCGAGATTTTTAAGAGAAGTTTTCCTATTTGTTCAGGTTGGATTTTTATAAAACCGTCTCCCATCTCAGAGTCCGGGGTATCGGGGTGTATAAATCTGCATCTCCAGTGATCGGTTAGAAAGGTCTCGGGTGCTCCGTTCGGATATACTTTTACGCCTCGATTAGTAATCATACGAAGTTTTAAATCTGAGGATAGGTTCGAAAGTTTCTTACCCAATTCATCGGGTGATCCAGATGACCAATCCAAGAAGATGTCCACACCGACCAACTCCTTCATTATCGGGATTCTTTTGTACTCGGGAATATGAATGGCTTTTGCTTTCCCGAATGAAATCGGTTTAAATCTTTCCGGCAGATGACCTAGGTTTCCGATAACTGCTTCAGAAAATTCTTTAGTACCCACTTTAATCCGGCTGACTCCTGCCTTGAAAATATCTCCGGTGTGAATTCCTTCTTCAATCGTCAGAAGCCATGCATTTTGAATTTTTGCAGCGATATCCGGCTGACCTAAATGAACAAGCATCATAACTGCCGCGTTTAAGAGGCCGGACGGGTTGGCCATATTTTTTCCGGCGATATCCGGAGCGGAACCGTGAATGGCTTCAAACATGGAGACAATCTGTCCTATATTCGCCGATCCCGCCATCCCGACGGATCCGGCCACCTGCGCAACGATATCCGAAATAATATCTCCGTATAAATTTAACGTTACGACAACATCATAGACTTGCGGACGTTCCGCTAAGTGCGCGGCGCCGATATCGATGATTTCGGTATTCGATTCTATATCCGGATAATCTTTCGTGATCTCTTTAAACACGTCATGAAAGAGACCGTCGGATTGTTTCATGATATTGTCTTTAACCATCGCGGTGACTTTCTTTCTTCCGTATGCCTTTGCATATTCGAAAGCATAACGGATGATTTTCTCCGATCCCGGACGCGAGATCAATTTAAGACATTGTACTGTGTCGGTGGTTTGTTTATGTTCGATTCCGGTATAAAGATCCTCTTCATTTTCTCGAACAATCACTACGTCGAGAAGAGGATGTTTGGTGTCCACGTACGGATATAAAGAAACGCAAGGGCGAACGTTTGCAAAAAGACCGAGGGTAGTGCGGACAGTAACATTTAAACTTTTATAACCTCCGCCTTGGGGAGTCGTGATCGGGGCCTTTAAAAAAACTTTCGTTTCGCGGAGTATGTCCCAGGCAGAAGGTTCAATTCCGGCGCTATGTCCCTTCTTGTAGACTTGCTCTCCGATTTCTATAAAAACCGGTTCGATCTTCGCTCCGGCTGCTTCCAAAATCCGAAGAGTCGCATCCATTATCTCCGGTCCGATTCCGTCTCCTTTCGCTACGGCAATTCTTTTTTTAGCGGTCATGCTAGCCCTCCCGGCTATACGCTCATTTGAATAGAACGTAAACGTTGGTCAATCCGGATTGCTAGTTAGCGATTCGAAGCGGGATGAAAGTATTTTCTATTTTAGTGATAGAATGGGAACTGATTACCGATTGATTGGGTGTAGCCAAAACGGACCCGCGATTCAAAAACGATCGATCGGAATCTATATTATTTGAATTTCTTAGTCTTTACTCCGGGAAAATTTCCGGACATGAATTGCTTGTACTAGAATATTACCAGGCTCGAAATTCGACAAAATCACCGACTTCAATCGATTCGCTGTTCGAGGGATGTAAAGCGATTCCATCCGAAAATAATCCGGCCCGAATATCCCCGCTCCCGTTAAATAGTTTGGGCGAAACGCCTGTTCTGTCGCTAGTTTGCAGGACTACTGGAAAATATTCGGAGAGTTGGTTCTTCTTTTTTCTGGATCCTAAGAACGGAACCCGTAAAGGTTGTTCCGAATTCATACCTAAAAATTTTCGAATATAAGGTTCTACGAAAATACGAGCGCATACTTGGACGCTGAAAGGATTCCCGGGTAATCCAAAGACAGCGGTCCTCTTTCGTTTTCCGAACCAAATCGGTTTACCCGGCTTTATCAAAACCTTATGAAACAATTGTTCTACCGATAAACTTTTTAGAACAGGGGGAATTAAATCTAGGTTCCCCATCGAAACTCCCCCCGAGAGTAAAAGAATATCCGATTCTAATCCTTTTGTGAGGGCCTCGCGTATTTTAGATTCGTCGTCGGGTACTAAAGTAACGAATTCGGGTTCGATTCCGAATTTGAATAGAAATGAAAATAGAGAATAGGAATTGGAATCCCGAATTTGCCAAGGCAAAGGGTCTTGCTCGATCGATACGACTTCGTTCCCCGTCGAAACGATGCTAATTTTTGGAGGCGCGGAAACTTTAATATCCCGTTTCCCGAGAGAGGCTAGCAAAGAAATCGCGGCAGTCGAAAGCGTTTCCCCGCCCGAAAATACAAGATCCCCTTTTTTAAGATCTTCGCCTTGTAGCGCTATATTTAAGTATTTCTTTATAGACTTGGCTTCGAACCGAATTTCACCGGCCGTATTTTGTTCTCTACTATCTTCTACTTTAATGACTACGTTTAACCCGTCAGGAACGGGAGCTCCAGTCATGATCCGGACGGCCTCCTCTTCCGGATATAGATCGATTGACATACCTGCGGAGACTTCTCGCCTAAATTTGTAGATGCGATCCGGAGAAAATCCTTCTTCGCGAATGGCAAATCCGTCCATCGTAGCCCTATTGAACGGAGGATAATCTCGATCCGCATTAACGGATTGGGCAAGCACTCGTCCGATCGCATCCTTTAGCGAGACTGTCACGGAGGATGCAGATTCGACTTGATTTAAGATTCGGGAAACCGCTTCCTCTACCGAGATCAATGCCCTTCTCCTCGCATCATTTTTTTTGCATGGAAGATTGCCGGAAGAATCGCTTGCAAACTTTCCTTGGCTCCATTCGTACTTCCAGGTACACAAATGACCAAAGTCTTTCCGATTCTTCCTGCTATCGAACGGGATAACATTGCAAACGGAGTTCGATCCTGCCCGAAGGCTCTCATGGTTTCCGCGATCCCGGGAATTTCCTGTTCTAGGATACTTTTGACCGTATCCGAAGTATTGTCTCGAGGTCCAAGTCCGGTTCCTCCGGAGGTTACGATTAAATCCAGTTTTTGATCGGCCCAACTTAAAATAGTCTTACGAATTTCCTCGGGCTCATCCGGAACGATTTTTTTTTCCGCTATTTCCACGCCTTGTTCTCTTAACAATTCTTCGATTGCAGGACCTGAACCGTCTTCCCTCTTTCCCGAAAAAGTGGAATCGGAACATGTTAGAATTGCAGCTCTTGAACCTGCGGCAAATTTTGTGATATGGGAATCGCTCTTGCCTCCTTTCTTTTCCAAAAGACGAATGGCGGAGATTTCCAATTCCTTATCTATCGGTTTAAGAAGATCGTAAATAACAAGCGCCGCGATCGAGACTCCTGTCAGGGCTTCCATCTCGATTCCGGTTTTTCCTATCGATTTTGCGGAGGTAAGAATTCGAATTGCATTCTTTTCTTGAAGAATCTCGAATTCTACGGAAAAGAAATCTATCGGAACCGGATGGCAATGAGGAATGAGTTCCGATGTTTTTTTGGAGGCTAATAGAGCCGCGGCCTTTGCGACTTCGAAAAGATCGCCCTTAGGAAGATTGTTTTGCCTGATCCTCGCGACCGTCTCCGACTTGCAAAAGACGAATCCTTCCGCTTGCGCGGTTCTTAAGGTAACTCGTTTTCCCGTGATATCATTCATTGGTCTTCTCCGATCTATTCGCAGCCGCAATGAATCAAGAGAACCATCTCCATATTAAATCACCAAGGATTTTATTCTTAAAAAATAAATCTAACGAGCTAAAAAGCCCGGCGTTGAATTTCAAAAAAGAAGTTAGTAAAATTCGGAAATAATCGAAGAAAGAGCGGCCAGATTCGGCCATCTTAAGAGTCTTTCGATTTGCTATGGTTTGAAAAGGAAAGTTTTATTCGCTATCGAGGTCGATATCCGGACGATCGCCGGCAAACTCTTCCTGAGAGTAAATCACTTCTAAAACATCGTCCATCCAATCCGGAGCACTGCTTGATAACGGATCGTTGATCCGATATTTTTCTATAATGCGACTATGCTTTAGGATCTGTTCCTTGGTTGTAGCGTTCATATTATTAGCTTCGGTCGAAACGGGGAAAAGATTTCGCCTACCTTGAAAAAATAAGGAAATATATTTCTAGAAAGTACAAGGATTTTTTGTAATTCTTACTAGAAAAATTCCCGATATCTCGTCGAGTCTTAACGGCATTTGTGGAGTTTTCGTATATCAGACGTTAAAAGAAAAACCCGATGCCTTCCTTCGAAAACATCGGGATCTTCATTAATGGTTCGATTCTCGGACACTAATTCTAATCGAAGAAGCTAGGAATTAGAATAATTCGTTACCTTTGAAGAAAAAGCTGATTTCAAGAGCCGAGTTATCGTCGGAGTCGGAGCCATGAACCGCGTTTGCTTCTTTACTTTCCGCAAATAGAGCTCGGATCGTTCCGGCGGCAGCTTCCTTAGGATCGGTCGCTCCGATAACGTCTCTCCAATGCTGTACTGCATTTTCTCTTTCGAGAGCAGCTGCAACAATCGGTCCGGAAGACATATAATTGCACAGATCATTGTAGAAGGGACGAGCAGAGTGAACTTTATAAAATTGCTTAGCGTCTTCTAGAGAAAGTTTGAGGTATTTCAGTCCGAGAATCTTGAATCCTTCTTTTTCGATCCGTTGAAGGATGTCTCCGACGTGCTTATTTTTTACACCGTCGGGTTTAATCATAATAAACGTTCTAGCCATTGGTTTTCCTTATTTCGATAGTTTTTTTAGTAATGCTTTGCTTACGATATCCGGTACTTGGGCGGAGACATCGCGGCCGTGTCTTGCTACTTCCTTAACGATCGTCGAAGATACGAACGAATATTCGTTGGAAGACATGAGAAAAATTGTTTCAATTTCAGGAGCCAGTTTCTTATTCATTAGGGAAATTGCATACTCATAATCGAAATCGGTTACCGCACGGAGTCCCCTAATGATACTCTTTGCACCACGCTTTCTGCAATAATCTACGGTTAATCCTTCGAAGGTATCGATTTCCAAATTAGACCAACCTTCCGTAACCTGACGAATAAAACTCAATCGTTCTTCGATCGAAAAAAGGAAGCTTTTACTCGAGTTTACGGCAACCCCGATGATGACTTTATCGAAGAGACCCATGGATCTCTGAAGGATATCCACGTGGCCGTTTGTAAGCGGGTCAAAGGAACCGGGGTATATTGCAATTCTTGTCATTTTTTTCTTAATCTCGCTGCTTCTTTAGCGGGAAGTCCGTACAAATTTATAAACCCTTCGGCGTCTTTTTGGTTATAGAGCTCTTCTTTTTCGAAGGTTGCCATTTCAGGATTGTACAAAGAGATTTGGGATTTTCTCCCTACGACCGTCGCGTTCCCCTTATAAAGTTTTAGTTTTACGGTTCCTGTGACAAATCTTTGCGTCTCCGAAATAAAGGCTCGAACGGCGGCCATCCGAGATGAGAACCAATGTCCGTTGTATATGAGTTCCGCTAATTCGATGGAAAGTTTATCTTTATGATGCTGCGTATCCCGGTCGATAGTGATAGATTCGAGATCTCTATGTGCGTGAAATAGGATCGTTCCACCGGGAGTTTCATAGACCCCTCTAGATTTAATTCCCACGAGTCTGTTTTCCACGATATCGACGCGGCCGATCCCGTGCTTCCCGCCCAACGTGTTAAGGGTCTCCATAACTTCTAGCGGATTCAATTTTTTGCCGTTTACCGCGACACAGTTCCCTTCTTGAAAATCCAATTCCACATATTCGGGAGAATCCGGAGCCTTCTCGGGAGAAACCGTAAGCAAAAACATATCTTCGTTAGGTTCTTTGTACGGATCTTCTAAGATTCCACCCTCGTAGGAAATATGCATGAGGTTACGGTCCATCGAATAGGGCTTTGAAGCCGTGACTGGCACGGGAATTCCTTTTGACTTTGCATATTCGATAAGGTCGGCGCGTCCTCCGAAGCTCCAGGTCCTCCAAGGAGCTATAATCTCCTTTTCGGGAGCCAGAGATTTAAACGCTAGTTCGAACCGGACTTGGTCGTTTCCTTTCCCCGTTGCTCCGTGTGCGAAGGCATCCGCTCCTTCTTTTTTACCGACTTCGGCCATCGCTTTCGCGATAAGCGGACGTGCTAAAGACGTTCCTAACAAGTAACGCATTTCGTAAATTGCATTCCCTTGGATGGCCGGAAAAATGAAATCCCGGGCGAACTCCAACCGAAGATCTTCGATATATACTTTTGACGCCCCTGTTTTAATTCCTTTCTCTTCCAATCCGGTCAGTTCTTCTTTCTGGCCGACGTCGGCGGTAAAGGCTATGACTTCGCAGCCGTAGGTTTCTTTTAACCAGGTCAAGATAACAGAAGTGTCCAATCCACCCGAGTATGCGAGTACGATCTTTTTAATATTCTTTTGAGCCGCCATTCTAAAGGATAGGGAATTCGGTCGAGCCCATCCGACAAGTCAGATTTTAGCTAGATACGGAACTCTTTATATCAACGGTTAAGCGATCTGAGGTCGCAGGAAAATGAACCAAAAGGCTCTTAAACGAACGATTTAAATATTGCTGGAGATTTGAGCGAAGATTAGAGTTTTGGAACCCAATCCAACTTTTCGGAAAGCTTTCGAAGTATGAGTACAAGCGCGTATGTGTCCATGCGACAATATTTCTTCAGGTCTGATTGTACTTTTTTTCTCTCTTCGTCGCTTACCGTTTCCGTTTTTATCCGTAAGAATTCCGAATTTGCCAGATAGCCGGCATTGATGGTCAAACTTTTATAATTCTCACCGGTTAACACCGGAAGAACGGATTTAAGGGAGGTCGTTCCGTTTTGGTCGGGGTGATAATAATCAAAATCCCAGAATGGCAGGGCTAAGTCCAGAAAGTCAGATTCAATGGATTCACACCAATTTCGGAATTCGGGAAAAACTTGTACCGATTCTTTGAGACAACGCTTTTCGAATGTGTCGTTGAACGCTAGAATTGTGCCTCCGGCGCTGACCTTATCGGAGAGAGATTGTAAAATACCCAATCTTGGATCGATAATGTTGTCGTCGATGTATGAAAATTCTTCAGGTTCTTCATTTAAATTACTGCGAAGAACATGAAGAGAAAATAGGAACGGGATATGTTGAAATGGATTGGATTTTTGATAAATCGGTACAGGAGGGTTAATGGTTTCGAAATCCAAGAAATACAGCGGAAATCGTAATTTATCCATAAACTCCAGCAGCTTCCCCTTATTAAGATATTCTCTTCCGCTTTTTATGGCATTTATTTGGATTTTTTGTCTGACGGTAAATTCGTCATAGTCGACGATTTCGGAAAGATTTCGAACTCCAGCATTCCACAGACGAAGTGTTTCTTCTTTACCTTCTCTTAACGAAAATAAATCTCCTGGCGGGGCGTCCGATAGGCAATTGTCCGGATAATGGCAGCTTCGAGGATGTTCGCAAGATTTTACGTTTGCCCTGGGCGGGAGCGAAGTCTCTTCCAGGACTTCCAACATTCTAAATGCTCGTTCCCTAGTAATGGGTAGAGCGGCCAAAGATTCCTTGCTAACGTCTTTGCGGATAAAGAGGGCGTTTTGATCGACGTCTCCTCCCTGATATAAATACTTAGAATTCAAAAATAATAATGTACTCTGAGCTACGTGAAAGCCCGCTTCCTCCATGACCATTCTTAAAAAAGACAATTCTTGCGAATAAGATTTCTTCATCGAGGAAGAAGCCTTAACCACGACGATCTCCCATCCGTCTAGCTTAGGGAGGAGAAAGTCCGCCCTGAAATCGAAAAAGTCGGTTTGCAATGCCGCTCCTCGAACGGCTTCGTTTCTGGCTAGCATCGCTCTAGTTGTTCGGTCGTTATATCTGGCGTGAATCGCCTCGGGATAAAATCGATTCGCGATTTCCCGCAGAATCGATTTTTGCTTAGGTGAAATATATTGATTCTGTGCTTCGGCCGATTTTGCGGTCGGATCTTTGACTTGTATCCAAAGTTTCAATTCGCAATGGAGTCCGGCCTGGTAAGCCGATCTTCCTAAGAGAGGAAGACCTTCCTCTCTGTACGGAGCCAGAACTTGAAAAAGTAATTTTCTGCGAATATTCTCGGGAAAAAGAAAGGAGAACCGCCTTGCAGCGGTTCTCACAAATCTTGGAAAACTAACCCGGAGGGCACTCAGGTTCGTAACCTTATCGCCACGGAATTATCGCGGCGAGCTTGGCTTAAGCCAAAAGGACCTTAATGTCTTTTGGACTAGATGCACTGTAAATTTTGTTTTCGGACGCTTCTAAATTCGCTTGGGTTAATTTCTGAGAAACGACGCTAGGCCCGAAATCTATACCTACTAATTTAGGGGTCTTTGCGAAAGTCGTTATCGCTTTATTCCAATGTAGAGCTTTGATCAGAACTTCTCTGAACAAAGGAAGAGCTACGCCCGACTCGTTCTGAAAATTTCGTCCGTCAAAAATCGAGAAGACCGGAATTTTTAAATCGGACCCTTTATAAGCAAAACCGATTCTTTCCATATCCTTAGGAACGGAATTTTCAGTGCCTTCCATTAACGGACAATGAAAAGGGGCGGTCGTTCTGAGATATACGAATTTGATTTTTCGTTCATCCATCTCGGCTTTGTACTTTTTGCGAAATAGAAGAAGTTTATCGGGATCGCCGGAAATGATATTCGAATCCGGAGTGTTGTAAAGAGAAACGTAAAGTGATTTCAATCCAGTGAGTCCTAACTCCGAATTGATTGCCTTGACTCTTTCATCCAATTCGGTCGGGGAATAACCGATTACTGCGACCATCGGAGCCGGTTGCTTATCGCCGATCTCTTCGTTGCCTTTCAGTAAATCTTCAGTCGGGCTGAATATCCCGTATTGCTCTTGAGCGCGATATCCGAGATATAGAACGAACTTCAGGAATTTTGAAAATTCTTTGTAAAATTCCGAGCCCTCTTTGCCGAGTGCGATCAATACCGCAGGGATGACACCTTGGCTATGTCCTGTCGCACCTACCGCATTCGATACCAATTCGGATGTCGGAAATCCTTTATGAGTCAAAGAGACGTAATTTCCGACCTGGGTTAGGAAGATTCCTACGATGGAAACGGTGGCGCTGCAAAGGTAACTTTCATCCGGAGCGGATTCAGGATTCTTTAGCCAGGATTCGAAGTCATAGCCTTGAGGGATGTATTTTTTATCTAGGTGTGGAAGTTCTTCCGCAAGAGATTTAAAGGCGATATCGAAGAATTCCTTTAGGGATGGGTCCGATTCATAGAGCTTGGAAAGTTCTTTTAACCAAGGAGATCCTTGTCCTCCGAATTGAAGGAATAGTCGATTGCCTTGTGCTTTGGCTTCGTTCAGGAAGTTTGCTATTGCCATGGAATGCCTTATACTGTAGTCGTTAAATGATGCTTTCCTTCCAAGCCTGGGTTTCGCAATTCTTTTTTCCTCTTGTTTTAAATCGATAGTTATGTGTAAGGAGAACGATCGTTCCAGTCTTCTTACGCATAATTTCAAATTGACCTCGCATTAATTCGGAACAAACTAGTATACGGGAAAATGATTGACCCCGATCCCTCGGTGTGAGGTATTCTTCCCCAAACCCATCTATAAAGAAATTTCTCCAATCTCCGGTATTTCCGGAAAAGAAAGCAGTATGATAAAAGTAAGGAACCTTTCCAAATTTTACGGAAAGAAACTGGCAATTGACCGGTTGAACTTTGAACTGAAAGAGGGCGAGATCGTCGGCCTTCTCGGTTTAAACGGCGCCGGAAAAACTACAACCATTCGAATTTTGACGGGATATCTGATCGCGACCGATGGAATCTGCGAGCTAGATGGTTTGAATACCTTCGAGCACCCTCTTCAGGTGAAGAGAAAAATCGGATATCTTCCCGAAACTCCCCCTCTTTATCCCGAGCTAACGGTATCGGAATATCTGGTCTTTGCTTCGCGAATCAAACAGATTGATGAAGAGAATATCGAATCCGAACTCGAAAGAGTCTGTTCATTAACCGACCTCTCCAGCGTAAAAGATAAGGTAATCGAAACTCTTTCGCTCGGATTTAAAAAACGCGTCGGTATCGCGCAAGCGATCTTGGGAAATCCGGAAGTGATCATTATGGACGAACCGATCTCGGGTCTGGATCCGAAGCAAATCGTCGAAATCCGAAGCCTGATTCAAAACTTGCAAGAGAAACACACGATTTTGCTTTCGAGTCATATTCTTCCGGAAGTTTATAAAACGTGTAATCGGTTTCTATTCCTTCACAATGGGAGAATCGTGTATCAATGCGATCGATCGGAGTTGGAAAAGGAAATGGAAAATCTTTCCGGTTTGGAAGTAACGCTTTCGGGTAAACCTAAAGCGGAGATCGAAGCCTACCTGACCGGGATTTCGAATAAAGTCGGGGCTACGATCCGTTTTGTAGGAGAAGAACCGCAAGGGATTACTTTTCTAGTTAATACCGGATCGGAAAGAAAGTTCAAAGAGGAACTTTATTTCGGAATTAATTCTTCGGGAATCCTGCCGGAATATATACGTAAGCAGGACGTGACCCTGGAACAGATCTTTATGAACAAAGTTTAAGGGACAATATTGATGTTTCGTAATATAAAATGGATTTTTTGGAAGGAAGTGAGGGTATTCTTCGGGACCTATCTTGCTCCTTTAGTATTAGGTGGTACGGCGTTCTTAAATTCCCTTTTTGTCCTGATCCTTAATTTCAATTCTGGGACGAATTATGCGGAGACGACGGTCGTAACTTTCATTTCCTTTATGAGCACGATTTTAATCGCAATGCTTATTGTGTCTATGGGATCGATTACGGAAGAGAGAAATCGAGGAACTCTAGAGTTACTCTTTACCTCCCCCGTAACCGACTTGGAAATCGTAGTCGGAAAATTTTTATTCGGTGCCTTTGTTTGTTTGATCGTTTCGGTCTTGGTAGACGGACTCTTTCCATTATTCTTATATTTCTTTTGGAAAGCTCCTTTGTATATCGTCGCTTCCGGAACGATCGGAGTTTTTTTACTCGGGTTGTTTACGTTTGCAGTGGGTTTATTCGGTTCAAGTTTAGGAAAGAATCAGATGATATCCATGTTGATTTCCATTATGATTTTGCTGACGCTCTGGGTAATAGGATTCTTCTCGTATCTCTTCGATGCGGTTACTAGGAAAGTTTTATTTCATTTGCACATTTTTTCCCATTTTATCGGGTTTTCGAAAGGAGTGCTTCCTTTGAACAGCATCGTTTTCTTTTTGAGCGGAACAATATTCTTTTTATATTTAACGGTCAAAGTTCTCGAATCTAGGAGGTGGAGAGGATGAAGAACGAATTATTTCGCAGAATTCTTTCCTGGGGATCCATCCTAGGCTTACTTCTTTTCTTTCCGATTTACGATAGCTTGATTGCAGTCGGTTCTAAATTAGGTTTTTCTTTAGGAGTTCTGGCCCTTTTCGTCGCAGCCGGAAGTATTTCTTTTTTAATTCCTAAGAAAGATGAAAAGGATATGAACCAGTTGGCTTCATCCGGACTGGGAATCGGTGCATTAGGAATTTATTTCTTACGATCTTATTTGGAAGATTTTGCTCTCCAAAAGGGAGGCGCCGCTCCCGTCTGGATCTCTTCGGTCCGGGAATTCCTATTAGTAATTTTGGTCCTTTTCGTTCTCGGAAGTTTTTTTCTAGGTTTATTAAGAGAATGGGAAAGGGAATCGTTAGGCGCACAATCTAGTTTAAAATCGTCAAAGCAGGGGCTGATTCGCGACTTCCTTTTAGGAACAGGCATTTTACTCTTGATTATCATTTTGGCGAACTACGTTTCGACCATCAGAAATCATAATTTCGATTTAAGTTCCCATGGACAATTTTCCTTTTCCTTAGAAGCAAAAAAACTTTTGAAACAGCTTCCGGAAGGCGAGATAGACGTGATCGCCTTTTATCCGAGGCCTTTGGAAAGCTCGCCAAGTTCGGATAAGTCGAATTCGCTAGCTTTACGGAGAATTCGTCCTGATCTCGAAATCTTGTTGGGTCAGCTTACCTCAATTCACCCTGCATTTAAAGTTAAGTTCATTAACGCGGATGTGGAATTGGACGAACTCGCAGATTTCGGTCAGGTTTCGAACGGGATAGTACTAGTACGCTTCAAGAAAAAAGGGGCTACTGCCGTTGAAAAATTTCCCGAACAAAGGATCAGTGTAAAGGATAAGTCCGACCTGGAAGATTTTGAAAGAAAATTCGTTCAAGCCGTTGTTAACGTGACCACCAACGAGAGAAAGATCTACTTTACGGAATCGAACGGTGAGCGCTATTCTCAAGTATTTCAAAATTTACCAAATGAAAGATTAAATCGACTCAGCGCAGGTTTGGCGTTTTTGAATTTCAAAGTTTTCGGCCTGGGATTCAAAGACGGATGGCCTCCGAAGGTTCCGGATAATGCCGATCTTTTAGCGATTACAGGACCGACCGTACCGTTCGGTCCTGAGGCGCGAGCCGCAATCTTGGATTATGTTGTGAAACGAAACGGTAAAGTTCTGATTACGATCGAACCAAAGGGAGGAGAAACTTTCGATTGGCTTTTACAAGAAGCCGGCTATAGTTTTATTAAAACCGGTTTTTCTCAGGTTCCATCCCAACCGGGAGTTATCGTAACTAAATCCTTTCGTAAGCATCCGATCGAGGAATCTCTTTCCAAGAAAGATCTGGGGGTAGTATTTCCGTATTCCGGTTATTTCGAAGCTAAGGTTGCTCCCGGAAATAAAAAGGAATTCGATTCCTTTATTCTACTAGAAAGTGGAGGAGACGCCTATCTCGACCCGAATCAAAACGGCAAACAAGATCCGGGAGAAGAAAAAAAGAATCTTCCGATCGGGCTAGTTCTTCAAACAATCCAGAAAACCGAAACTTCTCCAGCAGACGTGGTTCCGGGAGCTCCTCCGATTCCCTCTATTCCGAACGATTCCGCTGTTAGAGAACAGGGAAGAATAGTTATTTATTCCGGAACTTCTTGGTTAACCGATCAGTATCTTCCTTTTGCGGCAAACTATGAACTTGCTAGCTCTTCGACCACTTGGATGTATCAGAATTTAAGTCTGCCTGCAATTGCCCCCAAGAAAGAAGAGATACAAACGGTTTCGCTGACCGACGGGCAAAAGAGGGCGGTGTGGATCTTGGGAATGTTCGTCTTTCCTGGTTTAATTGCAGGATTAGGTTCGATTTATGTGATTCGAAGAAGAAAAATCGGGAGGAAGGATGAGAACTAAACTCTACCTTCTTTTCGGTTTGGTCGCTCTTCTGTTTATCGTATTTCTTGTATTAGAAGATCGAAAGGAAGATCTAACTGAAATCACGTACTGGAAATTGCCGCTTGATAAGTTGGAATATCTTCCTCCGAGCAAGGAATGGATCGATGAAACGGGAGAAAATTTCTATAAAAACCCTTTCTCCATCTTTTTGAAAGAAGGCGTCAAAAAAGGGGGACAATTCTTTTTAGTTTCCTCTTTGGATGAAGAGACAGGAAAGAAGATAGAATACGAAGGCGGATATAACGCTGAAAATACGTTTCGCGATTTAGGGCAACTTAAAGTAAAAGATTCAGAATCACTCGCCGAAGGAGTTACGATATCCTCTTCGTTGGATTTGGGAGATGGAGCTCCTCGGTTAATTTTATACTCGGGAAACAGAACCAAGACTCTCCGTTTCGGTAAAAAGCATTCGAACGGCTCTACTCGTATCGTACTAGAGGAGGGAACACCGCGCGCTTTACTGTCGGCTTATTCGTATATTTTCGATCGATTCCAAAAAGGGCCGGACGATTTTCGCCAGAGGCAACTTGTCTTTCCCGGAAAGGAATCGGTAAAGGAAATTTATTATTTGGACGAAGGCGGAAAGCCTGTCCGTATTGATAACCATCCGTATCAGGAAAACGGAGCAAAACGCAACTATTGGCGACGGGTTTCGGGAAAAATCATATTATTGGATCCGAACGTAGGTGAAGACTTATATCGAGCTACGATTAATCTAAAAGTAGAGTTATATCCGGATCAGGAAAACGGAGCAGGCTTTAAAGTCGGCAACTTACTATCCCCTGAAGGATCGAAGTCCCAATTTTCCTTGGCTACAATGAAAATTTTGTTAACCGAAGGTGACGAAATTACATTTCGTTTTCATAAACCGACTGAAATCGGGGACAAGAAATACATTCCTACGATCAGAATTTGGAACGGAATCTTTAAGGAACCCCCTTTTTACGTGACAGAGGAATCCTTCCGTAAAATCAAAGAGAGTGCGGGCCTGATAGAGTTGGCAGTACCGAAAATTTCGCTTCCACCTCCGAAGAAAAAATGATTCCAATATCGCAAATAGAGTCGGTATCCGAAGTCGATAAGGTAAAACTTTCCTTATTAGAAAGGCTATTTCGATCTCCCGAGGAGGCGTTCGATTTATATCTAAGAGAGCCGCTTTTAGGTCGAAAGGAATTGTTTCGATTGCATTATGCCCTTTGGATTTTAGGGCCGATCGCAAAATTTTCGGGCAATGTAATTCGCATCGCCTTTGAATGGATTTTTGCGGAAGAAGTAAGTACTACCGTGTTTTCCGGCATGCTTGCTTCGATTATCGCTTATCCGATTATACTATTCGTAGTATTTCAACTGGACGTTCTTCGAGTATTCTACAGAAAGATAGATCGAACGAAAGGGGAAAGCTTTCCTCCTGCAGACGTTTTAACGATCGCTTTCCTTCCATTTTCCGCGTCTTCGATTTTTTGGATTCTACCTTCGCCTTTCCATGCACTCTTTATAGGCATCGCCTTCTTATTTTCCTATTATCTTTGCTTTGTAGGAATGAGGAGAGTCAGCGGTTCTGAAGCCAGAGAATTCTTAATTTTCTCTTTAGCATCCGTTGCATATTTGCTTAGTCTTGCTCTAGTATTTACGATCGTATATAATATCTTTAGGACGCTTTTAAATTGAAGATTCATCTGATCGGAATCGGCGGCATTGCCATGGGGAATCTCGCTTCGATGCTTCGAAGTTTAGGCCATGAAGTTTCCGGTTCGGATTCGGGTGTTTATCCGCCTATGTCCGACAAGCTAAAGGAATGGGGAATTCCTTATGCCGAAGGATTCGATCCCTCCCGTCTAAAGGGAAAAGACTTAGTCGTAATCGGTAATGCGATCTCTCGCGGAAATCCCGAAGTAGAGGAAGTTTTAAACGGAGGCATGGAATATGCGTCCATGTCTTCGGCTTTGGAACGCTATATTTTAGCAGGGAAGAAAGTCGTAGTGGTAGCGGGGACTCACGGTAAGACCACTACAACGTTTTTGATACATCATTTGCTCAAGGAAGCCGGATTGAATCCCGGTCTTTTTGTGGGTGGAATTCGTCAGGATGGTTTTCCCGGTTTTGAATATTCAAAGGGAGAATATTTTGTCATTGAAGGAGACGAATACGACACGGCTTTCTTTGATAAAGCTTCTAAATTTCTGCATTATCGACCTTTGTACGCGGTATTAAATGCATTAGATTTCGATCATGCAGATATCTTTAAGGATATCGGAGAAATCGAAACGATGTTTGCCCGCTTACTGCGATTAGTCCCAGGAAAAGGAAAAGTTTACTATTGGGCGGGCGCTGCTAATCTAAAAAAACTATGTAAGGATGCGTCTAAGTTTTTACGTTCGGAAGCGTTCGAGTATAATAGAAAGGAATCTGTTCTCTCTTGGAAGAAGGGAAATTTGGTTTCGGGCCATCGAGTTCTTCGTCCTCGTTTTTTTGGGGATCATAATTATAGAAACGCCGAAGTGGCGCTACGGGTTTGTGAAGAAATCCTAAAAAAGGAAGGTAAATTGGATCCAAGGTCGATCTTGCTGGACGCGCTGGAAAAATTTCCAGGCGTTAAACGACGTCAAGAGATCTTATTCGAATCCTCCAAAACGATAGTGATCGAGGATTTCGCTCATCATCCCGTAGCTGTGCAAGAGACGATTAAATCGGTTAGAAAAGCTTTTCCGGATCATAAGATCATTAGTCTTTTTGAACCTAGAAGTGCGACATCATATAGAAATGTTTTTCAAAAGGAGTATTCCTTCGCGTTTAACGGCTCAACGGTAACATTTATTACGGAAATCTTTAATTTGAAAAAAGTATCCAAGGAAAATCGGCTGGATGTAAAAAAACTGATTTTAAAGCTCCCGAAGCATTCGGGAACCTTACCGTTCTATTGTAAGGATCCTAAGGACTTGATTCTGAAATTAAGGAAAATCCTTCCCCAATTCGAAGGGGAGAAAATTCTGATCTTAGCTATGTCCAACGGGGCTTTTGGCGGAATTTACCCTTTACTTAAGGATATTGCGGGATCAAGAAAATGAATCTATCGGAAGAATTGGACAAGATCTATTCGGAAGCAACCGGCCTCATATCGTCCTCAGCCGACGAAGCGGAATTGGATAAGAATAAAAACGAATATTTAGGCAAGAAAGGTAAACTTACTTCCGTTCTAAAAAATCTGGCCTCGCTTTCTATCGAAGAAAAAAAGACGATAGGCGGAAAGGCAAATGATCTTTCTCGAAGATTGGAAGAATTCGTCGTGCAAACTCGCGAGAATTTAAAATCGAAGATATTCGATGAACTTGCATCTAAGGAATGGTTCGACGTTCTACGCCCGACCGGTTCGGCCGAACTTGGTACATTGCATCCCATCTCCCGTATCCAGTACGTAGTGGAGGATATTTTTACTTCGATGGGATTTGAAATTTGGGACGGTCCCGAAGTGGAAACCGACTTCAATAATTTTAGCGCACTTAACTTTACGGAAGATCATCCGGCAAGAGATATGCAGGATACATTCTATTTGGAAGACGGTAATTTACTTAGGACTCATACTTCTCCCATCCAGGTTCGTGCATTACGAAAATTGAAACCTCCATTTAGAATTATCGCTCCTGGCAGGGTTTTTAGATATGAAGAAGTGGACGCTTCTCATGAAACATGTTTCTATCAAATAGAAGGAATGGTCGTCGGAAAAGATATCTCGGCTGGAAACATGATTTATACGATGGACGTTCTCCTCTCAAGAATCTTCGAGAGGGAAGTTAAAACGCGCCTTCGTCCGGGTTTTTTCCCGTTTGTCGAGCCTGCTTTCGAATTGGACATTAACTGTCAGGTTTGCGGCGGTGTCGGTTGTTCGGTTTGCAAACACTCCGGCTGGTTGGAACTAATGCCCTGCGGTCTCGTGCATCCGAACGTATTTAAATTAAACGGTCTGAACCCGGAAGAGTGGACCGGTTTTGCATTCGGACTCGGCTTAGATCGGCTCGTGATGATGAAATACGGAATACATGATATTCGATATCTGCATTCAGGTAATCTCCGCTTCCTGAAGCAATTTTAAGGAACGTTTCGTGCTTATTACTCCGATTCAGACCCGTTGGAATGATTTGGATCCCTTTGCGCACGTAAACAATTCGAGATACGTCTCTTATCTTGAAATCGGGCGAGTCGATTATTGTCAAAAAAAATTCGCCGTCAAAGATATTTACGATGTCCCGTTTCTACTTGCCCGAATAGAGATCGACTTGCTCAAACCTGTGGAACTACAACATCAAGTTGAGGTCGTTACTTGTGTCTCAAAGATAGGAAATAAATCCTGGGAATTTACGTCTATTGTTCGCGAACACGATACGAATGTTCACTTTGCAAAAGCCAAGACTATACAAGTTTCGTACGACCATCGGACGAAGAGTTCCATACCTATTCCCGATTGGATTCGTAAAATATTAAACGAAGATCTTGATGAGTTCCCTATAGGGTTCAACCCTTGAGACCTAGTTTTAAGGCTAGTCGGATTGTTTACTTAAAGCTGCTTGTAATGCCACTTAAACTTGCAATTCTCCGAATCTGAGGCGGATAAGCTGACTTTAGCTTGCTCCCAGGGTTTTATCCAAGTCTCCCAATTTTTTGGATCGTCTTCCGATGGAGCTCCATCCGGAGGATTTCCGAAATATACTTCTATCCCCAAAGTTGGATGAGCGGAAATCTTTTCCAGTACTGAAACGAATTCCCGGCGGATTTCCCCTTTGGATACCATGGAACTTCCGCAACCAATCGAACCTCTGATTCCGCCGACTCTTCTTAGGCCGATTTTATCTAAATTTCCGGCAATCGGATCGAATTCTTTTGCAAGAGAGGATGCGAGCATTTTCTCCGTTTCGGAGGATAATGGCTGTCCGACATATTCGATAACGATCGATTGAATGCCTTCTGATCGAATCTGTAGATTAATGTCTATAGGATAGCCGGCCTCTTCAGGAAAACGTTTAGAAACGATATCTCTTGCGTTATTCACTATATTTTGAATCTCTTTAGCGTTACTTTCATGTCGAGACCGATCGAAAAATTCGTTTTCCATCAAATCGGATAATCGAGTTTGGTGAGTATCACTTTCTCGCTGGACTCGTACTAGATTAATCCCAAAACGAATGTCGGGAAAGTTGGCGGTCAGTTCTTCGTTTAAAGATTTTGTTAATCCGATTGGCGGTTTTCGAGAATAAAAGACTAACGTTCCCGATACGTTTGCTCGGGTAAATACCAGAGTTTCGCTTCCGCGAACGAAACTTAGGTCTCCAAGCTGAGCTAGTTTACTTTCCAAAAAGCTACGAACTTCCGCTTTCTGTTTGAGTAGAAATATCGAACTGAATATCGGATAAGAAAAAAGTAAAATAAGCAAACTAGGGAATACTACCCGATTTTCTAAAGAAAACTGCGATTCCAATCTTTGCCATAATTTAAAAGAAGAAAGGAACTGATACAATTGCTCATCCTTGCTTCGTCGCGATGAAAGAAGATGAATGACGCTAGGAATATCGCATTTTTTAAAAACGGCATAGAAACAGATCGCTCCAGTAACGACGACTACCGAAATGTTCGTTAAAAATGTAAGTAAGGCGCCTTGGAGAATATCGGAGCGCATTCCGACTCCCAGCCCGAAGCCGAGCATACAAAGCGGTGCAAGCAATGTTATACCTAAAATTGTTCCTACTCCTACCTTATAGTTGTCTTTGGTAGTTCGAATCGAAGCGATAAAACTTAACAAACCGCAAAAAATACAAATCAAAAAATAAGAGATATTAGGACTAATCCTACTTAATAGTTCCGGGTTGATTTCGCGAACGGAAGAAATCCAACTCAATAGAGCGGAAGTAATAATGGTTAAAAGGCAGCCTATTATTAGATTTAGAATGGACTTAATGCTAAGATAAACATCTCCGATCGCAAAGCCCGCGCTAATACCGGTTACCGGCCGCAAAAGCGGGGAGAGCATCATTCCCCCAATTAGAATTGCAGGACTGGCAAGCATCACTCCAAGAGTTGCAATTCCGGACGAAGCCGTTAAGAATAGCCAGTAACGAATTGATAGAATTTGCGCTCCATCATCTATGTCCCTAAGTGCGAGGAGCGCTTCTTCCTCATTGATATCGAGTACCTTCCGAACTTTGGAGAGTAAAAATTCAAGCCCATCGTTCACCCCATTTTGATATGAACGGGGTTTATACGTTTCGAAGGCCGCAAACATAAAGGCTGAGGAACGTTTCTTCGGGCTGGCCACGACCCGAGAGTTATATTAAAAAAATTATGAAAGGCAAGACAAAAATCTTTGACTGTGGAAGTAAGAAAATCGTTTATTCTCCTCCTACGAACAATTTCATCATGCCGACGTCAATGGACCCGTCGTCGGTTTTTAATTCGGCTTCTATCCGATCTCCATTCTTTAGATAACGTCGATTCTTTGATTGATTCCGAATAAAAATCCGCATTACTTTCTTTTCAGAAAAAAGAAGGGTCGCGATTTTTTTAAGTAAGCCGCCCGGGGCTGTCAAAGCGACTCCTGAAGGAGTTCCTGTTAAAATTAAGTCTCCCGGATAAATATTCATTAAACCGGAAAGTTCGGTTAAAGTTTCTGCGGGAGAAAATATCATGTTCCTCAAATAAGAATATTGTCGAACTTCATCGTTTACTTTCAAACTGATGCAAAGTTCAGGGATTCGTTTTATCTCGTCCGAATTTAACAAAACTACGAATGGTCCGACCGGGCAAAATGTTCTGTAACTTTTCCCTTTGAACCATTGCCCTTGCGGAATTTGAATGTCCCGCGCCGATATATCGTTCGCTAACGTAATTCCCGCTATATACTCGTGTAGATTTTCTTCGGTCACTCTAATGGAGTTCAAAATAGGTTTTCTTACGATTAAAGCCATTTCGGCCTCGTAATCCAACAATTGCACTTGCTTGGGTCTAACAACCTCTCCGACTGCCGGACTTAGTGAAGAACTTGCCTTCATAAAGAAAAGGTTATAATCTTTGTCCGCCGGATTCATTCCAGTTTCTTTAATATGTTCCGTATAATTCTTCCCCTGGCAAATCACATTACAGGGCGAAGTAAAAGGTGAAAGCAATCGGATGTTTTCGAAAGGTATTTGAGCGCTCGACGATACGGAAACTTTCCAGTTAGGTTTAAGAAAATCGGTTATATGATTTCCCTGGATTGGAATTACCGAATCGTTCTGGACTAATCCCCAATTTTCCGAGCCTGCATATTCGAATTTACAAATTCTATACATTTCGTTTTCTCGCAGCGATTCTCTACTCCACGCAGTTTACCAAACATTGACCGCCGGCGGATCGTAAAATCTTCACAATATTTGGATTTTCGAATCTATTTTTTTGTACGGCCCAATCCAAAGGAGTCCATCCGACGTTATCTTTAGCATTTACGTTAGCTCCTGCTTGTAAAAGCAACTTAGCAACCTCCCCGCTGCCGCTTTCGGCAACTTTATGCAAAGGAGTCCAGCCGTCGTAATTCTTTAGATTCACGTCGGCTCCAGTTTCAAGCAATAACTTAGCCATTTTCGGCGCACTAACAGCTCGGTATAAAGGGGTCTCTCCATCGTTCTTAATAGCATTTACATCCGAGCCGACGCTGAGCAAAAGTTTAGAGACTTCGATGGAGCCTTGTCCTACCGCGCGGTGAAGTGGAGTTTCTCCGTCGCTATTCTTAGAATTTACCTCGGCTCCGAGCATAAGAAGTAACGCAGAAATATCTGGATAGCCATAGCTCGTTGCTTTATGAAGAGGAGTATTGTCTAAAAGATCCTTAGCGTTGGGATCGGCGCCTTTTAAGACAGTCCTAATAATATCATCCGGTTTTCTTTGAAAGACCGCATTAAACAGATCAGAATCGGCGTGGGAATTAGGTGGAATTTGATTTCTTGCGATTCTAACTGCGTCAGGACTGATTAGGATCTGCTTATTTTCAATTAATCTTTCGAGTGCGGAAATACCGGATCCGTTTTGTCTCGAATTCGGATCGGCGCCGGTTTTGATACATGTATCGATTTGTTTTTGAAACTTCTTATCTATTCCTTCATGGAGAAGTTCGTTCGCTCTCCCTTGATCGAATATAACTTTTCCTGCATACGAGTAGGCTTTGTTTCGCAAGGCGTTATAATTCCTGATTAGCTCGTCCGTCGCGAATTCGGATCGTGTTAGCGTCTCTAAGCCTAATCTCAATCCTTCTTTGATTCTCTCGATATATTGTCTTTTTCCTTTCTCTTCAATTTCTAAACCTTCGGATATATAATCCTTTTCTAAAGTTTGAAAAATTCCACCTAACTTGCTTTGTAAATAGGATCTTCCGGTGGCTTCCGAAGCGCTAATTTTCTTTTCTATTCGAGTTTTTAGGGTCTTGTATGATTGAGTATCAGGACGTTTGGACGAGAGTTCTGCGCGAACAAAGCGGTAGGAGAGGGTAGCGCTAGTAAAGTCAAAATTCGAATACTGAGAATCCCCTTCCTTTTCGATATTGCTAAGGACTGCTATATCTAATTTTTCCACTCTATCTTCGATGACTTTTTCTAGATCTTTAGTTCGGTAAATTTCCTTAACCTTGGAATGATAGTCGCCGAGAATTTCCCTATATTTATCTAAGAAGGTTTTTAGGCTAGAGCTGGGAACGCCGTTTGCCGACTTCAATTGAGCGTCGATGACGTCCAATTTACCTTTGTAAATGAATATAAAAGAGTTCGTGATGCGAGATCGAATTCCCTTTAAGTAACCTTTTATTTCACTTTTAGACTTCTCGGATAGACGATCCTCGATTGTTAAAAGTACTGTTTCGTATATCGAAATGGATTTATCATATTGTTTATTTTTGGCCGCAAGGTCGGCCGCTTCTAACGCTCCTGTCGCAGCTTCTATAAATCCTTGTGCCCCGCTATCGGAGGACTTAAAATCTAGAACATTTATTTCCGTGCCTTGAGCGGGATCTATTTTTAGCGATGGGAAGTCTATATTGCTTGGATTTGTGAGCGAGATCCCGGCAATATTCATGGAATATTTTGGATCGATTAACTTTCTCCCTGCCTCTGCGGCGTAATAATCTATTTGAAATTCTTGAAATTCAAAATCAAAATTCGTTTTAATCGTATAGGTTAATAATTTAGGATCACGAGTCTGGCTACGTAAATAAACTTTAAAACCGCGGGGAGAACCGGATATTTCACCGGAAACAAGTATATCGGCATCGATTGCATCGGCAATTTGAGTCATACAGATTTCGTCGCTGCAATTCTGTTTTTGCTTCAGCTCGGCTTGTCGAAGCAGAGTGGCGATCGAGTCATCGTCAGCAATATTATACTTTCCTTCATAGTTGCGCAGGATCGAGTTTATAATTCCATTCCTTAGACGATTTTCCAGAGCGGCGGGAATATTGCGCTCGATCTTGAATTTATGAATGTATATTTTAGGTAAGGGATTTTCGTTGGCTACGATTTGGGAAAAGAAAGAAAGAAAGATAAAGGAAAGTAGCAGCAGAGTAGGAACCGTGATCGAATTTCTATAGAATGGTTCCATGAAACGACGTTTAATCCTTAAATATAAATGAAACTTGTAAATAGTTAAATGTAAGGAATTAGTAACCATGCCGGGCAAATCTTATTCCGATCTTTGAGGATTTAATGCCTTCTCCGCTTCGATAACGACGGAATTTCCCTGAATTTCCTTGCTATGAAACGAAAATCCCAGTCGATCTTTATAATCGCGTAGATAGGAATAAAGTCGCACGGCATTAAAGAGAGCTTCAACATCCAGAAGTATTCTGCCTTTGGAATCTCGTCCTCTTTCCGTGACCGAATTGATTCCCCGGATGGAACGAATCGTTCTAGAAATATTCATATCGATAAACGAATCGTAATTCATCCCTTCTATCGTTAGATTGATAGTATATCCTCGTTGCCATTTGTTTGCGAGCTGTTGTTTTAGAGAAGGAACGAGTACGTTTAATATTTGCTCGATGGCTTTTTCCGATCCTATATTTAGATCGATGGCAGGATGACCGCCTCGAATGGTATCCGCGGCTAGAATTCTTTGCGATCGGGTTTCGATAAGTTTATAGCTAAGACCGGCAAACGTACTTAGCATGTCGGAGCCATCGACTATCGTTCCCCCCTGCCTTACTTCATAGGAACCTAATAGGACTAATTCGCAATTTTCGTTTACTGCGGATTCTATCACTTTATTTCGGAATATTTCCGATTCGATCGATTGGGAATAATTTTTGGTTTTAGCGGAAATTTCTAAAACCTTATCTTTATTTAAAAATTCGAATCCGGGAAAAAAGGAAATAAATCTGGCTTCGGCTCTAGTATTTCCTGCTTCGATCGTTTTACTTCCGATCTTCTCGGAAATAAGAACTAATATACGAGGTTTCCCTAGAAATTTATATTGCTCATCCAAGGCGTTTCCGATCAATCTTTTGCTGACGTAACCGGAAGCTCTTAGTTTGACGCCGTCTCTCAGTTGCGTATCGGATAGAATCTTAAAATTTCGAATTAATCCTTCGCGAGAAGATTCTACAAAATAATCTTTCGAAGTAGAATCCACGATGATCGATTGAGATTGCACGAGTTCTCCTAGGATCAGACCGATCATTTCAATTTTAGCATTTCGTTCGGCTTCTTCTCTATTGGCTCCCTGGGCTTCGACTTCGACGTATCCTAATTCGTTCGGAATTTCCTTAATTTGATAATATATGCATCCGAAATTGAAGTGCAACAGGATAAATAGGAAATTGAATAAGAGGAGATTCTCTTTCACTCTTATCTTCCGTTTTGCTCGATCGCTAAAATCATGCGTTGCCAGTTTTCTTCCGTATATCCCGATCCTTTAAAAAGGATTTTTTTATTTTTATCTAGAACATAACTAGTAGGAGTTCCTTGAAATCTAAGATGTTTCATACTGGTATTTAAGGTATCATACAGAATTTCTGCTCGGTTACTTACCTTTAAGGTGGCGGCCGTTCCTACCGCACTGTCGAGAGTGTCTTCCAAAAAAACGATCCATAACACTAGCTTTATTCCTCGCTTATCTGAGGAATTCCAATTTTCAACAAAGGACACGAGTCTAGGTACTTCCTCTTTGCAAGGGATGCAGGTCGAGCTAGTGAAATTTACGATCAATAATTCTCTCTGCTTTAATATCATAAGTTCTTGATAAAGCGTTTTGCGTTCTTGAGTGACAGTATATAAGGGGATATTGGAAATCTCTTCCGAAATTGCTTTTCCGGTCGCGATAAATAGGAGAAACGGAACAAAGCTGAGGAGAATCTTTTTTTTCTGACCCATACCGGATAAACAACTATGACCCGGCTTTCGACGTATTTCCTCCGCAAGAATCTTTGTTTTCCTGCGGATTAGTCGGTTTAATACGTTTCTTCCTCCTCGGAAGAATAAGAATAAATCAAGCTAGCTATTAAAATAAGGACGGATTGATAAAAAACCCAGAGCCAGGCGATTTGTGTAGGAATTGCCCTCGTAAGATGCAAAACGGAAAGTATCGGAGCCACGAACGCTGCGACGGAAAATACGAATCCTGCTAAAATTCCTCCAAGAATTCCGATAGGGAGGGCCGCTCTTGCAAAAGTGATCATTAGGCCGAGGAAGAATACTTGAATCAAATCGGCCACAATCGGACCTATCCAAAATATTTCCGTGATCGGAACGAAGAAGGATCGAAATAAAGGGTCATAATAAAATACGGAAAACAGTAAAGTTCGTAGTGGAATCGATACTACTTCCCAGAATCCGAAAGCAACGAAGAACCTCAGCAGAAAACGATTCCAATCTTTAGAATTACGTAGACCCATTCAATCAAACCCCTTCGTTTGAAATAAAAAAGCCCGGGACACCCGGGCTTTTCCATCCTTTTTTATCGGAATTTATTATTTTCCGAGGATGAACACATAGTTGGTGGTTGCCGACCCGCCGATGTTCAACATCAGACCGTTTTTGGCGCCGCCGATTTGGTAATCACCTGCAGTATCGGTAACTTGCTTGTAAAGATCGAGCATCATTCGAACTCCGGAAGCCCCTACAGGATGTCCCGCTCCGATCAATCCACCCGATGTGTTAATCGGTTTTTTACCGTCAAAAGCGATTATGCCGTCCTCAATAGCTTCGTGTTCTTTACCGGGTTGCGTGATTCCGAAGGCAGAAATTGCCGCATACTCGGAGGAGGTAAAGCAATCATGAGTTTCGAATACGTCGATGTCCTTCGTATTTAATCCTGCGCGATCGTATGCGTCTTTTACAGTTTGGCGAGTCCAAGGCAAAATCCATTTTTCGCCTTTAGATTCCGCTACTTTCGCTTCGAATGTAATCGGTGCAACTCTATGTCCCCATCCTTTGATTTTAGGATAGGCCGAAAGTTTTTTACCTTTCTTCTTTGCGAATTCTTCCGCGTAGTTTTTGCTCGCAAGGACGACTAACGCAGCTCCGTCGGTCACCTGAGAACAATCGGTGATACATAGGCGGCCGCCGACTGCCATATTGAATTCCCCGCCTCTTGCATCCGCATGTTCTCGATTCATGAACCAAGAGCGCGTCTGTGCCTTAGGATTTTTTTTCGCGTTTGCGTAATTAATCTTGGAAATTTCTGCGAGCGCTCCCATGAAGCGTTTTTCTTCCAACTTGTAGCGTTCTAGAATCACATCGGCTAGTTTTCCGAATAGTTTCGGGAAAGGAAACTGAACTCCACGAGCCTCTTTTTCATAGTAGGCGGCTGTCCCTAGAAAGTCCCCGCCTATAGAAGAGGAAACGGTCTTCATGATTTCCAAACCGACAACGATCGCAACATCATAGTCTTTTGAACGGAGTTTCGTCTGAGCTGCATCGAGAGCGACGGAACCTGAAGCGCAAGCAGCTTCATAACGCGCACTAGGAACTCCGTAAAAACAAGGATCGACTTCGGTCAAGAATGCGCCCATGTGACCTTGCGTCGCATATTGCTCAGCATCGAAGTTTCCGACAAAAACGCCGATACGATTTTGCTTGTTGAGTTTTTTGATTTCTTCCGGGGTAAGACCGACTTTCTCAAGTCCGTCTTGGATCGCTTCCCGAAACATGGACATAAAGGTCTTTCCTTCTTTCGTCCAGTTGCGCTGAAAGTCTGTCTGCTCCCCGCCGAGTACGTAAACGGTATCCTTCATAAAATCTTTCCTCCCCGATTATCCTTTAAAAAGAGAACGAGCATCCAGGATATCCTTCAATTCATAGAAGGGTTTCCCAGCCTTCGCTTTTGCCAAAACATCCGGAACGGGAAGTTTTGCCTTAGTGATTAGACCGATCGCTTCTTTCGGTCCGCCCAAGAAATCGACAAAAGCCGAAGCAGGAGCCCAATTGAATCCTGTTCCCATAGCCAGATCGGCCATTTCTTTAGAATCTACGACTTCGCCTACGATAGAGAGAGAATAGCTCACATAGCGGGCAATGAAGTAGCGAGCCAAGTCTGCTTCCAAGCCTTTTGCTTCTTTCACAACGTTCATAGCGCCGATGTAATCGGCTTCACCGATTCTACGATTCGCTTCCTTAATGAAAGGGATATCGAATTTAGGGACGGGCACATAAAGATCACCCTTAATATCGTAATAGAGTTTTTCTTTTTTTCCGTCCGGAGTTTTAGCCATCTTGAAAAGACCTTGGCCGGATTTACGCCCGAGATCTCCACGATCGATAAGCTTTTGAAAATAGCCCGGAAGTTTAAACGTAGAATGCGCGGCGTCTTTCGTCATTTCATACAGGTTATCGACGATTGCCTTATGAACGTCTAAGCCTACGAAATCCGCAGTATCCAACGGAGCCATTGCACGGCCGGTATATCCGCTCATGATCGCGTCTAAAAGCGCGATGCCGCCTTTATCGGAATATTCTTCAGCTTTCTGAGCGACTTCATTTATTAATTGAAATCCAATTCTGTTTCCGGCAAACGCGGGAGTATCATTCGTGTAAACGACTGCGCGTCCCAAAACCTTTTCTAGATACTCGCCTAATTTTTTGGTAACTTTCTTATCGTTTCCTTTATGAGTTACGAGTTCGCAAAGAATCATTTTATAAGGCGGATTGAAGAAGTGGGTTCCGTAATAATGTTTCTTTCCGTCTTCGTCAAAAGCCTCCGCTAACCGAGCGATCGAAAGTCCTGAGGAAACTGTGGACACTATCGTTCCCGGTCTCCGAGCTTTTGCTATTCTCTTATTGATCGGTTCTTTTACTTCGTAGCTTTCTGCAACTAATTCGAACACCCAATCCGATTCAGCTACGGCTTTTTCTAAATCTTGATCGTAAGAACCGGGAATTAAGCGTGGGCGAATTGTATCCGTTTTGACCGAAGCTACTGCTTTCTCGATTCCTTCTTTAGCTTTGTTAACGTCCCGAGCCAGCATATGGACCTTGGCCTTTCCAAAGGCGGCCACGATCGCGGCGGATCCGGCGCCCATAGTTCCATTTGCGCCGAGGACGGTTACGGTTTTGATTTCCCTCATGAAATTATACCAACGTCTAGGTTATTTTAAATATAATACCTGTTTAAAACATGCTTTCGGGATGGAAAGGCTTTTTTCATCTAATAAATGGCTGCTTTAGGCCCTGAGAGACAGAGTTTGTAGAACGGACGTTACGTTCGAAAAAAATGACGTTCGGTATGCAAGTTGATTTTTCTCGCGCAAATTGAACTCGCAGTTATAGATTATTTGTCGGTTTGAATTTTCTATCGCCTAAGTATCAAAAACGATCCTCTTTTACTTCGAAAAAAACAAGACCTTCCTTTCGAGCTTGCAAGGTAACGGAATTCCAGGGTATTCCGATAATCGAGACATTATGTGAATTAAAAAAAAAGATTCTTTAGTGAGAAGAGGAACCTACGATGCCGACCGATAAAAGTTTGCTGGATATTTTATGGATTTTGGTCTGCTCGGGACTTGTCCTGATCATGCAAGGCGGGTTTTTAGTTCTAGAATCCGGCTTAACAAGGGCTAAGAACTCCATCAATGTCGCGATAAAAAATGTTGCCGATTTTGGAGTCGCGACCCTTCTTTTTTATTCCTTTGGCTTCGGCTTGATGTTTGGGACATCTTGGTACGGATTATTCGGCACATCGCAATTTTTTCCTGAATTTCCCGAAGGAAAGGCCTGGGGGCCGACATTTTTCATTTTCCAACTAGTGTTTTGCGGCACTGCGGCAACCATTGTCTCCGGCGCGGTTGCCGAGCGATTAAAATTTAGTTCGTATATGCTGGCAACTGCCCTCATTTCTGGAATCATCTACCCGATCGTGAATCATTGGTGTTGGGGTGGAGGAGGATCTTTAGAAGAAAAGAACGGCTGGCTTTCGCTTCTCGGATTTCACGACTTTGCGGGATCAACATTGGTGCATAGCGTTGGAGGATGGGTTTCGCTCGCACTGTTATTGGTTGTGGGTCCAAGGATCGGACGATTTCCGAAGGATGGTAAACCTCAGCAAGTAACGGGAAGTAATTTACCGATGGCTATGCTAGGAGGAATTCTTCTTTGGTTCGGTTGGATGGGATTCAACGGCGGGAGTACGCTTTCCTTTAACGAGAAGGTTCCCGGAATTATTTTAAACACAGTTGTTGCGTCAGGCTTTTCGATGATGATTGCCATGCTAGCGGCTTGGCTACTCAAAGGTTTTCCGGAAGCTACAGCACCTCTGAACGGGTCTTTGATCGGGTTGGTTGCAATTACCGCCGGCGCGGACTGTCTCACTCCGGTTCAGTCTGCAATTGTAGGAACGATCGCCGGTCTCCTGATATATCCTTCCGAATTTCTTCTAGAAAAATTGAAGATCGACGACGCTGTCGGGGCTGTTCCCGTACATTTGATCGGCGGTATTTGGGGAACCTTAGCTACCGGAATTTTTGGAAATCTCTCGATCATGCAACACGAAACAGGCCGGCTTTCTCTCTTAGCAATCCAGTCTTTAGGGATTCTTTTGGTCGGCGCGTTCTCGTTTGGAGTCGCGTATTTGGCTTTCTGGCTTTTGAATCGGTTTTATACTCTAAGAGTAGACGGCGATGAAGAACGGATGGGGTTGAACATCTCGGAGCATAAAGCTACAACGGAGCTCATCGATCTCTTTCTGGCGATGGATTACCAGAGAAAAACCGGGGACTTGGCAAAAGACGTTCCTGTAGAACCCTTTACGGAGGTAGGACAAATTGCGGAGAGATATAATCTTGTTTTAGGTAAAGTTCGAAATACCCTGGCGGAAAATGAAAAAGCAAGACAGGAAATTTTGGAGGCCTATGAAAAAGTAAGTTTCGAGCAGGACCGAGCCGAGAAGCTGTTATTAAACGTACTTCCTCCTTCGATCGCCGCCGAGTTGAAGCAAAACGTAGGCTTAATCGCCGACAGTCATCCTAATGTTTCGATCTTATTCGCGGATATCGTTGGATTTACGCAACTTTCTTCGAGTATGAAGCCGGAATCCGTTGTTAAACTCCTAAATCAAATTTTTTCTCACTTCGATATCCTAGCCGAGAAGTACCGATTGGAGAAAATTAAGACGATCGGTGACGCATATATGGCCGTAGGAGGCTTACCGATTCCGGATAAGGACCATCCTTTACTTGTAGCTCATATGGCGTGGGATATGAAAGAGATTCTATCTAGATTTAAGTTAAAGAAACTCGGAACAGGGTTAAGCATGAGGATTGGGATCAATACCGGGCCGGTTGTCGCCGGTGTTATAGGAACGAAAAAGTTTATTTATGATATCTGGGGAGACGCTGTAAATGTAGCTAGTCGTATGGAATCGCATGGGATCGCTGGTGAAATTCAGGTTACGGAATCGACTGCGCAAGCGATTCAGTCTGATTTCGAGTTAGCAGAGCGCGGAAATATAGAGGTTAAAGGAAAAGGGTTCGTGAAAGCCTTTATCGTGAGCCGCCGAATTCGTACTCCTGAGCAAAGTCTTAGTCATTTAAACTTTTCCCTAGGCACGAACTAGAGGTTGTATTAAAGATTTGCGAACCGTTTAGCTTGCTTTAACGATTGAAAAGCAAAAAAGGTTTTACTCTTTTTGGTCGAGGCCATAGGAGTGGAAATTTGTTAGTGGAATTACGGAAGGATTTCCCGCGATACAAGGAGTATCTCCCATGGTAGCTAAGAAGAAAGCAAAGAAAAAGGCCGCCCCAAAGAAGAAAGCGGCTAAGAAGAAAGTAGCAAAGAAAAAGCTCGTTAAAGCCCCGAAAAAGAAGGTCGTAAAGAAAGCAGTTAAGAAGGTGGCAAAGAAGAAAGTCGCAGCTAAGAAGCCGACGAACTCTCCTCGTCCTGCTGCTCCAGCACCTGCACCGGAAACTACTCCGGCACCGAACCAAGGTTCTCTTTTTCCTTGGGGAAATTCAGGCAATTCAGGGGAAGGAGAAGGCAACCCATAAGTTGCTTTCCTCAAGCAAAACCCTAATCCCGTTCCCTACGCTTCGTAGGGGCGGGATTCTGATGGTGTTCTTCCTCATCTCAACTTCATTTCTATTTGCCCAACCTTCGCCTCATTATGCAAAAGTACTCTGTTTACGCTCCAGCTCCGGTTGCGAATGCCGAAACCCGATTACACAATCTCTAACTCGTCTTTTTCACGGGGAAGCAGTCATCGTTGATTCACCGCATACCGGAGAAGAATATGCTTCCGTTCGAAATGCGGACAAACAATGCCTGTTTCCCAGGAATAATCTCAAATTTTTGACGTATAAATCCGGTTTTCGACCCATGGAAACAAAAAATGATCATTCCCCGAAGTCATTGGAATTTCTATTGTCCAGCGCAGACGCCAATGAGATCGCAAAATTATCCGAGATGAACTTAGGGCGGTATTATCCCACATATTATCATCTAGCATTGGAAGAAGCTTACCCAGGGACGATTGTTTCGGTCATTTCCCCGACGGGAAAAGAAATCGGGAAGGCCTCGGCATCCTTTTTGGAGCAAGTCCGTTGGGAAGGAAGCGGAATCGGAACGGACGGGACCAAATATCATTTTGCAGGAGATGGAAGATACGAAACTTACGATTTAGAGTGGGGTTGGGGTGCGGGACACGGCTATCAGGTATTTCCGTATCGAACCTTAGCTGTGAGTTTTAGGGATTTATGCGCAAAAATCGGAAATCGAATCCATAATTGTAATAAATCCAAAGTAATCGGAAGTCTTGCATTCATTCCGAAAATCCGAGAGAAACGAATTCGGATGTCCAATGGAAAATTTCACGACGGCTTCTTTTGTATTAACGACACGGGCTCTCCAGCATACATTCGCGGGGATCGGATGGATATTTTCGTAGGAACTCATGGGGGAGGAAGCCCCTATCAACCGAAGGAGCTTGCCCGAAACATATTTTTAGATGCCGGAATCCAGCCCTTAGTTCCCTGGGATTGGAGATTTTATACTTCGGAAAAGGAACGGGAATGGTGTCTCGAAGATAAGCTTCCAAAGGACCCGTTTTCACCCAAGCCCGGAGAATGTAATTCCGATTACCATGCCAATGCCCCCGAGAAAGGAATGGAATTGCATGTGTTCTTTAGGAAGGACGGAAGTTTGGTTCGTTGCAGAGCCTAAGAAAACTATCCCCACGATTTTTCCGATTGAAAGGCTTTAATTATTTGGAGAAATTCTAATGCAATCTTCCTCGATATCGGTTGGATTTTTTCCATCCGGCATCGGTTTTATAATTCGTGATATAGGCTATCAAATCGGCGCTCGATTTATTCGAGGTGACGGACACTTTTGCATTAGCATCCGATGAATAATTAGTATAGTACCAAATTTCATCCTTACCCTTAGCATCATATCTATATTTGGTTACATAGACTATAATATCCGCATCCGATTTGGATTTGGTAAAATATACCTTTAAGTCGGGAGATTGTAAATGGCGATCCGTTAAATAAATTTCTCCGGAAAATATAGGCAGTGCGAAAAACAATCCGCCTAATAGAATAAAAAAGGGCACTTCGTAAGTTCTCCATAATTCATTGCGAAATTTTACTGAATAATTAATATTTCTATTTTTCCTTTTTTATTATATTTAACGAAGGTATCTCCTTTTTCATAGTAATCATGAAATTCGCCCTGCTTCTTATATTTGGATCCTAGGAATTTTTCCACTATCGGCTTCGTTGCGCCTACGGTAACTCCGTTGCCTAAGCCAGGACTGGACTCGCCAAGAACTTTAACCTGAACTACTTGGCCCATGTCTAGAACGAACGCCGTGTCTTTATTATCATAGATGAAATATTCCACTCCACTCGATTTATCAGTTTGGATTCGTTTCGGTTTTCCCCAATTTTTCAAAAGATCTTCTAATTTATCGCCGGGGCCGACTCCTCCGACTTTTAAAGCTATTTTGGAATCTTTCGCGGGAGGCGGAGGCAATTCAATGTTCTGAATTTTCGCCAATACCTTTGCCCAGCCGGAAGTCGAATCGTAATTATTCAGATAGTAGGATGCCAAATTTTTGGACTTAGTATCCAGGCTAGCATAAGATTCCATTAGCGCGATATTAAGAAGAGGAGTGAAATTTTCGTAAATATAGTCGGGATCGATCCGCTGCTTCTGAGCCGTCGAATTAACGATTGTCTTTAAATAATCCGCAACTTGGGGATTCTTGGAACTTTGAGCCAAGAGATTATTAATCTTTTGATCTATCGAAATTGCCAATCGATTAAAAAGCTCCCGGGCTTCCTCTTTACGGTTCGTCCAGTATAACACGACTCCAAGATTATTGGCTAACGGAACGGTTCCCTCGGCCTGAAATGCTTTTGTTGCGATATTTACCGCTACATCCAAATCTTTATCGTCGGCCGAATAAGAAAGTAAGACGGCGTAATTGGATAAAAAATAAGGGTCGTCTATTTTAACAATTAATGTTTTATAATATTCTAGAGCCTTGTTGTAGGCAGCCTCGTTGCCGGGAATCGTTCTAAAAACGGAACGTTGCTTCTTTTCTTGCGGAAAGATCATACTGTCTCGAAAGGAAGGCATATCTATCACTGGCTTGACTTTGAGTTCTTCGGTCGAAACGGTGGCCATCCAAATTTTATGCAGGCAAATCGCTAATGCCTTACTTAAATAAATGTTTTCAGGATAGCGCTTAATCGCTTCCTCCAAATTAATCCTGGATTGATCTAGATTTTTGCTTAACTGGATATCGTCGAAAGTTCTCTCCATAGTTGCCAAAAAGGAATATAAATCCTTCTTATCCGTATTTAAACGGGATAGGCGTTCGTTCGGAGAGGGATGGCTGGAAAAATAGGACGATCCGACTAATTCAGTTCTAGTTTTATCCGCTTTAGACGCGGCTAACGAATCCTTGTAAGATTGCTCGACTTCATTCAATGCTTGGAGAGTAACAAGCATGTATTCTCCGCCGTAACCGGCCCTATCCAATAAAAATAAGCCGGTTTGGTCCGCGTCAAGTTCTTGCTCTTGAGAGAATTTGGTGTTCTCGAGAAATGCCTTCGCTGCTTCTTCGTTTTTCAATGCATAGAATTTTTTTACGCTATTTAAAACATGTTTATTATAAAAGTGAGATAATTCATGCGAGAGTACTCCTGCGATGTATCTTTCCCGATGGAAGTCGAGGTTACTCGCGGCATTCGCTTCGCGTTGCGAAATGATTTGGTCCAGAGAATCCAAAGCGCCCGAATGAATGCAAAATTGGCCGCCAGCCATAGCAAATGCATTGAAAGTGGAATCTTTAACGATTTTATAGACTATAGGAAACGGTGGATTCCCTGAATTTTGAGACAATCTAGCGAATGCATTATCAATCGATTTTTTCCAGTCTTTGTAATCGGGTAATACGGTCTGAGATTTGATTAGATTGGAAAACTGAACATTGCTTTGCCTGACTAGTTGAGCGTAAAGTTCCGAATCGAATGAAATTTCCTTTTCTTGCGCCGAAGCTGAAAACGCGGCGCTAAAATAGAATATTGCAAAAAACAAAAATTTAGACGATTTCAGGACGGACTTTTTTTTGTTTGAAAGAGGCATAGTGGTAGCTCCGGGAGGGAAACATATCCGGCAAAATTTCGGATGTCAATCGGAAACTAAGTAATGAATAGTCATTTAGAACTAATTCAATAAATTATTCCCAAATACGTCCGCAAAAAAGGTTTAGAAGGTTCGGAGGAAATCCCCGAAAATCACGGAAGAAATTCGCAATCAGGTAATTGCGTGATCCACTAAAATTATGATGTTGACCAAGAAGAGATGTACGATGCTAAAGAAGAAAAATCCTCTGGCGAATTTCGGTTCCGGATTAAAAAAGAGCTTAACGGAAAGATAAAGTATAGCGGCGCTGAGGAAAATTGCAGAGGCCATATACAGGACACCCATGCTCGGTTCCGCCCAATAGAACGCAATAACCGAACCGATATAAAGAACGGTATAAAATAGGATCGACCTTACGGTTTCTTTTACTCCTTTTACGACGGGGAGCATCGGAAAGTTCGCGTCACTATAATCCTCTTTTAGAAAAATAGCTAAGGCCCAAAAATGCACAGGCGTCCAAAGAAAGATCATTAAGAAGAGAATCCAAGAGGGCAACGGTAATGAATTGCTGACCGCAGCGTATCCGATGAGCGGGCCTACGCAACCCGCAACACCGCCTATTACAATATTTTGATGTGTTCTAGGTTTTAGAAGTATCGTGTATAAAAAAACGTAAGCGATTAACGCGGAAAATGCACAAAGAGCGGTTAACAAATTTGCATAATAGTAAAGGACGACGAACGAAAGTCCCATCATGATAAATCCTACCGTTAGTGCGGTCAAAGAACTGATTCTTCCGGTGGGTATCGGTCGATTTGCGGTCCGTTTCATTTTCGCGTCACGATCTTTTTCAATGACTTGATTGAAGATGAAAGAGGCCGAAGACATTAGAAACGTTCCGAATAATGTCATAAAAACCAATCGGGCTGTTGGCGGCGTTTGGGCGCCTAAATATAAACCTGGGACAGCAGTCGCCAAAACCAAGGACGATACCCGTGGTTTAATCATCAGGTTCCAGTCGGTAAAAAAGTTATTCATAATGTTAGGAAACCTGTTCCTTTGTCAATTCTCTTGCGCGAAGGATCCACGCCGTATAGAGCGCGGAAAGCAAAAGTACGGCAACACCGGTATGAGCCGCGGTGACTAGTTTGGGTAGTTTATACAGAACATTAAGAATGCCTAATAGGAACTGAAATAAAACCAGCGCAACGGAAATTCTGATATACTTCTTCACCTTCGGCGAAAAGTCTTTCAAGGTTCCGTAAAGATTGACTATGAGCACGAAGAGTAGAACCAAATAAGCTCCGAAGCGATGTTGGACCTGGATGGCGGTTTTTTCTTCGTACACGTTAGGAATCCATTCTCCGTTGCAAGTAGGGAAGTCCGGACAAGCTAAACCCGCATAATGAGAGCTTACTCTCCCGCCTAAAATAATTTGAAGCAATATGAATAAGACGCCTATGAAAATCACGATCTGTTCTTTTTTGAATAAACTTCTAAAGGAAACAAATTCGTCAAAAGGTCCGTCCTTCTCGATTTCCGATGCCTTTAAATTCGCCGTAAAGATGCAGAGTAAAAATAAAATCGCATTCAAAAGGTGGAGATTTACCGAAGTCGGATCTAATAATAAGGTGACCGTCAACCTACCTAAGTTTGCTTGCGATGCGATTAGCAATAGGCCGATAATGAAAAATTTCAAAAACGGACGTCTTAGTTCCTGAGAAGTCGCGGCCCAAACGGTGCCGCCGATCAGTATGAATCCGAGGATCATGGAATAATAGCGATGTCCGACTTCCATAAAAATCCCGAAATCGAAATCGGGGAATACTTTGCCGAAGCAAAGCGGCCAGTCTGGACAAGCTAATCCGGAATCCGTGGCTCGTACCAGAGGACCGTATAGTAAATTCAGAAAAATCAACACCGAATAGATGATTAAAAAGAGGGTGAATTTGCGAATTTGAGAAGAGCTCGAATTTGCCATTTAGGAATTTCCAGGTTGTGGTCGCCTTCGATTACCATACTCAATGCGGCACATATGGGGGCAAGATATTTGGGACCTGCTTTATGATTCTTCTCTGAGACTGAATCTCATGCAGAATTTGGAGAAAGCTATGGAATTGTTTCGAGAAAAATCCGGTGTCGCCCAAAATCGTAACCGACCTTTTTCATAACTTTAAGAAAGGAAATTTCAAAATTCATTCTTTTGCTCGAAGTTTCACTTCTTCCATTGCTAAACGGTTGTTTCATCCAGTAACGCATGTCGGGAAGCTGTGAAGATATTTCTCCCGAACAAAAAAGCTTCCAAAAAAAACCGCACCCTTTGACACTGGTTGATGATTCCGCTTCCCGAGAGGCGTGTTTCGTTTTCCTCTTACCAACTAGGAGTTGTTCCTCAATGAGCCAGAACGACCATTACAACAAAGCTGGATTTTGGACTTTTATTGTGGTGTTAGCCGCAAATGTTCTATACTTCGTATATCTTTCGTTCATGCATCACGGCGTGAAAGATTACAATCATGTCGCACCGTCATCGGCTGCTACGCAAGCGAAGTAAGGAAGGAAAAGGCTTTCGCGGGCTTTCCGACTTGAATCCCCGATTTGTTCCAAAATATTTATTTCGCTTAACAGCGATCTTAGCTATAGCTATCCCGTTTTCCGCCATTCTTTCGTTTGATACGGAAAAACAAATCGCTCCTCACGTCGTTCCGCCGGAATTGCAGGGAGTGGGGGTCGTTGAGAAACTAGGCGATTCGATCGATAAGAATCTTGTCTTCGTTAACGAAGACGGAAAAGAAGTTAAGATAGGAAGTTATCTGGAAGACGGAAAGCCCCTTCTTTTAACTCTCATTTACTATCGTTGTCCCACACTTTGTAATTTTCATTTAAACGGAATTTCCGACGTTCTAAAGCAGTTAAATTGGCAAGTCGGTAAAGAATTCAAATATGTTGCTGTGAGTTTCGATCCGAAAGAAAAGCCGGAAATTGCGAAACCGAAAAAAGCAGCTTATATAAAAGATTACGGACGGGGCGACGGAACGGGCTGGAGTTTTTTAACCGGAAAAGATCCTGAAATCAAGGCTCTGGCTTCTAGTTTAGGCTTTTCCTATAAATGGAATCCGGAAACAGATCAGTGGGTGCACGAGTCTGTTGCCTATATCATTACTCCTGATGGTAAGATTTCTCGCTATTTAAAGGGAATTACTTTCGATGAAAGAACTCTTCGTTTATCTCTTGTAGAAGCTAGCAATGGCAAAATCGGTGATTTGAGCGATCGGATCGCCCTTTTTTGCTTCCAATTTGATCCATCCAAAAATAGGTATACATTATACGCTTACAATATTATGCGAATCGGCGCTTTCATAACTATGATCGTCCTCGCAGCGTTCTTATTCCTATTTTGGAAGAAACAAAACTCGACTATCAACACATAAGGAAGGAGTGATTTCGACCCGATGAACTGGTACCATTTTATTACGGCCACGAGCTTTATGCCGGTTCCGGCCTCTGCTGAAGCAGCAGGTGTGGATTATCTCTATGCGTTTCTACTTATTTCCGGCTTGATTTCCTTCGTCATCCTCATCGGAGGAATGACAATCTTTATCATTCGGTATAGAAGACTTTCGGACACTCAAAAAAGTGCTTATATCACTCATAACACTTTAGCAGAGTTTCTATGGTCCTTCATTCCGTTCGTGATTATGATGGTAATCTTTGGCTGGGGATGGGTGGTTTTTGACGATTTGCGCAAAATTGGAGTGAAGGGCGATGTGGAAGTTCACGTTACCGCTCGCCAATGGGCTTGGGCTTTCCAATACAAGGAAGGATTTAAGGTCAACAGTCCGACTTCAGACAAGCTGAATCCCGAAATCGCAAATTCTAATCTTTTGAAACCGGGCGTTGTTGTAGTTCCAGTCGGGAAAGTGATACGATTCATTCTTACTTCCGATGACGTACTTCATAGCTTCTATGTTCCTGCTTTCCGGAATAAGATAGATGCGGTTCCGGGTCGTAGAACTACATTTACGTTCACCCCAATTGAGAAGGGAGATTTTACGGTTTTCTGTACTGAATACTGCGGAACATCTCACTCTAATATGATGGCTTTGATTCGTGTTGTAGATTCAGAGCAATATACCGCTTGGATTGACCAGCAAAAAGCCGCGGCGTCGAACGCTGGAAACGCGAATCCTGCCGATAAGGGTAAAGCACTGTATACCGAGTTGGGTTGTAATAGCTGCCACTCTCTAGACGGTTCGCGTATCGTAGGTCCCACTTTCAAGGGATTGTACGGGAATAAACGAGATTTTGCCGACGGTTCCTCTGCTACGGGTAATGACGATTATATTAAGCAATCCATCTTAGTTCCGACTGCTAAAATAGTCGCAGGCTATCCTCCTGCGATGCCTTCCTTTCAAGGGCGGGTAAACGACGAGCAGATTCGAGATATAACTGAATTTATTAAGACGCTTAAATAGGAGCACGGACAATGTCACAGGCCGCCACTAGCGCACACAGTAAACATAACTTCCTGAATCACCAAAAAGGAATCTGGTCTTGGCTTACCACCTTGGATCATAAGCGGATCGGGATCATGTATTTCTTCGCGATTATGAGCTTTTTCCTCTTAGGTGGAATCTTTGCACTTTTAGTTCGTGCAGAGCTTTTTACTCCGGGGAAAACGTTATTCGAAGCGGATATTTATAACCGTATGATGACCTATCATGGTGCCATCATGGTATTCATGGTGATCGTTCCTGGAATTCCGGCTATCTTTGGGAACTTAGTTCTTCCGATCATGATCGGAGCTAAAGACGTCGCTTTTCCACGCTTGAACTTAATGAGCTGGTACATGCTCATGATTGGGGCGGCAATCACCGGCTCCACGCTCTTTATGGATCGAGTTGATACTGGATGGACTTTTTATACACCATACTCAACCATCAAGACGGGCATGGGCGTTATTCCGTTGGTTCTCGGTGTTTTTATCATCGGGTTCTCTTCGATTCTAACAGGATTGAACTTCATCGTAACTACCCACAAGCTTCGTGCTCCGGGAATGACGATGACCCGAATTCCTTTAATGGTCTGGGCGCTTTATTCCACCGCCATTTTGCAAGTTTTAGCGACTCCTGTTTTGGCAATTACCTTACTTTTGTTAATTGCAGAAAAAGCTTTAGGTGTCGGAATCTTCGACCCGCAATTAGGCGGGGATCCGGTATTGTTCCAGCATTTCTTCTGGTTCTATTCACATCCGGCCGTTTACATCATGATTTTGCCTGCGATGGGTGTTATTTCCGAATTAGTCGCGACATTCTCTCGTAAAGTTATCTTCGGATATACTGCGATTGCTTATTCTTCATTAGCAATTGCGGGAGTTTCCTTCCTGGTTTGGGGACACCATATGTTTGTTTCCGGGCAATCGGAATTTGCCGGCCTGCTTTTCTCCGTAATTACGATGCTCGTGGGCGTTCCGACGGCGATCAAGTTGTTCAACTGGATTTCCACGATGTATAAAGGAAGCGTTAGGTTAGACGCGCCGATGCTATTCGCTCTCGGCTTTATGTTCCTCTTTACCATCGGTGGCTTGACGGGCGTTTATCTGGCTTCAACCGGGATGGACATACACTTTCACGATACTTACTTCGTTGTGGCTCACTTCCACTACGTAATGGTTGGTGGAACTTTAATGGCATTGATGGGAGCGTTAATTTATTGGTTCCCAAAGGTAACGGGAAAGATGACCAGTGATCTTCTTGGAAGAATTTCCTGGGTATTTATTTTCTCCGGATTTAATGTAACCTTTTATCCGCAGTTCATTTTAGGAGCAATGGGAATGCCTCGTAGATACTACGATTATCTCCCTGCGTTTACCGAATTGAATCAAATGTCCACGGTAGGATCCTGGCTCATCGGAACCGGGTTTATCGTCGGACTCATTGCAGTTATTCACGGATTAATCGCAGGCAAAGAAGCAGGTAACGATCCTTGGGGCGGAAAAACCCTTGAATGGACGATTCCTTCTCCGCCGCCGCACGAAAACTTTGATAAGACCCCAGTAGTTTCAGGAGGACCCTATGAGTACCGCTAATCCCGCGGGTTTTCACCACGCTCACCATTTTGATAGCGCGGAACAACAATACCAAACCTCCAAACAAGGAATTTGGCTTTTCTTGGTTACTGAAATTCTTATGTTCGGTGGCCTTTTTGTAGCGTATTCAATTTACCATTCCCTTTACCCGCAGATCTTCCATGCAGGTAGTAAACAGCTCTCCATATCGATGGGAGCTGTGAACACTGTTGTTCTTTTATTCAGTTCCTTTACGATGGCATTAGGAATCAACTTCGTGCAGCGGGGCCTGAGAACAAAAGCAATCATTGCGCTTACTGTGACGATTCTCTGTGCCGCGATCTTCATGGTCGTAAAATACTTCGAATACACTCATAAATTCCATGTGGGAACGGTTCCTGGAAAATATGCGTATACGGACGAAGCGAGAACTACCACAAAAGTGGCTGCATTGGTGAAGGAAGCCGGTGAAGTTTCGGCGGAAGAGCGCGAGCACAAACTGCATATGGACGAAGAAGAATACAAGCATCTTCGCCAATTGAACGACACTAAAAACTGGCCTCTATTTTTCGGATTTTACTTTGTAATGACCGGAATCCACGGGCTGCACGTTCTTGCCGGAGCTTTCTTAATTTTCTGGGTATTGATGAAAGTAGTCAGAAATAAGGTCGGCCCTGATTACTACACTCCGGTGGAAGGCGTAGGCCTCTTCTGGCACGTAGTCGACTTGATTTGGATCTATCTCTTTCCTCTTCTTTATTTAGTCGGATAAGAATTTCTCCAATTTAGTTTCGGAAAGGCCGGTTTTTTTACCGGCCTTTTTATTTTCCTTTCGTTCCAAATCGTATTTTTCCATGCCCAAAATTGGGCTGATGACCGATACTTAATAGTAAGGGATCTTTCATTTCGTAGCCGGATCTCATGTCGGATTGAATCATGCAAAATATCGATTATTCTCGCAGACTGAAACAAACCGGAATAAGAGGAGGGACCGCTAATAGACCTCTCGATTCTCAGCCGACGGTTCAAACCATACAGCATGTACGGGGATCGGCCTCGCCTATCCGCTCTTTCCCGAGTTCACGTTCGCTTTTTTTAATTTTAGTCGGAGCGATTTCTCTATTTACCGCAGGTGTCGTGGTTGGCTTGCGTTTGGATCAGAAAGAACAAGCTTTTGCCCAGAACGAAACTCAATCTTTTTATAATACCGGCAAGTTTTCGCGACGGAATCCTGCTGAAACGATCGAGCAACGCGAAAATTCAGGCCAGGCGGAAGTTAAATCTGAATCGTCGGAAAAGCCGGAAAGCAAAGACTTTGGGCACGCGGAAGAAAAGCCTTCTTCGGAGAATAAAGGTTTAAAATTTCCGGCCAGATCGGATCGCGAGAATTATTTTATTTCCATTCCGACCAGCGATTCTTTGGAAGCGATGGAAGTAGGAAAGAAATTATTGAGGGCCAAACCTGAATTCCAGGGTCGAATTTTTCGTTCCGGGCACGGGGAACTTTTCATCGGTTACTTTTACGGAAAGGCGGAAGCGACTCAAGCTTTAGAGTCCATTAGACCGCTCAATGATCCGATCTTTCACGGTTCTCAGATTCACAAAACAAAGCGATAATACGCGGGGAATATAAAGAAAATCGGTTAAATTACGGGTAATTTAACAAAACCCTTTTTTTCCTTGACTTATGCCAAAAATTTGCTATATTTTTGAGCAGAGTTTTAACGGAAGTCTTAATACCTAATTGGCTAGCAAAAAGAAACAATCTGGCTACGAGCATGGCGTAGGCGACTACGTCGTCTATCCGATCCACGGTGTTGGTGAAATCACCGAAATCGCTAAAAAAGTTATCCTGGGTAAGAAAAAAGAATGCTACGTCATGGAAATCCAGGGTAGCAAGATGAAAGTGATGATCCCTGTCGATAAAGCGAAACAGGTCGGAATTCGACCGATCATCGACAAAAAGGATATCAAGAAAGTCATCAATTTACTCAAGAAAGATGAAGTCGATACGGAAGAGGATTGGAAGATCAGGTACCAAAATAACCTGAATAAAATTAAGTCCGGTTCGATTTTCGAAGTAGCGGATGTCTGCAGAAATCTATTTCGCAGAGCAAACGGTAAGGAACTATCTATCATGGAGCGGAAGCTCTACGAGAGCGCATACAATCTCGTAAAAATGGAAGTTGCCTTAAGCAAGGGAGTTTCTCAAGAAGAAGCGGGGAACCTTGTCTCTGATGTGTTGGCCAGCTCTTTTGCTGTCGGTGACAAAGTAGCAGTAGTCGTCGACGAAGAATAATTCCGACTAAAACTCGAGTCTATATTTGAAGGATTTGAGTTATGGGTTACCTATACAAAGGCCTTACGGCTATCCTCCTTTCCTCTCTGTCGTTTTTTGTGACGCAGAAGCAAACCCAAGATTGGGTTCTCGCTGGTTCTCTTTCCGGACTGGTCCTCGTAGTTTCTCTTGTACTATTATTTGGAGAAGCAAAACTATTTCCTAAATTTCGTGCGGACATCATTTTCTGCGTCGGGGTAGGAGTATTATTAGGATTCGTTGTAGCATGGTTTCTAGGAACCATCATTCGATTTGAAGAATTAAATCTCGCATTGTATTTGATTTTAGGTCTTTTTGGAGCTAGAGTCGGTAAGGCATTTGCTAAAGAACCGGGACTTTCCATCTTCGGAGGGGGAGGCGCCGGCGGACATCAGGGATTGGATCCGTTTGGAGTCGCCATCATCAACAAAGATGAAGTTCGCGATAAAATCCTGGATACTTCTGTCGTTATCGATGGCCGTATTCTAGATATCGCAGATACGCATTTTATTGATGGCCCATTAATACTCCCGAATTTCGTCCTTCGGGAAATCCAATTAATCAGTGATTCTTCGGATCCGATCAAGAGAGCGCGCGGAAGACGGGGTCTCGAGATGTTGAATAAACTTCAACGAAAAGGATCCATAGAAGTAAAAATCACATATAAAGATTATTCGGACACGAGAGAAGTCGACGCTAAGCTTATTAAATTGGCTCGCGATACCGGCGGCAAGATCGTAACGAATGATTTTAATTTGAATAAAGTCGCCGAACTCCAGGGAGTAAAGGTTCTAAATCTAAACACTCTTGCTAACGCTTTGAAACCGGTTGTTTTACCGGGAGAAGAACTTGGAATCCAAGTTATTAAAGAAGGTAAAGACGAAAACCAAGGCATCGGTTATCTCGAGGACGGCACAATGGTCGTCATCGAGAACGGAGGCCATCTCGTCGGCAAGGAAGTGAAAGTTACCGTAACATCCATTATCCAAACGGCTGCCGGTAAGATGATCTTTACCAAAGCGAATTCTAACGGCGGTGGCCATGAAAAGGGGGACCGCGGCGGGGATCGTGAGAATCGTAATCGTGGCGGTGGTGATCGTAATTTCGATCGGGGTGGAGAGCGGCAAGACCGCAGCCAACAGGAAAAAGGTGAAGAGCGAGGAAATCGCTCCGACCGCGGCGGGAACGAAGATCGAAATAATCGTAGAGACTACCAAGATCGTAACCGCAACCGTAATAATTCGGATCGCGGGGATGATTACGGAAATCGTAAAGATTTCCAAGATCAGCAACAACAGCAATAAGCTTAAGCGGAGAGGATCCGTTCTAGGATCTTCTCCAAATGAGACAGAATAGCGGATTTACCTGAATCTTGAAAGAAATTGATTCAGGTTCCGAATTGACTCTATCTTGAACCCGAAAATATTTGAAATACGAACAGCAAGGAGCACCAGATGCAGGCCCAAACGCAAGTGAAGGGACTGAAGGAGCTCGGTATCGAGCCCTCCGAAGTCTTCCACAACCTTTCCTACGACGAAATTTTCGAACACGAAAAGAATAACGGCGAAACCGTCATTTCTTCCAACGGTACTATGATGGTAGATACCGGAATATTTACCGGACGTTCTCCCAAAGATAAGTATTTTGTGGATGAACCGTCTTCTAACGGAAATATTTGGTGGGGTCACATAAATTTTAAAGTCTCAGAACAGATTTTCGACGAATTACATGCAAAATGCGTAAATTACCTTAAGGGTAAAAAACTCTACGTGTTCGACGGATACGCGGGTGCCAATCCGGAAACTCGTATGGGGCTGCGTGTAGTTTCCGAAAAGGCCTGGCAACATCATTTTTGTACTAATATGTTCCTTCGTCCTAGTAAGGAAGAATTGGCTAACCTCCTTCCTGAATTCACCATTATCAATGCTTGCGGCGTTAAAAACGAAAAATACAAAGAACATGGACTTAACTCGGACGTATTCGTAATTTTCCACCTAAGTAAAAAAATCTGCATCATCGGTGGAACAGAATACGGCGGAGAAATGAAGAAAGGAATTTTTTCGGTAATGAACTATAAGTTACCTCTCCAGGGAATCCTTTCGATGCATTGTTCCGCGAATATCGGAAACAAAGACGGAGATACCGCTTTGTTCTTCGGGCTTTCCGGAACCGGAAAAACGACTTTATCGACTGATCCTCACCGTAAACTAATCGGCGACGACGAACATGGTTGGGACGATAACGGGATCTTTAATATCGAAGGCGGCTGTTACGCGAAAGTGATTAATCTGGATCCTAAAACGGAACCGGAAATTTACGAAGCGATTCGGCGCGACGCACTTTTGGAAAACGTGGTCTACGATGAGAAGACGAAAGTTGTCGACTACACTTCCGCCGCAAAAACCGAAAACACTCGCGTTTCTTATCCGATTTACCACATCAAAAATATTCAGGTTCCTTCCAAAGGCGATCATCCGAAAGTGATTATTTTTCTTACGTATGACGCTTTCGGAGTATTGCCTCCCGTTTCAAAACTCTCGATCGAGCAGGCCATGTATCATTTCCTTTCCGGATATACTGCTAAGGTTGCCGGAACAGAACGGGGAATTAAAGAACCTACCGCGACGTTCTCGGCTTGCTTTGGCGCCGCGTTTATGACTCTTCACCCTACGGTTTATGCGAAACTATTGGGTGAAAAAATGCGCAAACATAAAGTTCGCGCCTATCTCATGAATACCGGTTTGGTTGGCGGTTCATACGGGGTTGGTAAAAGAATGAACCTCCCTTCGACTCGCAAGATTATCGACGAGATTATGAATGGAAATATTGATAAGGCCCAGTTTGCGAAGCATCCGATTTTCCAAGTCGAATATCCTAAGACTGTCGAAGGTGTAGATGCTTCGATTCTGGATCCTCGCGAGGCTTGGGCGGACAAACCAGCGTATGACGAAACTTCTAAGAAGTTAGCCGGTATGTTTATCGAAAACTTCAAGAAATACGTAGAAGGATCCAAGGATTACGATTTCACCGCATTCGGCCCGAAACTTTCTTAACGGAAAAACGATTTCGTGGAAAAGAGCGGAGAATTTCTCCGCTCTTTTTTTTGTCCTGATGTTATGCTAAATTGAAAGCCGCTTGACAAAGGATTGTGCAGTGCATAATAATTTTACTACGGAGTTCTATGGAATGGCACATCTGCGGAAACAGGTGATGAAAAAAGAAAACGGGAAATCCTGGAATCCGAATTGTAAAGGAATGTAGCAATGGAAAAGGAAATTAAAGAAGCTCTTAATTTTGCCATAGGAGCAGCGAAAACGCTTCGTGAACAGGCGGACAGTATTCTTCTTAAAGTCGAAAAGGAATTTAAAGAGCTTTCTACTAAAGGGGCACAGGACCAGGGAGAAGTTGCAGTAAATCTTCGCAAATATATCGAGGACGCTTTACGTTCCGTTGAAGGACTTGCAGGCCAAGTTAATACGAAAGTGGAAGAAGTTAAGAAAACAGTCAGTAAGAAAGGATCGAACGGTACAGCCGGTCAATCTTGATAAGATTACCTTCACTCTTAATAAATATAGGCGGGATAGAATCTTGCGAGAAAACATAGCCCTATTTTTATTCGTCTGAAATAGTACCCGAAGAAAATAGCAAATGGTTGGTTGAAATTCCCAGCCAATTTGCGAGTCTTTCCTTATAAGAAATCGGGGGAGGGCTTTCCATTTCGAGTTCAAAGGAAGTATTCCAAAGGGAAATTTTACCTTTGAATTTTTGTTTTAAGAAGCCGATAATCCTGTTTCTCTCAACTGTAAACCATTCGGTTTCAGAAAAGCCTTCTTCCTTTAGATAGCCTTCTATCATATCGATGGTTCTGTAATCGGAAGCTAGAGATGAATAGGAAAAGGAATCTTCAGAAAGATCTACGAACACCTCTTCCCATTCTTGCGAATACCTTCTTTCTTTATTTCTGCAGTCGTACGCCTGACATATGGATGATCCATAAAACGAATAGTTCTGACTTTTGGGATCGCCGGTGTAAATCGGATGAATCATACAACCAATTCTATAATATACCATAGTAGTTTTCTCCCCTTCGTTCGAAGGTGCAGATTCGGTAAGTTTTCCTAGAAAGGGGCAGTTGTATGTTAGCGGGTCTTTTCTTTCGATATCTTTTTCTTTAACTTCCCTCTGCTTACGGAACTCCGCCATCGTATATGGTCGGCTAAAATCCACAGTTTGCCGAAACTCGTTAGTTCGATCCTCTAATATGGTTCTTAGTTTATCCGGAGAAGTTTGTAAGTTAAACAGACCGCAGCACGCTCCACAAGAAAATGGTACGTTTCGATCCGGTTGGCATAGGCCCACGAAATTAGATGCCGCCGTGAGGTAAATTTCCGTGAGAAGAGGGCAGAAATCCAGGGAAAGCTAATTCTAAGGCTTTAGTCTCAGGGTTTTCAATAATATTACACGCTAATGGAAAAATTTGAAGACGTTCTTCGTGAAAGACTATGACTCTCCCACGATATTTTTCGATTTGCTCTCCGACAAAGTCTTGCTTGATCATCGGCGCTGCAACCAGCGATGACTCAGGTTTTAAGCCTCGGAAAAAGAGGTGATTGTTCGAGTTCGTCGAAACCAAAAAGATACTGACTCGCTCCAACTCTTCGAGTTCAGTGAGCAGATTTTCAAAGTAATACTGAAATGTTATCAAATAGCCGTCGGCTGATTCAGGTTGAATCTGCCCTTTAGAATACAGGTCGATCCACTGAATCATTTTCTGTATGGTATCTCTGTTTGCAAAAAGTATCTCGGCCAAATCGGTCACGACCGGGGTGATTTCCAATTTTCTAAAATCGTGCAAACATTGAAACATAAGATCCCACCATCTTTCGATACTGTAGGCATCGTCCGGATTATTCGGGATAAATTTTCCTAATGCGTGATTTTGGTGGTCGCTAAATAGAATTCCTCCCATCACCTTGCTGAACTCTTCGAACGCAACGATTAGGTTTTCCATTAGTTCGTAGGAAGAAAGCGATTCCGCCTTTTGTCTCTCAGTAAACGTGTAATACGAGGATGCGATCGGAGTCGGATAAAACTTATAAATTAGGGAAGGATTTACGATCTTATGAGCAGTCCGCCCTTTTGTCGGATCCGACGTTACCCGCATGTTCGGCTGTCCATGCAGACTGTAATTAGTCCAAGTTAGATCGCTCGAGTCGTAATTTCGACGCGCCTGCTCTTTTGCTAAGTAGAGAGACTCTCCCACGCTTTTATCCGCAAATAGATTCGAATAGAATTGAATCGTAAAATCGATCGTATTTTGATTATCCGCTATTTCCCAATTGGTTCCTATGAAGCTTTTGATTCCGGACATCAAAAACGAACCGGCAAAATTATTCATTAAATCGGAATTCAGATTTCTAGTAGTGCTTTTGTTGGATTGGCAGGAATTCGAAAATACCATGTCGGTATTGAAGCCCGAGTTTTTTATCTCTCGCGCTTTCAGAATCTTTCCTTCTGAAATAAGCCATCCGTTTTCCAACGGATCGTCCGAGAAGAAAAGATGGCCGGAATAATGAATAATATTTTTACCTTTAATCAAGGAAAGAAGCTTTAGCTTGGTAACTTGACGTCCGCCTATGAATTCTATTTCAAGGCGGGAAGAAGGAACTTTCTCGCTTAATACTCGAAATAACTGTTCACCTTCTTTCTGTGCCCATTCCAAATCTTCTGTCGGGTCGGCTATGATAAGCATTCGGAGTTTTTCTTTTTCCTTAAAGGCTCCACTATGTGCCTCTCCACGTACCGTTTTTCCGATGAAAAATTTATCGGAAAGAAAACAGGTTCCGTCATGTAGGAGTTCCCAAGGAATCACTCCCAATTTAGGATCAATATTAAAGTGTAAGTATTTTTCAGTGGTTAAGCGCAGCTTTTCTTGGATTGGTGCAGGAAAAAATTGGTCGTAGAACGTTTCTCCGAGAATTTTTAATTCGTGGAGAATATCCGTTTCGAGTGTCGGGTGTCTTGAGGATTTCTGATGTATGGCTACGGAAACACGGACTAAGTTTTCAATTTCCTTAATGTATTCGAGGATTAAATCCTCGTCCATAGTCGATTGTAAGTGGGACTCGGAGCCGCTTCCGGAATTGTCTAGTATATTAAAAACGTTAACTGCGCCGACTCTGTCTATGATTAGATTGAGCATAGGTTCCGGTTAAGAATGGCCTGATTCCGTTCCCCCATCGAGACATAAGCTCGAAAGGGGAATTTATGAAACAGATATCTTTAATCTAAGAGAATAAAGAGATCTATTGATTTCGACAAGTCTTTTCCCTGGAATTCCACTGTGTACTTTCCTTCTCTCAATCCGGCGAAATTCGTAATTCCATCCGAATTGAATTGGTTGGAAAGTATAAACCTTCCATCTTTAGAAAGATTTACCCTTTGGAAATCTTCAGGGCGTGGGCAGTCGATTTTGACACTAAGATAGGCAGTCTCTTCCGTTTCTTGAACGACTTGGTAAGTGAACTTGCAATCGTCTTCGACTTTCTCTTCAAATACTATAAATTCCGAAGCAGCCGGTGTTTTGGCAGCTGCGGAGCGCATTGCAGGAGCATAATCTACTCTAGTATTGATTTGTAGAGTTTGAATTAAGCTATCGAAGAGCTGAGCACCTGATTTTCCCAGTTTTACAACGATCGATTCGCGGCTTTGTTCCTTACGGGACAGCTCCATCTCGACGTAGCGTTTTAGATATTCAGGAAAGGCTTTTATTTGCCAACCTTCAGTCAATTCGGCTTTGCTTACATCTAAATCTTCTTGGAAAGTCGTGTAGGCATGACTGCGGGCAGCCGATTCGAAATAGGATTCTTCGGCAGCCTTTAAGCCGGCTTGAAGAGATTCCTCCATCCGAATGAGTTCATTTTGAAGCTCGGGATTTTTATCGATTCCTGAAAGTACATCCTCTTTTCCATCAAAGAGAGATTGATTGAGTTCCGATTCCGAGCCTGGTTCGCGTTTGGATTCCATTTGCGTGTGACGCTCCAATAAAGTTTAAGACGATTCGTTTTACTCGGACAATTCCGAAAATTTGAGTTTTTTTTGTATTTTTTCGATCAGACGTAGCAAAGTGACACTAACATTCCCTTCAGTAATCCCTAAAAGGTCGGCAACTTCCCTATAAGGGGTACGTGCCAAAAAATGCCCTTTTTTTCGTTTTTCCAGGAGTTTCTTACGCTGTTCGTATTTCTTTTTTAATGCTTGAGAGGTTTTATCGATTTCCTGCGGAAGAATCGGGGCTTTTTTTACGGTCGCATTCTGCTTTTCTTTCAGTTCCAGGATATTTAAATACAAGGAGGTGATTTTATCCTCCATCCGGATATTTTCTTCTTCCCGGTTGGATAGATCGGTCCGTAACGACATAATTTTTTTCTTTAAATCGTCTACAGAGAGCTTCGTTTTAGAAACTAAGAATTTGATTTCTTCCTCATCTAAATTCAGATAATAAATATAAGATAGTTTGAAAATTACGCGTTTTTCGGTTCCGATTTCTCCCAAGACTTGATGAAAAAGCCGGGTAATTTCCTGTGCTTCCTCGAGAAGATCGGGTCTTAAGTCGGGTTCGTCTTCGATCGTCGCGTATTCTTTTCCTTCTTTATTGATTTTTCCTAAATTGGTCATTTTTAGCTCGCGCTTCGTGCGCTGCCAATCTATGAGCATATTTCGGAGAACGGAATAGAACCATGTACGAAAGCTAGATTTACCCTTAAAGCTGGAGAACCTTGCTCCGGTTTTAAGGCGTTCAAATGCGTAGAGAAAAAAGTCTCCCGCGTCATCCTCGCTTAAATGAAAAATCTTCATTGGGAAGTTATAAATGTCTTCCGAGTACGCCTCAAAAAACAATTTTAATGCTTCTTCATCGCCCTCGCCACATCGGGTTACGAGGTCCAGGGTTTTATCCTTTGACAAATTCATTCTTAATATAACCTTGCACCAGGGGGCCGACCTGGAAATGAGACTTTTCCCAATCCTAGGCCTAATCTTGGCCGCGTTCCATCTAAGCACCTTTGCGGAAAACGATAAAGTAATAAATTTTCTTCTCCCTGTGAAAACGGACGGAATTGAAAATAAGGTAAGTTCCGTTTTTGGAGAATCCAGGGGAGATCATTTCCATAACGGTATGGATATTTCCTCCAACGGCGAATCGGTCCTGGCAATGGGCGAAGGAAAAATCCTCTATACACGGTTTGGTGAGGATGACCCGTACGGCGAGGAATTTGGAACCGGAAATTCTGTTTGGCTCGATCATGGAAACGGCGTTTATACGTCCTATTATCACCTGAAAGACGGTCGGTTGACCGGATTTTTACAGGATCGCCTAATCGCTCGAGGCGAAAAAATCGGAATGACCGGAAATACGGGACATTCTAGCGGTGCCCACCTCCATTTTGTCGTTATTCAGGATTTTGGAAAAAAGATTTTGGATCCAATGAAGTTCCTCCCTCCAATCGAAGACGAAGTCTCTCCTCAGATCGGAAACCTATTAGTGCATGTCGGTGACAAATATACTCAAATAAACGACGGGGAAAATATTAACGTTTCTCAACCGTTTCCGGTTACGGTTGGCGTTTCGGACGCCGGGAAGAAGACGGGCCAGCGAAGAGGAATTTCTCAGATTCAGGCATTTTTAAACGGCGAACCCCTGAAGAAGGCAGGTTTTTCCGCTTTAACCTATGACCATGGGGAATGGAAAAATCCAGAAGGGTTTCGCTTTTCCGAGCTATATTTCAGAGACCAATATTATCTCGGAAACTTGGATTTTAGAAATGGGGAAAATACGATCAAAATTCTTGCCTGGGATTTTCGAGGTAACCTAGGCGAAAAAAGTTTCACTTTCTACGTGACTCGAATTCGATAAGCTTCGAAGTTTTCTTTATCGTATTATAAAAATTAAAATAAACGTTTTCTTTTTACGATTATACTGAATTATCTTTTCTCTTAGCAGACTTAAAGAGTTATCCCGATGCGACAGGTTTATGGTATTCTTCTTGTTCTTTTCGTTCTTTCGAGTTCAGATATTTTTGGCGAAGATTGGGTATTCGTAAAGGAAGAGCAAAACGTAAAGATTTTCAAAAAAAACACGGAAACTTCTTTCGATGCCTTCAAAGTGAGTACTTTAATTTCAAAACCCTTATTCGAAGTAAGAAACATATTCTTAAATATTCCGGGACATATCGATTGGATTGCAAATTGCAAAGAATCCAGGGTGTTAGGAGGGAAAGTACCCGAAAAATTTAGACATTACTATTTGATCGGTGCACCGTGGCCCGTTAAGGACCGAGAGATGGTTTTGGAAACCGAATCACATTTTGATCCAAAGAATAAAAGGTTCAACATATTTACGAAGGCTCTAAATGATTTAACTATCCCTGCAAAAAAAGACGCGTTTCGAATCGTGAATTCCAAAATTCAGTGGATTCTCGAAGAGATTTCTCCTACATCAACCCTAGTCACTTATATCAACCAAACCGATCCGGGAGGAGATGTTCCTTCTTATATATCGAATTGGTCGTCTTCGGATGCGCCGATCGAAACTATCTTAGGACTAAAGAGGATTATTGAAAAATAATTCGAGCGAAATCCTGAAGTACGATATCATTTTACTTTTTTGTATAATACGTGTTTGCTAAGACGGTGGCTCATCGGAAGATTCGGGTGAGGAAATTCGGTTATGAATTCCATTCCAATTTTCTTCATAACGGATTTTGAACGGTCATTGAGAACACTAGTGAAGGAAACGATTTCAGTCACATTCAATTCTTGAAACCCGTATTTAAGAGTGGAGATCGCGGCTTCACTCGCATATCCTTTCCCCCAAAAATCAGGAAGTAGTCGCCAGCCGATTTCCACGCTAGGCGTAAAGAAACAGTCAAAGTCGACGTGAACTATTCCTACAAAACCGATAAACGATTTTTCAATCAGGTCCTCGACTGCGAATAGGCCGAAGCCGTATCTATTCCAATGCTTTTGAATCCTGCCGAAAGCTTCGGTACTCTCAGTTGCCGATAAGAGTGTGGGAAAAAATTCCATAACTTTGGGATCGGAATTTAATTTAAATAAAGAGTCTCTATCTCCGTCGTTCCAAGTTCGAAGTAAAAGATGTTCTGTTTGAATGGAAGTAGGAAAGGGCATAACGAATATATTTCAAAGTGAAATTCGCGAGATATGTTTAGACTGATCTTTATTAAACGAGATTCACCGCTTGACCCCGGCAGTTTCCTTCGGACTGTAAGCTTTGATGTTTTCTCCGAAGCTATAATAAACAGTTTCTTTACCTAGAAGCCCGACAAGCCTGCTCATTAACTCGTCATTGGGTTGCACCGAATAATGATTATGGGCGCGAATGACTTTTTTTTCTTCCGCTCCCGAGATTAGATGGAAATAAACATGCGAATTCCCTTGGTAAGCCGCGAGAAGAGTATGCAATTTACCTATGATATCGGGCATTTTGCGGTGACGATCCTCGAGTCTTATGTGTAAGGCTTTTTCCATCTTATCTTCGATGGTTGTTTGGTTCAATATTTCAAAGTTATTTACTTTGATTTGACCCCTCAGCTCCGACTCTCCCGCTTCAATCCTGTCCAAATCGCCTTTGATAAATACCGCTTCGTCTTCCTTGATCAACTCCTTAAATCTTTGGTATACTTTCGGAAAAGCAACGCACTCGATTTCTCCGGTTCGGTCTTCTAATTTGAAATTTACGAATTCTTCTTTTTTCTTAGTGAATTTGACTTTAAGCGAAGTCACGATGCCTGCGATTTCAACTTTAGTACCGGCTTTAATATCATCCAGTTTTTCTATCGGGATGCTGTGCAGGCTGCGTAAATGAGCTTCGTACTTATCTAAAGGGTGGCCGGAAAGAAATAAACCTGTAACCGATTTTTCCCTTCGTAATCGTTCTTCCGATTCCCAATCATCGGCGTCTTTAGGAAGTTTTAGTTCATACGATAACGTAGACTCGCCGAACAGAGAGAATTGCCCTTCAGCGGATCTTTCCTGTTCCTTTTGCGCATAAGACACAAGACTATCAAGCGATTCGAATAGGCATTTTCGCGTATAACCGAACGAATCCATCGCTCCGCCTTGAACTAACGCTTCCATAATCTTCTTATTTAAGATTCGAGTGTCGACTTCGAGTATAAAGTCTTTGATATCTTTAAAGCCTCCGGTTTTTTTCCGGGCTTTGATGATATTTTCGGCAGCTCCTTCCCCGACTCCTTTCATGGCCGAAATCCCGAAGCGAATCGTCTCTTCATCGATAACGGAAAAAGAAACGTCAGATTCGTTGAGATCCGGTGTAAGAACATGTATACCCATTTCGCGGGCGTTATTGATGTATTTAACGATATCGGTCGTTTTAGAATGATCTCCCGCGAGCAGAGCGGCCATATACTCGGTCGGATAGTTCGCTTTCATATACGCAGTTTGGTAGGTTACGAGAGCATAAGCGACCGAATGCGATTTGTTAAAGCCGTATCCGCCGAATTTTTCCAATTGGTCGAACAATTCCTCGGAAAACTTTTTAGCGTGTCCTTTTGCTTGAGCTCCCTCTATGAATTTGATTCGTAGAGGGTCCATGAGTTCTTTCTTTTTTTTGGCCATGGCCTTGCGTAGCATATCGGATTCGCCCATCGTAAAGCCGCCGACAAGGCGAGAGATACTCATCACCTGTTCCTGATAAACGGTTAATCCGAAAGTTTCTTTTAAAATCGCTTCGCAGGATTCATGCGGATAAGAAACCGGCTTTCTTCCGCTTTTACGCTCCAAATATTCTTCCAACATCCCGGATTCCATAGGGCCCGGACGGTATAAGGCGATAAGAGCAACGATTTCCTCGAAACTGGAAACTTGGCTTCTTGCCACCAAATCGGTGATTCCGCTAGATTCCAACTGGAATATCCCTAACGTATTTGCCTTGCGAAGCAGGGCATATGTATTAGAATTATCTAATGGAATTTTGTCTAAATCCAGCTCTACTCCTCTTCTCTCTTTTACCAAATTAACCGCATAGTTTAAGGTCGTGAGGTTTTTGAGGCCAAGGATATCCATTTTGATGAGGCCAACGGCTTCTAAGTTATTCTTTTCGTACTGGGTAACTATCGAACGGACTCCGGGACGTTCTTTCTCCGCAACCGTAGAAAGCGGAACCACTTCGTCTAACGGATATGGTGAAATGACTACGCCTGCAGCGTGACGTCCGGGCTGTCTGTAGTTTCCCTCGAGACGCTTGGCAATCGAGAAGATCTTTTTGTGAAGTTCGTCTTTTTCACTCGCTTGTTTCAGATCCGAAGAAATTTCAATCGCCTCATCCAGAGTGATTCCGGGCTTATTTGGACAATAGCTCGTGAGCTTATTTGCTTCGTCGTAGGGAAGATTCATGACTCGACCCACGTCTTTTAAAGCAGCTTTAGCCGCTAGAGACCCGAAGGTGATGATCTGACCTACTCGATCTTCCCCGTATTTATGCCGGATATAATTGATTACTTCTTCTCGCCTTTCGACGCAGAAATCCGTATCGATGTCGGGCATATCCTTTCGGTCGGGGTTGAGAAATCGCTCGAAAAGGAGATTAAAGCGGAGAGGTTCGACGTTAGTAATTCCTAATGCATAGGCAACGATGGACCCGGCAGCGGATCCGCGCCCCGGTCCGACCGGGATTCCGCTCTTCTTCGCATAATTGATATAATCTTGAACGATTAAAAAGTATCCGGCAAAGCGCATATTCTTAATCGTTCCAAGTTCGAATTCCGTTCTTTCTTTGATTTCCGGAGTTATACTTGAATATCGATGACGAATCCCGTCCCAAACAAGTTTTTCCATAAAGCCGTATTCGTCGTAACCGTCGGGAACGGAAAATTCAGGAAGAAGATAATTTCCGAACTTTAATTGAAGATTTATCTTATCTCTGATCTCAAGTGTGGAATAGTATGCTTGGGGGAGCTCCGGAAAGAGAAGTTTCATCTCTGCAGGGCTTTTTACATAGAAGTGCTGATTAAAGCCGAATTCCATTTCGTCTTCGATCGTTTTGCGCATTCCGATTCTTAAAAGAATATCCTGTGCTTCCTTGTCGTCCTTTCTAAGGAAGTGGGAATCGTTGGTAACTACTAGTTTAATTCCGGTTCTTTGCGAGAAGTCGTAGACGCCTTTTGCTGCGATCTCCTGCTCAGGAATACCATGATTTTGAATTTCTAAGTAAAAATCTTCTTTTCGGAAAATTTCGTTAAGCTTACCCGCGAGCTGAAAAGACTCGGGAATTTTGCCTTCCAGTATCTTGCGATTCACTTCACCTGCTAAGCAGGCCGTAAGGCATACCAACCCTTCGCTATGCTTATCCAAAAGATCATAGTCGATACGCGCCTTTTTATAAAAGCCTTCCGTGTAGGATTTGCTCGCTAACTTTATTAGATTTTTATAACCTACTTCGTCCTTAGCAAGAAGTATTAAATGATATGCATTTCCGTCGGCAATTCTCATCTCCTCCATTTCGGCTTTCCGATTCGGAGAGACGTAGAATTCACAGCCTATGATCGGTTTTACGCCGTTTTTGACCGCCTCATTATAAAATTCAATCGCTCCGAACATGTTCCCGTGATCGGTCATTGCAACGGAACTCATTCCTAGCTCTTTAACGTGTTTCATCAACTCCTTGATACGGATTGCGCCGTCGAGCATGGAGTAAGTAGTGTGAAGATGTAGGTGGGCGAAATCTTCCATTCCAAGGGACATAATAGAAATTCGGACCGGGATTCGTCAAGCGGAGTGGACCCCAACCTTTCATTCTATTGCAAAAGCTATGTAATTTTAAATCCTCGACTTTTTTGAAAAAAGACTTTTCCGATAAATCATACCAAATTGGAGAGAATTTTTCGTATTTTCCTGCTGGCTTAGTCGGGTTCTTTATCGTGCTGTAATTCGCTCTTGCGACCAAAAATAAGCGGTTTTTTATATGGAATTCTATAGGGACCGATTAGAGTAGTCTTTCTCACTTTGTCCCGGGAGCTTTTGGTTAACCGGATAGCCGATGAATCCATTCTCCAAATTTATAAAGCTTATACCATTCTAGATTCGTTCGAGGAATGCGTTGCATTCGGAGGCACATTTTAGAATGGAAGATTCTTCCGAAATTACCGGAATAAAGCATTGCGATTTTGGGTTCATTCAAATAGAATGCGAATCTTCGTCGTTCTTGACGGACGAATCGATAAAGATTCTTCAGGATCATGCCCTGTCCAAAGAAGCGGTCGGCTTTTTGAAAGATGGGCTCCCCACGAGGAATGGCAGTATAGTAGTTATTTATTTAAAATGAAAATATAATAAAGGTATCAATGTCCAAAATAGAAATTACTCTTCGTGCCGCAAGCCGATCCGATTTGGAGGAGCTGACGGAATTATTCGAATTATATCGTTTATTTTACGGATTGAAATCCGATTCTACGAATACGAAACGATTTTTGGAAGATCGCCTTTTGCATAAAGATTCGATATTGCTCGTCGCCGAAGATTCGAATGAGCTTAAAGGTTTTGCGCAGATTTATCCGACTTTTTCTTCATTACAAATGAGGAAGGACTTTATTCTAAACGATTTATACATCCGGGAATCAGTTCGAAGAAACGGAATCGCAAAAAAACTCTTGGAAGAGGCAGCCTCAACGATCCGCAAATTGGGTGGAAAAGGAATGAGTCTGGAAACATCTCCGGATAATCGGGCAGCTAGAAAATTATATGAAAGTTTCGGATTTCGTTTAAGCGAAGAATATCTGCATTACTACTGGCTTGTGCCGGTCGAAAAGTAGTCAAAATTTCAACAATCTCTCGTGAGAATGTTGAGAAAGATTGTCAAAATTTATTATTAACGATCAAAATCGAAGCTAAAATAAAAATCGGTTTCATCCTTTTAACCTATCTTTATATTTAGCCGGTTCGGAGTTCAAGGCTAAGTTTGAATCATCGACCGGAAGGAATTTTCCGGACGGCATTGTTTTTCCGATCAGATGGCCATATGGATATTCCCTTCTCTTCCGCTTCGAACGAAATTTCCGATATAAGTCAGCGAGTATTAATCGCCGCAACCCAGGTGTCGGTAATTTCAACGGATCTAAACGGGATAATTCTTTCCTTTAATCCAGGCTCCGAGATTATGTTGGGTTATTCCGCCGACGAAGTCGTAGGGAAGTGTACCCCTGACATCTTCCATGACGAAGCCGAAGTCGAGGAAAGGGGCCGCGAATTATATAAAAAATATAACCGGAAAGTTTCAGGTTTTGAAGTCTTGGTGGAAGATGCTCGAAATGGAAACTTCGAGGCAAGAGATTGGATTTACGTTCGCAAAGATGGATCCCGTCTCACCGTTCGTCTCATTGTTACTCCGATGCGGGAGTCTAACGGTGAACTAATCGGGTTTATGGGGATTGCTAGGGATATTAGCGAACAAAAGAAACGGGAAGAACAGCTCCTTTTTCAAAAACGTTTAGGCGAGATTATAACCCGATCATTATCCGAATATATTTTAGAATTCGACTCCGGTTCGACTTTTTCGAAGTTACTTCACGCGATTTTAGATCTTACGAAAAGTGAATACGGTTTTATTGCGGAAGCGATTCTGGATTCGGAAGGATCTTCTTATATCAAAACTCGAGCAATTGCGCAAATTTCCTCGGAAGAAGATATACAAAAATTCGTTAGCGCGAATTCCAGCAAAGGGTTGGAATTTAGAAAGTTAAACAGCATATTCGGTTCCGTTGCTCTTTCTCAAAATCCGATCATCATTAATGACCCTAAGAAGGCGGAAGCAGTACCGGAGGGACATCCGAAGTTAGGAACTTTCTTAGGCGTCCCATTTGAAATTAAAGGAAGAATGATCGGCATTCTAGTAATCGCAAATTGCAAAAGCGGATATGATGAAAGACTCTGCGAAGATCTACAACCGCTTCTTAAAACCATCGCTCATATCATCGAAGCGATCCGTAATGAAGAAAGAAGACGGGAAACGGAACAAGCTCTTAAGAAAAGCGAGGAAAGAAGCCAAAAATTAGTCAACGCGCTGCCGGATTTACTTTTTATCATGGATAAAGAATCCAGGATCATAAGTTATCATGCCCCTAAATTGGAGGATCTTTATGTTCCGCCGAACGAATTTCTCGGTAAAAAAATGTCGGAACTTCTTCCCAGGGAATTGGCGCAAAATATCATGCAAAAACTCGATCTAGTCTTGGCTTTCGGCAAAGGCGAATCCTTAAAATATTCCCTCGGGTTCCCGGAAGGTCAGAAATTTTTCGAGGCTAGAATGTTCCCTTATGACTCGGAAACGGCGATCTTTATAATCAGGAATATAACCGAACAAAAAGATGCGGAAGAGGAGCTTCAAAAAAGCGAATTATTTTTAGCGAGAACACAAAGTCTAGGGAAAATCGGAGGTTGGAATTACAATTTCAAAACCCAGAAAAGATCGTGGACAAAAGAAATATATAATATATTAGAAATTGATAAAGATACGGACCCCAATCTCATTCAAGTCATCGACCTTTACGTAAAAGCGGATAGGGTTAAGATAATTTCCGCTTTCGAAGAAATCAGAGAAGGAAAAAGTTTCGATTTGGAATTGCAGATTACGACCTCTTCCGGGACGGCAAAGTGGGTTCGAGGAGTCGGTTCTCCGATTTGGGATTCGGAACAGCGAGAGGTTATCGGTCTAAACGGATCATTGCAGGATGTTACTGATAAGGTAATAGCTAGAAAGGAATTGGAAAGTGCAAAAGAAGCCGCGGAATCCGCACTAAGAGCTAAAAGCGATTTCTTAGCAAATATGAGCCATGAAATCAGAACGCCGATGAACGGAATTCTGGGTTTGACTGACTTGTTGCTTTCGAACGATCCTAACGGTGTAAATCGTCACTACTTGGAAACGTTGCGATATTCCGCCAATTCTCTTTTGGACGTATTGAATGATATATTGGATTTTTCTAAAATTGAGTCCGGAAAATTATCAATAGATTATTCGGAGTTTTCTCCGGGGGAACTGCTCGGACCTTCATTAAGGATATTTGCAGATAAGCTAACCGAAAAGAAAGTTAAGCTAATCTATTCTGAAATAAATATGCCCTCGCGGATCGAAAGCGACCCGGTTAAATTTAGACAAATTTTAATCAATCTACTCTCGAACGCGGCCAAGTTTACTCATAATGGAAAGATTGAAGTTTGCTTAGAAATGGACCCTTCTCCTGCGGAGAAAGAAGATTCCTCTATCTTGAAATTAACGGTGTCCGATACCGGAATTGGAATTTCATCGGAAAAATTGGATAAAATTTTCGAAAGCTTTACTCAGGCAGACGGTTCTACTTCTAGGAAATACGGAGGAACGGGTTTAGGATTAAGCATTTGTAAAAGTCTAGCCTTACTTTTGGAGGGTGAAATCCATGTCGAGAGTAAGGAAGGGAAGGGAAGTTCTTTTCAGCTCCGTATTCCTGTGCGAGCAGTCGGGAAAGAGGAAAGCGATTCTCTAAAAGCGGTTCCAGGAACGCGAATTCTTATCTTTGGCGAGGACTTAGAGTCTTTGGAAATTCTGCGAGAGTTATTGAAGCTCAATGGAGCGGAGACGTTCGTAGTAAGCAACGAATCCGACTTATTTGATTCATTAAAATCGACAAGCGCTCCGGTCGACATGATAATACTGGAAAACCATCTTCCGGTTTTAAAAGGAATTAGCATCGCTAAAGATATTCGTAATTATTCCGAATATTCTCATTTACCGATTTATTTACTTACATTTTCTTCCGAACTGGGTTTGATCGGCGAAGCAAGAAGGGATCTAGAAATTGCCGGATATTTAGTGAAACCGGTAATTCCCTCGGAAATACGAGCCTTCCTTTCAAAGAAAGAAAACGCAGTACTCGGCTTTCTCTCGGCGCGTAAAGCTCTTCCCGATAAAAAAGAGCCGCGGGTGCTTCGAAAAAATTCTCGGATACTTATAGTAGAAGACAACGAGGTAAATCGTCTAGTCTTGCAGCGTAATTTGCAGAAACTGGGTGCCGAAGTGATTTCGGCCGAAAATGGAAAAGTCGCACTCGATTTCTTTTTTAAAGAACGAATCGACTTGATTCTTTTAGACATTCAGATGCCTGTGATGGATGGATTTGAATTGGCGACTCGAATTAGAGCCTGGGAAAACGAAAATCCCAATCTTCCTCGCATGCCCTTGATTGCGGTATCTGCCGGAACAGTCAGCGGCGAACGGGAAAAATGTCTCACTCTCGGGATTGATAAATTTGTAGCCAAACCGTATAAGACCGATGAGATCAGCGAGGCGGTTTTAAGCCTCCTGCACGATTAAGAAAATTTTAATATTGAACTAACTTTTAGGGGGGAGCGGACCTAACTTATCTAAAAGCATTTGATTCACTAGATTCGGATCCGCTTTACCCTTGGAAACTTTCATTATATAACCGACGATTGCGCCAAGGGCCCTATCTTTTCCGGATTTATATTTCTGCACTGCATCTTCATTGGCGGCAATCGCTTCGTCTACGATTCTTTCTATCTCCTTATCGTCGCGGACTACGATAAGGTTCTTTTCAGTGACGATTATTTCCGGATCCTTCTCGTTCGAAAGCATTTCTTCAAAAACGGTTTTTCCGATTTTTCCTGAAATTTTACCGTCTGCGATTAATTTAACCAATTTTCCGATTCGTTTCGGTCCGACATTAAATTCAGAAATAGTAATGCTTTCCTTATTAACGATTCCAAGAACTTCGTCTTTTACCCAATTGGAGGTCCGTTTCGGATCGCCGGAAACTTGCAAAGCTTCTTCATAATAATCTGCGATTTCCCTTTCTGCCGTAAGCACTTCCGCGTCATACTTAGGGAGTCCAAGTTTTTCGATAAATCGACTCCTTCTGGCATCCGGCAATTCCGGCAATGTTTTACGGATATTTTCCACGGTTTCTTTGGTTAGTATTATGGAAGGAAGATCGGGATCCGGAAAATACCTATAATCGTGACTCATCTCTTTGGTTCTCATCGTTACGGTGATATTGGCCGCGGAATCCCAAAGTTTGGTTTGTTGCTGAAATGTTTTTCCTTGAGATAGCATTTCAGTTTGCCATTCGACTTCATAGTCAATGGCGGCCTTGACCGCTTTAAACGAGTTCAAATTCTTGATTTCCACCCGCGTTCCGAATTTATCCGAACCTATCGGACGAATAGAGACGTTCGCGTCACAGCGAAGAGATCCTTCTTCCATATTGCAATCAGAAACGCGAATATATCTGAGAATGGACTTAAGGGAAAGAAGGTAATGATATGCTTCATCCGAGGAACGGAGCTCCGGTTCTGAAACGATTTCGATCAAAGGAGTTCCCGCGCGATTCAAATCAACGTAAGATTGGTGAACATTTTGATCGGCAGAGTGGATAAGTTTTCCAGCATCTTCTTCGATATGAATTCGAGTGAGATGTACATATTTCGGTTTTTCCTCGCCTTTGACGGTAAAGGAAACCCCGCCACCTTGACAAATCGGCCGGTCAAATTGAGATATTTGATAACCTTTCGGCAAATCCGGATAAAAATAATTCTTTCGATCAAATTTAGTATGGAGAGTAATGTCAGAACCGAAGGCTAAACCGGCCATGATCGCTTTATTTAAAGCTTCTTCGTTTAGTACGGGAAGTGATCCCGGTAAACCGAGGCAAACGGCCGAGACTTGTGAATTGGGCGGGGCGCCGAATTTTGTAGGGCTGGTGGAGAAAACTTTGGATTCCGTATTGAGTTGTGCGTGGACTTCCAGACCGATCACTACTTCGTATTGCACGTAGGTTCTCCTTTTTTTTACCGCACTCGGCTTGTCCGGGTTTTTTCCTTGTCCCCGGTCTATTGTGGGCTTATGGAGTTATTCTGTGAATAGGATGCTAGCAGGCAACGGATTTTTTAAGTGAAGCAGGTCCTTTGTATAGCTAATCAAAAAGGGGGAGTAGGGAAGACCACTACAGCCGTTCATCTTGCCGCCGGCCTCGCTTTAAAGGGTGAAAAAGTCTTATTATTGGATTTAGACGCTCAGAACAACGCAACCTCCGTTTTTCCGGAAGTCCAACCGGAACCTGGAAGGGATGCGTTCTTAATCTTTAGCGATGCCGTTCCAATAAAGGAATTACATCTTCCGACACGTATTGGAGGCCTTAGTCTCCTGCCTTCTTCCGCAAAACTTTCACAGGTTGACGTTTTACTCGCCGGTAAGCTTGACGGATTTTTTGCTTTAAAGGAAGGCTTGGTATCGGTCTATGAAGATTTTGACCGCGTTGTTATCGATTGTCCTCCTAGTTTATCTTTAATCACGATGAATGCATTTGTTGCTGCAACAGGATTGATCGTACCGCTCCAAGTATCTAAATTTTCCTTGGATGGAATCGAAGCGATTCTAGAAGCGAAATCTGCGACCGTAAAACGGTATAACCCTTCCCTACAAATTTTGGGCGCTCTTTTAACTCTCTATCAGTCAAGAACTACGATGTCACAAACGGTCGTTCCGATGATCGAAGAACATCTTCGCTTATTCGAAGCGAAGATTCCTCCGTCGGTGGCAGTAGAAGAGGCGCATCTTCTGAATCGGACGCTCTACGAGTATCAATCTAAAAATAAGGCCGCAAAAGAATATGTCCGATTTACGGACGAGGTGTATGCTCTTGGCTAAAAAGTCCGATTCGAAGAAAGATCTATTACGGAAAGCTGCCGGAGAAGCGGTCCGAAAAACTTTAGGTGGAGAAACTTCGCCTGTCAAACGAGCCGATCCTAACCAAGAGAACCAAGAGAATGCCAGGTCCTTGCAAATGGGAAATTCTCAACGGGATTTAGAGGAATTGAACGAAGAAACTGTTCCAGCCTCCGAATCGGATAGGAAAGATGAACGGGAAAAACAATTGCCCAAAAAAGACACCCGCTTCAGGATAAACAACGGTATGAGGATCGACGAATATACGCAGGCCCCGTCTTCGGAAGCAAACGGGAATAAAAAATGGCTTCGGATTTTAGGGATCGTTTTTGTCATTCTTCTGGTTTGGTGGCTTTGGCCGGCAAAGCATGAGATCTATATGGATGTAGATAAAATGACTCCCGATAAGGTTGCAGGAATGAGTTCCGAAAAGGAATACCATTTTGCTCACGGACAAGATTTCTTTATCTATTATAAACGCGGGGGATGGTTTTCTCCCAAAAAAATAAAGCTAGCGATTTACAAATTGGATGATAATCGCGCGGAGATAAGCGTTCAAGAAAAGGAATTCAAAAAAAGAATCGAGAAATTCCAAACCTATTACGACGATTCTTTCTTCGACGAGGAAGGTTCCTACGAAGTGGAAGTGAAAGACCAAGACGAAGAGATTCTTGTCACAAAAAAATTCACGATCGACTGAATGAATCGCTTCTACTCCATCGTTCTCCTATCCCTCATAACGACTTCCTGCAACGAAACGACTCGACCGGAAGGAATTCCTGTCGGAGCAAAATACGATAAGGCGCGAAACGTTTATTATCTGGATGAACCGAATCGGCAGAGATTATATTATGAAAGTGGAAAATTGTATTCCGATTGTCCGGTTGACGAAGCTAAACAGTTTCACGGTTTTTGCAGAACTTACGCTAGATCGGAGGATCGAACCGCTTCGGAAGGACAGTACGAACACGGGGCAAAAGTCGGGGATTGGGTCTGGTATTTTCCTGACGGAAAGATTTACGTAAAACAAAAATTCGGAACTCGTCCTCGTCGCCCTGATTCGATATGGCTGGGGGAAGAAGGAAATGAGGAAGGTCCGTATCTGAGGTATTACTCGGATGGAACTTTGGAGTTACGGGGATTTTATAAAGACGGCCAAAAATCGGAGCTTTGGCAGAAGTTTTTTAAAGACGGAGAACTGGAATACTCCGGTTATTATGCGCAGGGAAAAAAAGTCAGAACTTGGTTCTATTATTTTCCTAATCGAACGAAAGAAGCGGTGGAAGTTTTCGATAATGACGGAAAGTTTCTCTCTCGTTCGATATATTCTCCTGGTGGGAAAAAGATTTGCGAAGTCGATTCCAAGGGCGCATCTTGCGGTTAAATTGCACCCTCGGCATTTCGCTTAATTAATTCGGAAATTCTAATATGCTTGGACAAGCTTTCCACTGGGAAAAAATAGCAGGTTGGTCTTTCTTTTTCCTAACGGTCTATTTAAGCTTCTATCTAACGATCGCACATCGCGGAAGCGAAGCTTTGCTGATTAGTCTAATGCTCACCCATTTCGGGATTTATTTTTCGTTTCGTAAAAGTTTGAACAAGAAGGTTTTTGTCGTTTTGTGTTTGTTTCATCTTATTACGGTGTACTTTTTCGGAAGGTATACGTTAGAGATTTTGTCCGCCATCGATGGCTGGAAACAAGTTTTCTAAAATTCCGATATTCATAATCAAAAGCGAGAAGATAAACACGATAAATAGCACGACTAAAATAAGACCGAAAGTCCCGAAGAGAATATTTCGCACGAAACGTAACTGTAGATAACTAATTCCGATCGCGAGGTTTTGAAATTTACCCAAATCCCCGCTTTTACCCAGTCGGAGGTAGTTTCGAATATAAAATCCGGAAAGCACCAAAAGTGCGATTAAGAGTAAAACTCCGAATTGACTCGCGTAATTCCTTTGTAAAAGGAATAGGGGAATATAAACAAGATTTCCTACCATCGTGCCCAAAGCGATGATTCCTAAAAAGTGAAGGATCGAATTTACGAATGTTTCACTTTCCGCTTTGCTACCGGTTCGAAACTCGGCCTCATCCTCCTTCAGATTTCTTAAGGACGAAAAACGGTCAGCTTCGACGTTCGAGAATACCTGGTCTATCGTCAGCGACATATAGATCAGAAATACGATCCACCCTAACGTTAATAAAATGGCAGGGACGCCCCAAAAATTCGTTCCTACAGTTCTTACTGCTGCTCCGATTAATGTCGGTAGAATTGAAAAGGAATAGATGATACCGAACACATACAGTATTCGATTCATGAAAGTATAGAAGAAGGTCTTGTATCGAAGAGAAACAAAAGAGGAAACGGATAGTAATCCCAAGAAACAATAAAAGAAAATTTGAATCCTTTGTCCTAACAGGATCCTTCCCATTCGATCAATCGTATCTTCCGGTTGAGAATCCGTCGGGATTCCGTTATCGCCTAATTCCGCCAAAATCTTTTGCGTTAAAAACATTTGCGAAATCGCGCCGCCTTGAAAATAAAAACCGGATATGGGTTCTCGACCTGTTCCGTCTAGCATAGCTTCCATAGTCGTCGTGTCGTTTGCATCCAGAAATGTCGGTTGTAGAAAAAGCTGGAAAAGACAGACAAATAACAAGATGAAGGGGATTATATAGGCAAGATGGAGGCGGGAAAATTTTTTCATCGGGTGGTTTCTTTTTTAAAAAGGTAGCTTAGAATAAAAATACAAAAACCGCAACCATTCCGATTCCGACGACACCTAAAGCGATTAGCACCGTTAATAGTAGACTCGATTCGCCGGCCTCAAGACTGGAGGAAGCCTCGTGAGAGGCGGAGCTTTTTTTTGCCGGTGTTTTTTCACCGGTGTAAGGTCTTACTTTTATACTATTTTCTTCTTCGTAAATCTTCCCGAAAACATCGACTCCAATTCTGATTACGGTTTCGCTCTCCGTACCTTGATTTTCAGTCGCAACGATTGTGGCTGGTACGGGGCGAATGGACCCGTCTTCCATTTTTAATTTCATGGTGTCGATTACGCCTAGTGTCGTTGGATCGCCCGGGTTTAATTGAACTACAATTTGGTCTCCCGGTTTTAATTGACTTACAGGAATTCCGGAAACTGGAGAGAGAATAAATTTAAACTGAATTCTCGTCGCATTCTGCGGAATAGAAGCGTCGATACCGGTTGCGACTACATTGCTACCCGATCCGGGAGTTGAAGATTCGTCTAAAGACGGAGGTCCATCCCCTTCCGCCGAATCTAAATTCTCGATAGACTGGCCGCTCATGCTGACGTCTTCGATTTTGTCCCGATCAATGAGGGAATACCAGAGAGTAATATCGGGTTTTGAATTCCCAATCGCCTGATTCGCGACTTGATTGATCAGATATCTGATTTTCTCATCTTCCCTTTTGTTCATATAATGGAGTAATTGCTCCATAAAATCGTCGGATCTACCGGAAGATTGAAATAGTTCGCCAAGCTTATTTGTTAGGTTTTTAAGTTGTTTTCCTTCGTATTTTATCTTTTGACAGATATTGGAAATGTCTTTGAAAGTCGCCCCCGAAAGTGGGACATTGATCAGTTCGCTGCTTCCGACAGCGACTAAATCCAGTCGATCGATATGACTGCTTACTGGGTCGACAATACCTCCGAATAGTACATATAAAGAAGAAGAAGTATCTCGGGATTGAAAAAGGAAGGAGTAAACTTGGTTGGAGGCCATATATCTTTCGAATGAAATCGAACTGTCTCCGATTACCAAGACGGAGTCGACTTTATTTTGACATCCTGCTTCGGAATCGTAGAATTGTCAAACTAAGCAATTTCGCCATTACCGGGAATTTTGCCTGCTTTAATCATGAACTTCCTCTTTTCTCGAACTCCATTGGTTCTTTTGCTTACTTCTCGGTATATTCGCGGTTCTCGTGCAGCCGGTTTATTATCCTTAAAATCCAGAGTTTCTTTCGTGGTGATGGCGGTCGGGGTTTCTCTTTTAATCGTTGTGCTTTCTATTTTCAACGGATTTCAAAGACAGGTGAAAGAATCTTTATGGCAAGGCGGATCGCACATTACGATCGAGAGTAATTCCGGAGCCGGCGAAATTACCGATTACCAGAAAATTATTTCTTGGATAGAAAAGACTCCCGAATTGAAACAAAGAATTGTTTCCGTGGAAGGCGGAATTCAAAGTCACGGATTGATTCAGAACTATAATACTTTTTATCCGGTCATTATCCGAGCAGTTCCCGTATCCAACGTGGACGACCTACTTTTGACCAGATTGCCTAATTTTCCGAGAGTCGTTCATTACAATCGGGATGAATTGGCTCAAATGAATCGTGAAAATTATATCGTCATCGGAAAGGAAATGGAAGGCCTATATAATTTTTCCTTAGGAAGACAACTGACTCTGGCAGTTCCCGGAGGTAGGTTTTCTTTAGGGAAAGGTGTGGAAGTCAGCGTTGAAAACTTTCGCGTTTCAGGTTTTTTTAAAACAGGTAATTATCAATTCGATTCCCGATATGTCTACATGTCGCTACCGATCGCCCAAAGATTTTTTAAATTACGCAATTCTGTTAACCAAATTACGTTAAAAGTAAAGTCGCTCGACGACTTAAGTTATTGTAAACGTAAGCTTTTACGCTTATTTTCTGAACCCGATTTTGAAAGAGAAGTGGAAGTTTCCTCATCGTTATCGGTAAGGACTATCGCAGAGGAGCAGGAAAACTTCCTCGCCGCTCTTAAATTAGAAAAAACGATTATCTCGATCATTGTTTTCTTATTTATAATCCTTGCGGCCTTGGGAATGGTCGCTTCCGTTTATTCGTTAGTCCGCGCTAAACGTAAATCGATAGGCGTTTTAAAGGCATTAGGATTGCCTTCCTCGGATATATTATTGATTTTTACTTTGAATGCGATGTTGGTCGGCATTTTGGCATCTTTGATCGGAGGAGTAACCGGTATCTTTCTCGCAAATTCTCTAGAAAACATTATTAATGGAATAGAGGAAATCATGAATATGTTAGGACCGGATATATCGGTTTTATTCGGAGCCGAGTGGAGTCCGGTAGAGCTGGTGCCAAAACGCATCTATTATTTCGACAAAATACCCGTCGATATAGACATCGCCTTCATCTTTATGGTAACGACCGCCGCTACCATTTTATCCGGAATCGCGGGATACTTTCCGGCTCGTTGGGCAGCTAGTCTTAATCCAGTGGACACGATAAGGAACGACTAACTTGAGTCTTATTAAAATCAGAAACCTCGTCAAAACGTACCATGTGTTGGAGAAAGAATTCACCATCTTGGATCGTTTGGACATGGACGTAGAAGAAGGTCAGATTTTTTCCATTGAAGGGAAGTCCGGAATCGGTAAATCGACTCTGCTGAATATTCTTGGCGCAATGGACGGATTCGATTCCGGCGAAGTCGAGGTTTGTGGAATTTCTCTCGGTAACCTGGACGAAAAAGGAAAGGAAGCGTTTCGAGCGGAGAAAATCGCATTCATTTTTCAACATCACCTTCTTTTACCCGATTTTTCGGCATTGGAAAACGTTGCGATTCCTCTATTAATTCGCGGTGTCTCTCCTACGAGGGCACAGGAGGATGCTATGGCAATGTTAGATAAGGTCGGATTGAAAGAAAGATACGAGAGCTTTCCATCCCAACTTTCGGGAGGAGAAAGCGCTCGTGTGGGGGTCGCAAGGGCGCTCGTAGCCGGGAAAAAATTGATTCTAGCGGACGAGCCCACCGGAAATCTAGATCGGGAAAATTCACGAAATTTAATGGGCCTGATTCAGGAATTGCAAAAGGATTTAAGATTCGGACTGATTTTAGTGACGCACGATATGGAACTCGCAGCGCTCGCGCATAAGCGAAATCAAATTTATCAAGGGAAGCTGCATCCGGCGCATATTCCTCAGACTGTTTAAAACGGTGTGTTATGAGAGATTGTGTCTATTGCGGTATATCCTATGGAGATTGGAAAGAACGCGGTAGAATCGGCTGTGCAAATTGCATTTCCGTTATTGGTGACGAATATTCGACTTTCGTTCCTCGCCAAAGCGAATCGGACTGGGAACCTCCGCTCGGCTTCCCGCTGCGCGATGAGTGGTTCCAATTTAATGCCTCCTCCTTTTTGGAGAAGATGAGAAAAGTAGACGCCTATTCTCTTCCGTTTTCCTACCGGTTTCGAGTTGCGAGAAATCCAAAGCGGTCCGTCTACCCCCTTCGATCTAAAATTCTCCCGGCAATGTTTTTAGAAGAATGGTTTTCTTCCCAAAATATTCAAAACCAAGCGAATCTGGACTTTTTTTCTGAAACACAGATCGCAAAAAAGGGGTCAGACAGTACAAAATGTTTGAGAATTTCCTGGAATGGCGGGACTTTACTCCTGGGGGACGAGGATCATCTTCGTTGGGAATATATAACTAATTCTCTTTACGACTTGGCAATGATCCTAGTGTCGCCCTTTCTAAAAGCATTTTGGGATCCGGAACGGTTCGACTATATAGATGGAATAGGATTTCTCACTTCCTGCCCTACAAATGCCGGAGAGGGAGACAAACTTTCCATCGCTTTGCCTGATTTGTTTACGCAAACAGGAGCGTTGGCGGGTTTTCGATTACCCACCGATTGGGGGTTTTATCGGGAAGATCTAAAGGATAGATTGATCATTTTCCGGAAAAATTTCGGACTAAAACGAAAAAATTCCTTTTTCAATTTAGTTTCATATTTAGCCTTACTAGTAATATTAGGAAAAGAAGCAGGAAAAGCTTCGTTTCCCCCGTAATCCTTTTTAAACGACCAATCCGATATGTTTCTTATAGGGAAAAAGACTCCCGTAGGAAATTTGATGCGAAACCAGTCTAATTGATAGAATCCCTGGGGAAGGCCGCAATTATGTTAGAATTTACAAAAAGAGCTAAACGAGTAATTAACGAGATCGCGCAAGACGAGGCTAAACGTCTCGGCAGCGAATTTATCGGCCCCGAGCATATTCTATTGGGATTGCTTAAGGAAGAGGATTCGGTCGCGATCAAAATCCTAAACAATCTGAATATCAATCTGAACGAGCTCCGAAAGGAAGTAGAGAGACGCACGCGAGAAAGTTCCGCGACTCTGCTCATGGATATGGCGCAAGGTCAAGATCGATATCAAAAAATTATAGAGCTTTCCAAAGAAGAAGCAAAGCGCCTTAAACATAACTATGTCGGGACGGAGCATATTCTTTTAGCTTTGTTACGTGATAATAATAATATCGCCGGCGGCGCTTTATACTCTTTCAGCGTTAATTATAACGTAATTAAGGGAGAAATTTTGCGTTTACTAGGAGCTCCTCCAACGAGTACAGTCGGAGTCTCTAGTCAACCTTCCGCTCAACCAGGTACTCCTCGTGCGGAAAAAACTAAAACTCCGATTCTGGATGAGTTTGCAAGAGACCTAACCCAACTAGCAAGGGATAAAAAATTAGATCCTGTCGTCGGTCGTGCGAATGAAATCCAACGAGTAATTCAAATTCTTTCTAGAAAAACGAAAAATAATCCCGTACTGGTGGGAGAATCAGGAGTCGGAAAAACCGCTATCGTCGAGGGCTTAGCGCTCGCCATTGTGGAGAAGAATGTTCCGGATTTACTCTTCGATAAAAGGGTTCTTTCATTGGATCTTGCTAGTCTAATAGCCGGCACCAAGTATCGCGGTGAATTCGAAGAAAGATTGAAAAAGATCATGAAAGAGATTTCCTCCTCTAATAATATCATTATCTTTATCGATGAGTTGCATACTTTGATCGGCGCCGGAGCTGCGGAAGGCGCGGTTGACGCCGCGAATATTTTGAAACCGGCATTAGCTAGGGGTGAATTGCAATGTATCGGTGCAACGACAAGTACCGAATATAGAAAATACATCGAGCGAGACTCCGCTTTAGAAAGACGCTTTCAAGTCGTAAAAGTCGCGGAGCCTTCGGTGGACGACGCGATCCTAATTCTGACAGGACTGAAAAAGGCATACGAAGCCCACCATAAAGTAAGGTACTCGGATCGTGCGTTAGAACAATCTGTTAAGCTTTCTCACAGGTATATCAATGATAGATATCTTCCTGATAAAGCCATCGATATCATCGACGAAGCGGGAGCAAAAGCTCGCTTAGCGAACTGCGCGAGACCCCAGGCAATCAAGGATTTGGAAGAAGAAATCAAATCTCTTTCTCAAAAGAAGGAAGATTTGGTTCGTGCTCAAGAATACGAGAAGGCAGCGGGCGTTCGCGACGAAGTAAATCGTAAAAAACAATTATTGGAAGAGAAGATTCGGGCGTGGCAAGAGAAGATGGATGATTTTGCAGTCTCCATCGACGAAGACGATATTCTTTCCGTCGTTTCGCAATGGACCGGCATTCCTCTCCAAAGAATGGAAGAGAGTGAATCCGAAAGATTACTGCGATTGGAAGACGAATTGAAACTTCGCGTGGTCGGTCAAGACGATGCGATTGAAAAAATCGCAAAAGCCGTCAGGAGAGCACGTACCGGATTTAAAGCCGAGCGTCGCCCGACAGGATCCTTTATTTTCCTAGGTCCGACAGGCGTGGGCAAGACCGAGCTGGCGAAAGCTCTTGCGGACTTCTTGTTCGGGGATCAGGACGCTATGCTTAGGGTCGATATGTCCGAATATATGGAGCCGCATGCGGTCAGCCGCTTGATAGGAGCTCCTCCAGGTTACGTCGGTTACGACGACGGGGGCCAGTTGACCGAATTCGTACGTAAAAAACCGTATTCGATCATTCTTTTGGATGAAATAGAAAAGGCTCATCATGATATCTTTAATATTCTTCTCCAAGTAATGGAGGAAGGAAACTTAACGGATACCAAAGGTCGCAAAGTGAATTTCCGAGATACGATCATCATCATGACTTCGAATATCGGAGCTAAGGAAATTTCAAGTAGCGTTCGCCTCGGGTTTGAAGATCGTTCCGGCGAAGAAGATAAATATAAATCCGATCAAGCAAGGGAACAGCTCAAGAAGCACTTTAATCCCGAGTTCCTAAATAGGGTAGACGAAGTAGTTTACTTCCGTCCGCTTAAGAGGGAAGATCTCATGAAGATCATGGATATCATGGCTGGCGATACGAACAAACGTCTCTTGGATAAGAAAATCAAGATCGAGCTTACTCAAGAGGCGAAAGACCATTTCATGGATATCGGATACGATGAAAAATTCGGAGCCCGTCCGTTACGAAGAGTGTTCCAACGAGATCTGGAAGACTATATGGCCGTCCAAACTCTCAAGGGTTCTTACAAAGAACCTACTAAGATCACTGTTTCGTTCAAAGAAGGAAAGTTGGACTTTGTTGAAGAACCTTGGACCGATTATAAACCGGCGGACCAAGGTTCGGGCGGGGACAATTCCCCTAATAACCCCGAAAGATCGGAAGAACCGGCTCTCGTTTAAGAGAGTAGGTTGACGGTTGCCCTCCTGGGTAACCGCTCCCGACGGGGAAAAGGACTATAAGGACAGAGGGAAACCTATGCCGTACCTGATCCCAGTCATCTTCGTAGTGTCCTACTTGCTCGTTCGGAAAGTTTGGTTTCACCTCAGAAAGATACGAACCGTTGCTGGAATCGAAAAAATTTCTCTCTGCGTTTTTCAGCCAGATTTATTTCTTCCCGAGGTACGCGTCCTTTACAAATACTACTTTCAGGGCGGGGTCTATTACGGATCCGGATATATACTTCTTACGGATTTTCTCGACAACGAGGAATATGAAGTTTATCGGAATCCCGACGGATTGCCGGTTTTAGAGGTAGGGGAAATTTCGATCATTTCCGAAGAAAAGATCGAGCATTTTCTCGCTACGAGATATCCGAGCATTATTGTCTTCATTGACCCGGTGGAACCCTTTCATTCCCTGATAGACTGTCTGAATGCAAAGTCCATGGGAGTTCCCACTTAAGGAGATTCTCCCTATTGAGCTGGAAAGAGAGATAGAGATGGCTACAAAGAAACATATCACCATCCTTTTATTGGCACTGCTGCCGATCGTATTCGCCGGGAATTCGTTCGGGCAGGAACAAGCGGATTATTCAAAAGCACTAGCCGAATTCCAAAGTGGAAATTCGGAAAAGGCGCTCGAAATTATTAAAGTACTGCATGAGCAGGGGAAGCGTAGTTACGAGACCCATTATTTGGCTGCATTCTGTCATTATAAAGCGGGAAGGATGAAATCCGCTGGAACTCATTGGTCCGAAGCTTTAAAATTGAAACCGGGTGATCCGGCAGTCAGCACTGACTTTGCTCGATACCTTCTTCAAGTTGGTCGGAACGACGACGCCCTGGAAATCATATCAAGATCCTATGAGATCAATCCTAAGAATCGAGAAGTAAGATTGCTATTTGCAACTGCCCTTTTGTATAACGGAAAAGCACGCGATGCATTGCATGTTATCGAAAAATTAAAATCTGAAGATCCGAACGACTATCATCCCCTTGTTTTAGAGGCTCAAGTTTACTATTATTTGGGAAGCGCCGAAAAGGCCGAGGTCAGTTTAAAATGGGCACAATCTCTCGTTCCTAATAACCCAAATGTCTTGAATAATCTGGCTTTGGTGTATGAAAAAGGCGGAAACCAGGAAGCGAAGCGCGGGAATTTGAAGAAAGCATTAGATCAACTAAAGAGTGCAAAAGAACAAATCGAAGCGGCATTGAAGATAAAACCGGAAGATGAAAAGTTTCGGGGAAATCTACAAAGAATCGAGGCGAGAATTAATGCCCTCTCACAAGGCTGAAAAGAAAGTTCTTTTTCATACATTAGGATGTAGGCTTAATTTTTTCGAGTCGGACGGACTTTTTTCTTCCTTGAGTCGCCACGGTTATAGAACCGCCGTCGAAGATGAAATTCCTGATGTAGTGGTGGTAAATACCTGTACTGTCACGAACAAAGCGGATTCCAGAAACCGGAACATTATTCGGAATGCAGTAAAACGATACCCTGGAGCTCAAGTTTGGGTGACCGGTTGTTATGCTCAAACGGATCGTCAATCGATCGAAGCCATTCCAGGTATTGCCGGCGTGGTAGGGAACGAGGATAAATCCCGCCTTCCGCTAATGATATTGGAAAGAGAAGGTGCCGTTAGTTTAGACCGGCCGATTCGATCTGATCGATTTTCTTACTCCGACGTTTTGCCGAACGGGCATACGAGAGCTTATTTAAAAATCCAAGATGGGTGTGATCGGACTTGTTCTTACTGTAAGATTCCGCAAGCCCGAGGAAAGGGGGTCAGTCGCGAATGGACGGACATCCTAGATCAGGTTTCTTTTTTGCAAGATAGCGGGGTAGGCGAGATCATGCTGACCGGGGTAAACTTGGGTTGGTATAGGAACTCCGAAGGCCGAAAAGCATTTCCGAAGTTATTGGAATCGATTTTAAATAAATTGGAATATTCCCGTCTTCGCTTATCATCGATCGAGCCACCTGATGTCGGAACCGAGTTGGTAGAATTGTTGACTCATCCTAGATTTTGTCCTTTTTTACACGTTCCATTACAAAGCGGAAGTAAACATATTCTGAAAAAAATGAAACGAAGTTATACTCCCGAAACCTTTCGGAAACGAATCGAATTAGCTAAATCTAAAATTCCCGGCCTTTTTTTGGGGACTGACGTGATAGTCGGATTTCCCGGCGAGACCGAAGCGGATTTTCTAGATTCGGTAAACATTCTTCAAGATTTGGAATTTGCGAAAATTCATGCCTTTCCTTTTTCCGTCCGCCGAAATACCACTGCGGAAGAATTTCCGGAAACCGTGACCAAGGAAGGTAAGAAGGAAAGAGTTCATTCTCTCATGTCGCTTTCTCAAAATTTACATTCTTCCTACGCGGTGTCACAGTTCGGAAAAAAAAGGGAAGCAATTCTGGAGAAAGACGGAGTCGCAGTTACGGACAATTATCTAAAAGTAATATTACCGACTAAGGACCTTCAAGCTTTAAGTCCCGGACAGTTTCTTACCGTTGAAATCGGGGAATACTTACCCGCTTCCGATAAGGAAGGAAAGGTATCCGGTCGAATTTTGGCTGCCGTAGGCTGATTTTTATTTTTCTAGGATCGAATCAATTCTTCCGAATACATTTCTTCCTCTTTTAGGTCATAATAACCGTACTCGAAATCGGATCCTGCCTGTATCTCCAACCCGTAAACGTTCTCGCTGATTCGCACACTCTTTATCACGTCCAGCTTATACTGCTCTGCAAGGAATTTCATTTTATCTAAAGAGATCTTGTCATTGATCTTAGGACCGATGGCGAATTCATTCTTAACCCAATCGAGAACGATAAGTTTTCCACCTTTCCTCATTGAACGAATGAGTCCGTCCATGGCTTGGCCCGGATCCGGGAAAGTCGAGAGTACAAGGGAAGCAAAGACTACGTCCGGGACTGGAATCCATTCCGGAAGAAGGGGGCGATCCGCCTTTTCCATATAAAAAGGAGTAAAGCGATCGATTTCTTCACGATTTTTCCAATGAAGAACTTCATCTAGGAGGTCCTGATTACATTCTGCACCCCAGATCCATCCTTCCTTATGGATCATTTTTAATAAATATTCGGTCCAGAAACCTAAGCCCATACCGAAATCCACCAAGTTCATAACATCTTTGAGTGGAAAATGCTTAAAAACTACTTCCGGAGGAGTGACATCCCTGCGCTTGCTTGAAAGAAGGAAATTCTGATAATCTAAATCGTAGTAATATTCCAGGTCGCTCATGGTTTTTAAAATCCGGTATTATGTCTGATTATCGGACGCTATCGTCAATCGGAATCGTAGAACGCTCCCTTTTTTGAGGAAATACCCTTTACAATCTAAAGACATGCCTTTATTTTTATTTTCCTCCCATTCTATGAAAAACCGAAGTAAAAAAACGGTTTCTTAGTTCCGATATGTATATACGGAACCCTATTCCCAAATGAAGACCCGTGTACGGATACTATTTTTCCTTTGTCTGCTCGCGGTTGCTGGTATAGCGGACGCTCAACAGCAGGAACTCATACGTACGGATACCGACCAATTCGGGGTTGCAGGATCGATTAATGTGGAAGTCCTTAAGGATGGAAAGTCGGTTAGAATTACTTGGGAGCCCCCTCGGGAAACCGGAGAAATTATTATCGCAAGAAACCCGAGCGTCATCGATACTCCGGAAAAATGTTATATTTCGGACTCTTTGGGGAAGTTCCCGAGCGGGATTGCCAACGGGGTAAATCAAATATACGATTATAACCTTCGACCGGGAACGTACTACTATGCTGTCGTTCTATCCCACCATGTTCGAAAAAAAGATTTAAAACTAGTTCCTAACCGAAATTTCACTACCATCCCGGTGGTTATCGAACAGTCTTCTAATCAGCCCACTTCCAATCTGAATCCGGACGATGAAAAAAAGAAGATCCTCTCCGATGACGCAAGAGTTACCGACATTGCCGTTAAGCGAGAAGGAAAATATCTTCGTGTTTCTTGGGAACCCTATCGATTGGGTATTCCGGGAGAAACAATTTATTCTATCTATCGATCGGCCGAGCCGCTTTCCAGTCTGAGCCTGATGCGTAAGGCCGAAAAACTCGCGGAAGTATCTCATCCTGAAAACTCGTTTCTAGATCAGGACTTAAATAAGTCTCAAACGATTTATTACGGCGTAACCGTTAGGCAAGGATTGAAGGAAGTCATACCTCTAATTCAAAATCAGTCATTCATACGGCAATTTTACGTTTATGATCAGGATAAACGTAAACAGCCTAACGAAGATAGTATTACCAAATCTGAATACTCCTTCGATGAAATGCATGTAAAGGACCTGAGTTCCACTGCGGTAAATGAAGGAATCCGCCTGGATTGGAAGGCTCCTGAAAATCCTGATGAGAATACCGTTTATTCCGTTTACCAAGCGACAAAACCCCTTTCCGGCGGAGTGGCAACCTTTTTAGGCGGTAATGTTCGGAAGTTAGGCGAGGTTACTCATCCGGAAACCAATGTGATGGTTAGAATGAAACCGTCCAAGAATACGGTCTATTTCGGCGTTACGGTTAAGCGCGGCGACAAGGAAGATTTTACTCTTTCGCAAGATCAGTCTTACGTTGCAATCGAGGGTTCTAATCCGTCAAACACAGTGCAAGATGAGACTCCGAAGGAAAACCAACCTGCGATCTCAAAAGATAACGTTGCATCCGATGAAGAATTAAATAAAATTCTTAAATCTACGTATTGGAAGAACGATTATTCGGAGGCGATTCGCCAGCTCGCTCCGTTTGAACAAGCGGATAATCAAGACGTACGGGGAAAGGCAAAATTCTTTACAGGGCTTTCTTATTATCGAAACGGGGATTTCAGAAAAGCGTTAAAGTATTTCGTGCAAAAAGAAGTAAAATCATATAATCCAGATCGAACCGAATTTTGGACAAAACATTGTCTGGCTAAGATTAGCGGAGGAAGGCATTGAACCGTTCCATTATACTAGTAACTGGTTTTTTATTTATATGCGCAGGTTTGCTAACCGGAATTTATACCGCCGTTATTCAGGATAACGAAGGAAACAATCGGGAAGTCCTTGAAAAAATTCGTGAGGGGGAGGAATTCTTAAAACATTCCAATCCTAAATCCGCCGAAAAAGCTTTGGATATTTTTTCGGAACTATCCGCTAAGGAAGTTTCGACTCAACTTGCATTTCGAATCAAATACGATCTTGGGAAGGCTCTAGAGAAGAGTAACGATAAAATGCTCGCTCTCGGCATTTATCGCGAATTGAATCAGAAAGACGGACTTTCTCGAGAAGAACGTGCTAAAGTCGCATACGGTCTCGGTAACTTGCTTTTAATGCTTAATCGGGACGAAGAAGGAAAAGGACACTTAGAAGAAGTGCTTAGAACCTCGAACGATAATAAACTTCGTTCAAATGCGTTGTCGGCTATCGCCGACTATTATATGAAGAAGGGAAATTACGACCAATCGCGAAAAAACTACGTTTTGGCGTTACAAGAGGATCCTGAAAACGTTAAAGCAAGGGTTCGATGGGGAAAATCGTTACGAAAAATGGGTAAAGATTGGTCCGCCTATGACGTATACGAAGATTACATACAAGCGGACGCCTATTTCGATCGAGATAAAATTTCGGTGGATTCGGAATTTCGCTCGGGGCTGCTGGAAAAAGGCAGGCAATTGTATTTTAGAAAACAATATTACGGGGCTATCGAGTCCTTTAAGAAAGCGCTGGATCTCGGTGTAAGCGAAAAAGCCAGGGAACAAGCATGGTATTTCATTGCGGAAAGTTACGACTCAATCGGTAAACCGGATTCGGCCATACAGTATTTAAATAAGATTTTAGAAAATGCCGATTCGACTATGGATCAAGCGGCGCTTTTTCGCAAAGGGACTATTTATTTTAGAGGTGGAAAGTACGAAAAGGCCGCTTCCTCCTTCCAGGAAGCTAACGATCGAAACCATGATAATGCCCTTGGCCGTAAAGCAGCCGCTTGGAAAAAAGAATCACTGGATCAGATCGAAGACAATCTGAATTATCAAGATGGAAACAAGGCGAAAGCAAAACCTTCCGATGACGGATCGTCGGATACGGACGACTGGAAATACTAGATTCGTTTCCGTTAACTGGCGGTTTGAATAAACTCTTCTTCCGACATTTCTATTCGGAATCCTAGGCAGTCATAAATTGCATGAGGAATGTCTTTTAGGGATTTGATCTTATCTTTCATTCGCTCGGTATATTTCCCGAACAGGATCGTCGGAACCAGGTTTGTCGTATGCACATCTACGGTTAAATCTTCCAAATTTCCGTGATCCGATGTGACGATCAATTGATCTTCATCCGGGTTCATTGCTTCGATTACACCGAGCAAAAATCCTTCCAAGTCTTGAATACAACGGTCCGCTCCACTCCAGTTCATTTTATGACCGACCTTATCGGTCAAAAAATATTCGTATATACAGAGAGTGTAATCCTTAATTGCGGGAACGATCGCTTTCCCGGTTGCATACGGGTCTTGCTTTTCCAAAACGGGGTCTCCCTTCTCGATATAATCTCGGCCGAATTTTCGCAGGAATTCTCTGCTGATATCCATATAAAGACCTTTACCGGCTCTAAGATCCTCCATTCCTTTCAGGGGTTTATTTCCGGCCATTTGAATTAATGTCGAAGCGGAGACTTGTCTCGGATTTTTTTTTACGTGATCCGAAAAACCAGGAGTATAACAATTTAGTAAGTCGGCTTTAAATCCTCGTTCCTCCAATACCCGGACAATGGAGTATTTAGCGATAATTCGTTTTAAGGTAAATGTCGGAAAGCCGCTCATATGTCGATTTAGGACCTGACAAGCGTTGATTCCTGTCCAGAGAGATGTTTGACCGGTGGCGCTCTGTGGTAATCCCTTTATGCCCATGCTTGCATCGGTCTTAATGTAAACTAGGTCTTGCAAGCGGGGCGGAGAGTCTTTCGGGATTTCCTTTCCGGCTAACGGAAGAAATACTCCGGTAGAGAATCGAGAAAACGGGTTTTTTTCGGGATCATTCTCACCAAAGCCGATTCCGTCGATAAATACATAAAAAATCATCTTACTTTTTGCCCGCTCAGTAGGCGGAGATCCTTAACATTTAGACTGATTCGAACGGGTAAATCGGCCGATACTAGAAAAGTGAACCCACGTTCTCATAGTCGGCGGATTCGAATTCTTTCCCTGATCATTCTATGTCCGCTGCTTCTTTCCATCCCTTTTTTTCCGTCGGCATGGAGAGAATCCGTTTTCTTCGCTCCAGTGCAGATCTTGAGTGCTTCTTCCCATTTTCGCAAAGCGAAACTTGCAAAAGAATTAATGACTCGGTTCAATGATACTTATTATGATTTAGGTCTTAGGATCGAATATATCATCAGAAAGAATCCTGACCCTAACTCGGAAAGCCAAGGAAAAGTACTCGGAAAAGATCTGCTTTCCTCGGGTGATTTTACCTTTGTCAGAATTTACGAAAGTTCGTACAGACTCATTTATTCTTCCGATCCGGAGAAGCTAGTATTTCATCCCGATCTTAGATTGGGAGGATTAGAAATCGCTCCGGGACATTGGGCGGAAGATTCGCAACGAGATCTACTTTACAGAAACTCCGAAGGGAGGCTTTACTTTCAAATTTCGAAAGAAGATGCTGATAGAATGATCGCTGCTTCCGCTGGAATTCGAAAATCGTATCTTCCACAGGATGCTTACCAAGGCTTTTTATATATAGCATTTCAAAGGAAAGGTCAAGAGATAGAAGTACTGGAGACGAATTTATCTCCCGATACCCCCTTACTTCCTTCGGCTGGGCCGGGTTCGAAATTCATATCCGATTCAAAAAAGGGCGGGATAGAAATGTACTCCCTATTATCCGAATCATCAAAGGAAAGAAAATTTTTCGACCGACCTACTTGGGAAAAAATTGCAAATGAGCGGACGGAATTATTTCTCAGCTTTCCCCGAAATTCACGAGTTCGAGAATTGTTGTTAATGATGGCGGCTTTGGGTGTTTCCTTTTTAGTCTTGCTCGGCGGTTTATTGGCGAGCAGCTTATTTTATTCGATTAGGACCGAAGCAAGATTCGTTGAACGAGAAGATTGGCTGAAATTGAAGTTAGAGTTATTAGGTTTATTCTCTAAAGTTCGGGATGGAAATCGATGATCGGAACTAAATTACGCTTACTTCTTGCATTTGCTTTTTTATTTTCTTTTTTGATACTTTGGTTAGAACCTTATTTTCCGGATGGAGTATTTTACCGATCAAAGCTCGAAATGGCATTCGCCTTCTTTAATAAAAATATAATTAACTTAGAAAATCAAATTCGTTCCACCGATCCTAGCTTGCTCGATACGAAGAATGTGCCTCTTCCAGTAAGAAGTTTCGCTATTTGGGATGCTTCGGATAATACAATTTCCTCCCCGGAACTCGATACGAATGCGTCAAAGCAATTACTTGTCCAAGCTTGGGAAGGAAACACGAGCAGGTTGCTTCCGTTAGGGAACGAACCCGTTTTCTTCGTTCCTTTATACGAAAAGCAGATTGCAGTTTTGGCTTTATTAGACAAAGAAAAGTTTTTTTTCGATTTTGACGGTAAGAAAGAATATTTCGTTCCGGAATTGAAGGTGGGGTCGTTTCGAGATTGGATTTTTGAAAGTGAAAGGACGGATCCAAGAAGGATTGTCGAAGAGCTTTTATATTCTTTGAAGGAAACGGGTGCCGATTTTAAATCGATCGATATCGGAGACAGGGAATATCGGGCATATTACGCGCATTTTCCCGAGGATAAATCGGGATTTATTCAGGGTTTCTTTCTTCTTATTCCCGCGGTACATTCTGAATTTATTATTTTGTTTCCGCTTTTCTTCGGACTATTGTTTCTTCTGGATATTTCGATTTTATTTTTACGAAAACGGTCGATCAAATTCTCCCATAAACGCGCCGATGTTTCCCAGCTTAGCCAACTCCTTGCCGAAAGAATCAAGGACGAGACTTTGAAGAAAATCGAGGCGGTTAAAAGACTTTCCGAGTCGAACGAGACAGGCGCTCCCGTTTTTGAAACGAAACCGCTTGCAAGCGGGACTTTTTACGTCTTGCCGTTTGATCTTCCCGAAAATTCATTTCTGACTCCGAAGTTTTTACGAGATCCGAAACCGGTTTCAACGACACAAGAGCTGTCTTCGATTGGGATCCGGGACGTAACTACAATTGTGGAACCGGATTCGAATTTATCGGAATCCGTTCAAAGAAAACGCGATTCTATCTTTACGGACGAGTTGGCCAAATTGGTTGATAAAGTCAGGTCCACGGGAGTTTCCACATCTATAGAGATAGAAGAGAAACCGAAAGAAACGGGTCTTTTAGCCAAAGCATTGCGTGTCACCGGATTAGCCGAAGTAGGTCTAAAAGCTGCGAGAGGCATCGCTCCTCAACATAAATCTAGATTTTTCTTATGGGCAAGAGCATGGTGGGGGATTCGTAAAACGGATCCGAACGAGGAAATGCCGTTATCCGATAGATTCCGCACATGGTTGGATCTGCAGCCTATTCGGGAAAAGCGTAAAATACTCGAAGTATTGGATGAAATTCACCAAGGTCTGGATACTTCTGTTTCTTCTCTTTTAAAATATTACCTTACGATTTTTTCGTCTTTGCACGTGAAGTCGTTTAGCATTCATTTCTATGATCGAAGAAGAGGCGCATATCAGCCTGCAGTTACGTATGGAATGCAACCATACACCCGTCAGAATATGATTTTTCTTTATGGAGATCAATTTTTGGGTCAGGAAAATAACGAAGTTTCAATTATCGATGTGACTGAAGAGAGGCGAAACGATCATTTTTTTATAAAAAAATTCGATCCTGCAGATCTAGATGGAGTGATTCGGATTATTTCTTTTCCGTTATTTAGATCAGGTTTGGATTTCAGGTTCTTTTTGCTGTTTCCGGATCCGCCGAATGCTGCGCTCGCCGAGCAGATTCGGGACTCCGTGGAAAAATCGATCGACCCGGTCGAGGACGCGTTTCTCCAACTTGAAATCGAACAAGCGTCCCATGCTATCCAGGACAAACGCGATCTTGTCCAAATTCAATTTTTACTTTTACGCTGGGCAACTCACGGCGAGAGAAGTCGTTGTAATTTGTTTAAAATTCGATTGAAGGGCCAACAAAATTACGATCTAACCGAGGATTGGAGAAAGAGAATTCTCGAAGAGGTTCAACCTTTATTAGGAACCGAGGACTATGCATTCGGGGTTTCCGCGGGCGAGATATTCGTTTTATCCCGGGAAAACATGAATGACGATTTGCAGAATATCCTACAAAGGATCGGTCTGCCTTTTGAAATCATTCATTTGCCGTACCCGGAGAACGGCAAAAATCTTTACACTTACATCTAAGGTATTTGCGCAAATGAATCTTTCGATTGGAAAGTTCTTCATTATAAGCATATTATTTCTTTTTTCATCTCACTTCTTGACGGCCCAGGAAGAGAATCGACGAGAATGGAATAAGGCGGCAAAACAGAAAATTTTAAATCTTCAACAGAACGGGCAGGAAGCGCAAAGTTTACCGTTTCTGGAAGAATACGTTCGGAAGAATCCGGCGGAGCTGATGTATAGATTGTATTTAGCGAGAGCTTTATTTTGGAGATCCGATCTTGAACTTCCCAAGCACGACGAAGATGTTTTTTCAAGAATGGAAAAAATCAAGAAAATCAGAGATAACTACCTGAGATCGGCCTCCATTTTTGAGGAGGCTTTAGGACATCTATCTAAAATTGCGCCGAGAGACCCGGATCTGGGTAAATGGTTTTTTTTATGGGCGCTGAGCGAATGGTATGCAGGTCGGGAAGATCGCGCGATACAAATTTTTAGAAAATCATTTAAATATGATTTTAGATTGAATCAGGCCAACTATAATATCGGAGCAATTTACGAAAGCCTAGGACAGCTAAAGGATTCGAAAATTTATTACGGAACCTACTTGAAAAATGAAAAGGAATTGAAAGAAGAGGAGTAAATGGCTCGAATTGAACGCAGATTTCAGATGCTCCTAACGGACGAGGAGTTCGACCTTCTAAAGCAAGAGGCGGATAAGCGGGATATGTCCGCGTCCGAATTGCTCAGAACCTGTTTCCGCAACGAAATATTCAGCTCCGATTCCTATCAAAGATTGGAAGCGCTAAAAGAACTTGCTAACGTCTATCCCGGAACCGCCAGTTGAAACTATTACTTAGCCGCGATTCGTTTCATGAACTGATCCTAGGTTCAGAAAATTCCAAAAAAGTGATTCGCGGCGCATTGGAAGCCCTTACAAAGAAAAACGTTTTATTCTATTTATCTCTGTCCGCCCTTGAAGAAATTCTTGAGAAAGAACCGGATTCAGTTAAGAAAGAAATACTTTGGACTCAATCGAAGAGTTTCTTTGTAGATCTTTTACCTTTGAGAAAAGAGGAAATTTCACTCGCCCTAAAATTATCTATTTCTAAAGAACTGGATTGGAAAAATTGGACCGACATAGCCGTGGCTTCCTTGCTGGATTTGGATGGGGTCTTGGCGAAGGATCCTAAGTACAAAAAACAGAGCCTGATAAAAGTTTTACTCGCTCAGGAAATAGACCTCGACGGCGTCGCTTAACGGACTTATCTGATCGAACCCGGTGACGGGATCGTAGAAGGAATTATAAGCGCCTACTTTAAAATAGAAAGTTAAACCCTTTTGCAAAAAGAGTAATTTCTTATCATAAGGATCTCGAGACGCTCTCTTTTTTTTAGACTTTTTGGTTGGCTTTGCTTCTTCCTGATTTTCGTCCGGAGATTCGGCGTTAAGACTGATGAGACGATTGTCTATGCATTGGCAGAGTCTTTGACCGCCGTTTTCCACCTGTTTAGGACAAGATGAATCGTCCCCAAGGATGGGATCCAAATATTCGCTCATAGGGTGTTTTTCGCGATCCTTGATCGAAAGCACTGTCATTTTCCCTTGCGCCAAATCCTTATGAGTGCCTTTTATAATTCCAACCATCCGATTCGGCCCGACACCGTAATGAATAACGTAACCCCCCGACTTCCCACGGACTTCACGTTCAGGATTCGGAATCCAACTCAAGCAAACTCTCGGCCCACTAGCGTCCGGATAATCATCGTCGGAATATGCGACCTTTAAGCCCATCGGTTTGACCGGAGGCAGTGTTTCCTTGTAAGTGAATATTATCCCTTCAAGTTCCGGGCTTATTTTGCCGCTGGCATCGGCCTTAAATTTAGCTTTGGCCTGATAGTATTTAAAAGAGGGGGCTTTTCCATTCCAGATTTTATCTAAAGGAATTCTATAAGTAAAGAATCTGGGCGGTCCAGTTTCTTCATCAGCACCTTCTCGCGATAGATCTTCTTCTTTATATTCTTCTAATTTACGCAAATCGATCGCTTTCCACAAAGGGGAATCTGCGGCTCTTGCAAACGGTTGTGCAGAAGACCGGAAATAAAATTCGAGAAAGGAGGATTTGGGAACTTTCGCTTTCAGGATGAGAGTTTCGGGAGTCGAATTCGTGTAACGAGTTTTGTATATCGGAGATATCGCCGTTCCGAATTTTGTTTCGGCTGTAAAGGCGGAACTATCGTACGTTTGGCCTTGGTAAGGAGTAGAGAGCGCCTCCAAATCGGGAGATCCTTTCGCGACGAGAAAATCATCGAGCCAACCGTAAAAATTTTCTCCGATAACAAACGGTGTTGTATCTTCCGGATGAAATCCGATTCGCGTAATAACCTCCTTTATCGGAACTCCAATTCGTTCGGTTTCTTTTCCGTTGATATAAAAAATAACCTCTCGCTGAACCGGTTTGAAATGAATCACGAGGTGATTCCATTTAGATCTGGAAATTCTTTGTCGCCCGACGATCCTAAATGAAGTAAAAGATTTATCTTCCTTTTGGAAAAAATTAGAAAGTTCTAAAATAGGAATTTCATCCTTAATCTTTAGATCCCAGCCGAATTTTTTTCCTCGCGTGTATAGACCCCTAGTTAATAGAACCGCTTCCTTATCCAAAGTTCCGGGGAGCAGAAACAAAGAAATATAAAATTCTTCCTTAAGATCAGAGCTAGTTAGAATGCCTTTCGTTCTGCCGGAGATCTTTATTCCCGATCTCTTGCCTGCAAAACGAGCAGACCGTTTGCCGGTATGAGCTTGTGCGGGATCAACCAGATAGGATGAAGAGAGAACTCGGTATCCGCCGGTTTTATCCTGAAGATTGGAAGCTTCATCTTCCTCGAAATCGAAAAATAATTCCGCGCCTTGCTTACGGTCTCTGGGAGAGAGTTCGATAAAATTGTTACCGCTTTCCGACTTTTGTAACCTCAAGTCTTTTAAAATAAAAGAGCTTAGAGAAAAGGAATTGGTCTCCGATTGGAGTACGGTAAATCCAAAAAGAAAAAAAAGACTTAAAAGAGAGAATTTACTATATGGTCCAATTATCTTTCGCATCCAGGCTCTCTCTTCCGGAAGAAATGTCTAGCTAATCGAGTCGAGTTGGCTTACACGTCTTTCGTGACGGCCGGCTTCAAATGTAGTTGAGAGCCATTTTTGGCAAATCCGGATCGCTAGTTCCTTTCCAAGAACTCGGCCTCCGAGCACTAAAACATTCGCATTATTATGACGACGGGACATTTCCGCAGTAAATTCGTCGTGACATAGAGCGGCGCGAATTCCTTTAAATCTGTTTGCTGCGATAGAGGCGCCGATACCTGTTCCGCATAAAGCGATTAAGCCGTCGACTTCTCCTGAGAGGACTTTTTTGCAAGCCTCACCGATGACGATCGGATAATCTACGGAAGATTCGTCTTTGGTTCCATAATCTACTATTTCTATCGAATTTCCTAATTCGTGTCTTAGGTATTCTTTTAGCTCGAAACCCCCGTGATCGGAGGCAATGCCTATCTTTTTCATGTCCTGACGTAAACGTACTGCGGGATTTTACGGGTTCAAGCAAATTCCGAATAAAGTCGGATTTTCTGATTTCACTCGTTCAGACTTTCTTTGAGAAATTCGGGTGCAGTTTGGAAGAACTCCCAATGTTGTAGAAGGAGAGCCAAATACAAATTCGCGAAAGTTTCAACAGGAAGAGGTTTTTCCGAAAGAGAGGCCCTTTCGGCTTCGTACAATCGGCTTAGTAATTCCTTTTTTGCCGAAAGAAAATTCTTTACCGACTTTTCTTCGAAGGCGGAAAATCGAAGGGTTCTTTCCTCGGAGAGGAGATGATTTTCGTAGTAAGAAAATAAAAGTTCCCGCGTCTCTTGGTGTCTTAGATGGTCCTCTAAAAGTTGAAGTTTCTCTTCTTTCGATAATTTAAGTTGATAAACGCAGTCCAAGCTTTGCCACAGAGATTTTGCTTCCTGCGAAGAAAGACGCTCGATCCAAATCGCCTTTTCTTCGGGCGGCAGCCTGGAGGTATAAAAATTTTTGATTTCCTTAGTCGGGCCTCCGGGGGAAAAGCAGGAAGCGGCTCGAGTAGAAGTCCGAAAATAAAGCGGCGCCGAATCCAAAACAGTCGAAACCAGTAGCAATATTCCCGAAACTAAGATTCGTCGGACCGTTTTCTTTACCGACATGATTGGCTTAGGCGTTAGCTTCGAATTCTTTCATGAATTCTATCAAAGCCAAGATTCCTTCTTTTGGCATAGAATTGTATATGGAAGCTCGAAATCCGCCTACAAGACGATGCCCTTCGAGGCCGTGCAATCCACGGTCGTCGGCCTGTTCTATAAACTTCGGTTCTAACGATTTATCTTTTAAAGTAAACACAGCATTCATCGTAGATCGGTACGGTTTTTTTACCGGGACCGTATATAATGAAGTCGAATCCAGATAATCGTAAAGGAGTTTTGCTTTGTCGTCGTTTTCCTTCTCTACAACATCCAAGCCTCCTTTTTCTTTTAGCCATTCGAAAACCAACTTAGCCATATAGATGGAATACGTGGGTGGAGTGTTATACATAGACTTATTCTTTACGGTCAAGCCGTAATCCATTAATACTGGGATCGTCCTTTTAGACCGACCGAGTAAGTCCTTTCGAATGATCACAACACTTAAACCCGCCGGGCCTATATTCTTTTGAGCGCCTGCAAAGATGACACCGAACTTCCGAATATCAATTTTTCTTGATAGTATTTCGGAGGTCATATCCGCGACGAGAGGCGCCTTGGTGATCGTAGGAATAGTAGGATAACGCGAGCCGAACAAAGTATTATTGGATGTTATATAAAAGTAAGCGGCTCCATCACTTACGTTTGCATCCGTTAGATCCGGGACTGTCGTATAATGTTGGGAATCACCGTCATAAATTTTTTGGACGGGATTAAATCGCAGAGCTTCCTCCATCGCCTTTTTCGCAAAAATTCCGGTGATGGAATAGTCGGCGCTTTCGCCCTCCTTTAACAGGTTCCAGGGAATCGCGGAAAAATGAAGGGTGGCACCGCCCGAAAAGAAAGCGATTTCAAATTCGTCCGGGATTGATAATAATTCGCGTAGGAGAGCTAACGCTTCGTCCAACACTTGATCGAATAGTTTGCCCCTATGGCTGACTTCCATAATGGACATTCCGGAATTCCTGAAATTCAAAAATTCTCCGGCTGCTTTTTCCATTACCGAAGTAGGGAGCATGGCCGGACCGGCACAGAAATTATAAATTCTACGTCGAAATTCGCGCATGAGACTAGGGTAAAATTCGGTCGTGAAGGGGCAACTTTCTTCCTATTAAGTAAGTAATCATTCGGGAAAAATCCTTGGCAGGTTGGTCCGAAACATCGTACGATAGCCCTCACGCTGTTTATGCCTAGCAGCAGATTTGCAGTTCTAAGGAGTTCCTACATGTCACGGATTCGACTGACCGTCCTCGCGATCGTTCTCGGAAGTTTTGCCACTTCCCATTATGCACAGTCCGGTCCCCGATTAGGGGAAACCGAGGTTCGCTCTTCGGGGAGGGTAAATTTTATAAACCGTTCCGCAGCTAGGGCAGATGAGGAAACTAAAGGCAGTAATTCTAAAACAGGTACGGCTCTTGCCGAATCACTTAAGAAGGATGCAAAAAATAAGGCCAGCGAAGATGGGGTCAGTGCGATACGTATCCTTCCGGAAGATAAAAAGTTCGGCGCAGATATTATCAGTCTCGGTAAGGAAACTGAATTCGGTCACATTAATTCCATTCAACGAATTTTAACGGGTTATGTTAAGACGAACTTCGGTTACTCGGAGCAAAATTCCGAAACGCTTGCGACTTATATTCTTTATTATAATGCGATTCATAGAAAAGGCGCCTCGTATGTTAAGCGTAAATACGGAGAAGAAGTAGTTAAGAATTTAACTCCCGATAAAATAGGTATCGCGAGACGATACAGCGAATGGCCCGATAAAACGCAGATCGTCATTCCGATAGTCGGCAATATTCTTTCCGAAGACGGTAAAGATGTTCATACGGATGAGCTCGAAACCGAAGTAAACAAGGATCTGGATAAGAAGAAGGAGGGGCAAGATGATAAGAAAAAAATGGACGACCTCCAACGTAATAAGCTCGAAGACGAGAAACGAAAGTTAGAAGAAAAGAAAGACGAGAATAAAAAGCAACAACAGCAAGCTGCCGAAAAAGAGAGAAAAGTCGAAAAAGAACTTCAGGAATTAAATAAGGATCCGGTTAAGAACAAGAAGCAGATCGTTCAGAAACAGGAAGAAAGAAAACAAGTTCAGCAGCAGCAGCAACAGACTAAAAAGGAAGAGCAGCAGTTAAAGGAGAAAGAAAAGGAAATCGCCAAGAAAGAAGAAGCGCGAAAATCGGATTCAAAATCCTCGTCGACTGATTCGGCCAAATCCGACTCTAAAAAGGATTCCTCCACTGCTTCCAGCGATTCTAAGAAAGACGAAGCCAAGCCTGACGAAAAAAAGAGTAAGGAAGAACTTCAAAAAGAACTAACGGATACCAAGAAAGAACTGGAGACAGTCAAAGAAGAGCAGAAGAAAAAAGAAGAATTTGATAAGAATGTCGTCGGAGGTAGGATCCTATTCTTAAAAACTCTTAAATATCTTTCCGACGGACACTACAGTAATGAGTTGCACGCTTTAGACCCGGCGAATGACGATGAGATCTCCAAAGGAGAATTCAATAAGATATGCGGTAGAACTTTCGAAGTCGTTGACGGAAAGGCTCTCGTTGTTGGATATGAATCCGATCACTCTGCAGAACATAAGCTAATCCTTATCGATCAAGAGACGCTTAAACCGACGGTTTGGTCTAAAGATTCGGTTTTCTGGCGCTCGCCAATGATTCTTAAAGGAGAAGAAGTATACGCTTTCGAAGAAAGAAACGGAAAGTATTTCCTGGCCCGATTCGATAAATCTCTAAAGAAAATGGCCGGAACCGAAGAAGAGATTAGCCCGAATTCGAATGTTACTTTCTTCGGTGACAAAATTTATGTTACCGGTAAAGAAGAAGGAGCTGGATCTACGCAGATCACCGTCTTTAACAAAGCGGATTTAAAGTTGATTAAAATGATTAAGCCTTGATTGGGAATTTAGCCCCCGCCCTTCCTGGGCGGGGGCCGGTGCGGTGGTACCACGGAATGTCGTATTTCATAAAATCGACAATTCTTCAATTCGTTTTCATTTCAGCTAGTTGTGGGAGCTCCTACAAATTCGCAGGAATCTTTTAGTTTACTTATCTCGTGATTTACAATAGGTCGGCAATCTTTACTAATCTGCCGTTAAGATTCTTCCCGCGGAGCGAAAGATATGAGATTTTATAGCTCCTTCCCTAATGGATTTAGAACATAAATAGCAGTATATTTATTTCCGGATTAAAAATAGGGACCGGGCTGCTCATTATATAACCCGATGCTTTGCGCTTAATAGAAGAAAAGAGAATCATCTCATCGAGGTAAGATCGCGGTAAGCTCGAACTACTCCGTCCGCCAATGTCTTAGTAAATGTCAGGGAAACTCTGGCTTTTTCAGACGCTATCATGACTTCATGAGCATCTACACTGTTCGGATCATAGACCATCTTCTGAGTTAGTTCGTCCGCTTCGACTTGAAGATCGTTAACCGACTTAAATGCGTTTCTCATGGCTTCTGAAAAACTTTCAGCCACATAATCGGGAGAAACCGATTCTTTAACGTCTTTATAATGCCGTTCGTCTTCTGCCTTAACGTTTACCTTGTCTCCTTTTGGAGAAAGTGGAAAGCGAGATTCAGAATAACCCGAATTATAAGTGTACCAAAGTTTGGAATTAAAATCTACTTGCACGGTTTTCTCCTATGACGGGTCTTTTATGCCCTTCCGATTTCCAGAGCCTTATTAAACATCGCTTTAGAACCGGTGATCATTTGAACGTTCGCTTCGTAAGAACGGGATGCCGAGATCATATCAGTCATTTCCGTTACTATGTTAACGTTCGGCATTTCTACATATCCTTTTTTAGGGCCGATTTGTATGGAATCCGGATGGGTCGGATCGTAAACTAATCGCAAAGGAGACATGTCCTTTTCGATTTTCATTACTTTCACACCTTTGCCTTCTCCCGGCGCGATGCCGAACGGATAGACGGGACTTTTCCAACGTGTACGCAGGTTTACTGGCGTTAATACGACTCTATCTCTTCGAAACGGGCCGTCACCGTTGGTATTACGAGTCGTAGTCGCGTTAGCGATATTGTTTCCGATTACGTCCATACGCAATCTTTGGGCTGAAAGGCCGGTCGCCGAAATGTTGATCGAAGTAAACAGTCCCATTTTCCTTCCCCTATTATTCAGCTATGTCCCATCTACGGGACTTAAGCGAGTCTCATGACGTTTTTTAAATCACGGTAGTTTGCATTGAGGCGATCTGCCATGAGCATATATTGCATTTGCGAATTGGACGCGTCGACGACTTCCTTTTCAGGATCGACGTTGTTTCCGTCCGCTCTCATCGTCGTGAGATAGTCTATATTCGACTTTGGCTGCACTTGGCGGTAATCCAACGGAGTAAAGAAAGAAATATGCCTTTCGTCCTCGATTCGCGTAGGAATTGCCTTGGAAGTTTCTATTTTCTCCGATTCAAGAGCCCGCTTGATCATGGATTCAAAAAGCACTTCGCTTCTCTTAAAATGTGGAACATCAGCATTTGCGATATTATCCGAGATGACTTTACGCTTCAAGGTTGCAGCGTTCATCCCTCTCTCCAAGAGATCCTGGGTTTTCATGAAATGTGTTTTTTCAAACATAGTACTTTCCCAACTAAAATTTCGGTTGAATTCGGGATTTCCAAAAGATAAAAAAAGTATCCGGCGGAAATTTTCGGCGGAGAAATGGCAAAAAAAGGGAAATAATGAAAGATGGGCGACAATTCCGAGATTATCGAGATCAAGCCGGAGCTAACAGCTCTCTTTAACGATTATTATGCCTTCCGAAACCAGCTGATGGACGCAATAGCGAAAAAACCGAAACGAATCGTGCTAAATTTGGGAAAAATCCCCGTTATGAATTCCATTTCGATTAGTTCCTTAGTTTGGTTCTGCAAAAACGCTCAGTCCGACGGAATTGAGATCCAAATCCAAGAGATACACCCTGATCTGATGAAAACGTTCGAAGTTTTGAAAATAGACGAATACTTTCAGCAGATTTAAGAAACCAAATATTAATTCAATGTGATAAATTCCTGTTAGTTCAGTAGGATCGGTTCTCGAGGAATAACAGATACTTTTGTTCCTCTCTTCTGTTCGGAATTTAAATTTACTATGACGACTCGCGGTTTTGAAGGATGTCTATGAGAATGAAATTCCCTCGACAAGGGATTCGACGTAAGTAGCCTGGGCCCGATGAAAAAATTTCTCCTTCTGTTTACGGTACTTCTGACTTTGTGGAATTGTCATAAAGCACTCCCGGAACAAATTTTAGGAATCTGGGAAAATACGAAGACTTGTTCGCCTGAAGGTAGCTGCAAATTTCCGGTCACTGCTCCCGGAGCAAAACTTACGATTTTGCGGAACGGATTGGCTCTCTATGGTGATCCTGAATTACAGGGAACCGAAAAAGGAAAGGAATTCCATATCGAATATGTTCTTCATGAAGAAGGGACTAAATCGAAATCCCCCGAGTTAGCGTTTCGATTCTTAGATTTAGGTTTTGAAATTCGCTATGTGATTTCTAAGGTCAGCGATGCCGAAATGGAACTCTTTAACCCGGAAAAGAATAATACGGAAACCTATAAAAGGGTAGGCGTAAAATAAGAATGCATCTTTCGTTAAGGAAGACGGCTCTATTCGTAGCCGTTTTTGCATTTTTTTTCGGTTTAGATCTGCTTCGAGCGGAAGTAAGCGGAGAAGAATCTCCGTCGGTAATTCCCGCTTCTCCCGAAGGAGAATTACCTCCTCCTCCGCCGCCCACCGATCAATCCGAAATCTCCCGTCGTAAATATCAAATACTCGCCCTTAATACTGAGACTATCAATTTACTTAGGAGTAATAATCTAGTTCGCTCGCAGGCGAATATCGAAAGAATCAAGAAACTAGATCCCGATTGTTTGGAGTATTACTATCTAAACGGGGCATACTTGTATGCGATCGGTCGTTACCCTCAATCTAAGAAATCTCTATTAAAGGCGGTCGAGATAAATCCGAACCATGATCCGTCTTATTATCTACTCGGTATGATTTTCGTGCGTCGGAATAAATGGGAATCGTCCGTTCAATATTTTCAAAAAGCTGTCGAATTAGCGAATTATAATCCTTTCTATCGATTGAATATGGCTATGGCATATTTTGAAACGGGTCAGTATCTTCGCGCAAAGGCTGAATCGGAAAAGGCGGTGGAGTTGAAACCCAATTTCCGAAATGCGAAACTCATTTTACTCAAATCCGATTTTCTGCTCGGGAATAAAGCTAATGCACTGGCTCTATGTAAAGAATTCGCAAAAGAAGGGTTTCTTACAAAGGAATTCGCTTATATTTATGCTCGGTTAACGATGGATATCGATAAGAATTTTCGTAAAGCGATTAAGTTGTACAATCAATTTCCGGAGCTGCCGTTCAATGAAAAACGGTTTCTGGCTTATGCATACTTTCACACCGATAATTTTCGGGCTTCTGCAAATGTTTATTCGACGATTCTCGGGACTAGAATATTAAGCGAAGAAGATAAAGTGAATTATTTACGTTCACTTGTCTTTATCAAAGATTATCGAAGACTAGAAACTTTCATTGCAGGTTGGGTTCACGAAGAACCGGACAAAAAAGTGAAGATTCAAGAAGCGCTGGATATTGCGGAGTTATTAAGAGACAATGACCCGAAAGTTTACCATATGCTACCTTCCCGGTCTCCCTATTAATTGAGCGTTTCTTTTTTCTTTGTGGGGAATCGTAAAAGATACGCGATGACAATCAGTCCGATCACCCCCATTCCGATTCGAACCGCAATTACAGGCAGAAATATCGCACTGAGTCCCATAGTCAGGATAATTGTCGAAACAGCTATGATTTTGGCGCGTAATGGAATAGCTTTATGAATTCTCCAATCTCTAATGAATGATCCGAAATATCTGTTATTCATTAACCAATTATAGAATCTTTCGGAAGCCTTAGCATAGCAGGCTGCTGCCAGGAGAAGAAAGGGTGTCGTCGGAAGTCCCGGTACGAATATTCCTAAAATTCCTAATGCGACGCAGACCGTTCCAAATATGATTAGTAGCGTTCGAATCAATTTGGATTTATGAGGTTGTACCTCATGGCTATAATCTTTGTATTCCTTTTGCATCGGGACCTCCTCCATTTTTCTTCGAAGAAATCAGTTCGAATTAATTTTTAAAAGTATTTTTGCGTCGTTCAAGAGACGTTTCCCGGAGCTATCACTTTTGAGCATAAAACAAAAATGGGAGGATTTCTCCTCCCATTTTAAAACCAAGAACAAAAACTTGTTATCCGATTGTTACATGTCTTTCAGGGCCGTTACGATTTCTTGAGTGGCTTTCTTTCCATCTTGGAAATACATTAGAGTATTTTCTTGGATGAACAATGGGTTTGGAACTCCGGCGAAACCCGGGCTTAAAGAACGTTTGATTACGATGATCGTTTTAGCTTTTTCTACGTCCAAAATCGGCATTCCCGCGATCGGAGAATTCGGATCGGTCTTGGCTAAAGGATTTACTACGTCGTTCGCGCCGTTGACAATTACTACATCGACCGTATCGAAGGTCGGGTTGATCTCGTCCATTTCTTTCATCTTATCGTAAGGGATATCGGCTTCCGCCAATAAGACGTTCATGTGTCCAGGCATCCTTCCCGCAACAGGATGGATTGCAAACTCCACTTCGATTCCGCGATCCGTAAGTTGATTGTAAAGGTCGCGAACAGCATGCTGAGCTTGCGCGACTGCCATTCCGTAGCCTGGAACGATAACAACACGCTGTGCCATATCCAAAAGCATCGCGACTTCTTCGGCAGAAGTACTTTTAGTTTTTCCGGCATAAATGTCGCCCGAATCGGTAGTGGTGACTGCCCCGCCTAATCCGCCGAAGAGAACGTTCGGAAGCGATCGGTTCATCGCTTTACACATAATTTGAGTCAGAATTACACCGGAGGCTCCGACTAAAGATCCGGCGATGATCAATACGTTATTTCCCAACACGAATCCAGTTGCGGAAGCCGCGATTCCTGAATAAGAGTTTAATAATGCGATTACTACCGGCATATCGGCGCCGCCGATCGGCATTACCAAAAGCACTCCAAGAACGGAGCCTACGATTACGACATACCAATACCATTCGACGGCTTTCGGTTGGGTAACGTTCAAGTAACCGAGATACAAAGATCCGGCAAAGAACAATACTTTTACGATTTGATCACCTAGATATCGAACCGATTTTTCGGAAACTAAACCTTGCAGTTTTCCGAATGCGACTACGCTCCCGGTGAAAGTCACAGCACCAATGATTCCAGTCGCGGCGGTTGAAATAGTGAACTGGTAATTTGTGAGTAATTCTGCGTTTTTACCTGTCTCCAATATTTCCATGAGAGAATTTCCGCCGACTAAGAAGGAGGCTAAACCGCCAAAGCCGTTTAGTAACGCGACGAGTTGCGGCATTCCGGTCATTTCTACCGTAAGAGCGATGTAAGTTCCGATAACGGTTCCGACAAGAATACCGGAGGCGATCCAAATGATATCTTCCTGTCCGATTTTTCCGTATTCTATAAATACTCCGACTACTGCGAGGAACATACCGATCGCGCCGATAAAGTTACCGCGAACTGCGGTTTTCGGGTGCGATAAATATTTCAACCCGATGATAAATAGGATACTTGAGATTAAGTATAGAAGGTTGATAAACGCTTTTTCCATTTTTTAAATCTTAGTCCTTTTTCTTGAACATTCCGAGCATTCGATGAGTTACGACGAAACCGCCGACTACGTTGATGGTAGCTCCGACTATAGCGATAAACCCAAGAATTTTAACCAAGGGACTATTAACGGAGTGAAGAGTTAAAATCGCTCCAATAATCGTGATTCCCGAAATCGCGTTCGAGCCGGACATTAGGGGAGTGTGCAAAAGGGGAGGAATACGGGTGATGACTTCGAATCCTACGAACACTGCGAGGAGGAAAATCGTCAGGTAGCCTACGAATTGTTCCATATTAGCTTCCTTGGGTAGGGCTGCCGGCAGGAAATTAGAAAAAAACCGGGGCCCGGAAAATCTGTTCGTTCACTTTTCCGGGATGCCTGCTTCCTGAAAACCCTTTTTTCGAAGTAGGCAAGAGTCGCACTTTCCGCAAGGCTTTCCGTTGATCGGGTCGTAACAGGAATGAGTCATAGAAAAGGGAACTCCTAGTTTAGCTCCCAGCAGGACAATTTCCTTTTTTCCCAAATATTGAAGAGGAGCGGCGATTTCCAAAGGATGTCCTTCCGCACCTGCCTTTGTGCCGATTCGAATTGCTTCGGAATAGGCCTTTAAGAATTCCGGGCGACAATCCGGATAACCGGAATAGTCGAGAGCATTAACGCCGATATAAAGTCGGTCTGCTTGAATTCCTTCCGCAAGGGAAACTCCGAAGGATAAAAAAAGAATATTCCGACCGGGCACATACGTATTTGGAATTCCTGATTTGCCTAAGGCATTCTTTGGAACTTTTATTTTCTTTTCGGTTAGCGATGAACCTAAAAAAAACTTCGGTTGAAGCTTTTGGATTAAATGAGGGATTCGCAATCGGTTCGCAATTTTTTTAGCGGATTTCAGCTCCACTTTATGGCGCTGATCATAATCGAAAGAAAGGGCAATTGGTGCATAGCCATCTTCAATCGCCTGATAAAGGCAAGTCGTTGAATCTAATCCACCCGAAAACAGCACGACGGCTTTAGGCTTATCGGGGGAGAAATTTCTCCGAGCGGTGTTTGATTCTTTTTTAGTAGCCATTCCTTAGTTAGGCAATATGTCTCGGACCTTCATATATACATGCACTTGTGCAGGTTTCATGAAGGGTAATTTTAGTCAGTAAAGGTAATCGAGGTCTTAATTTTTCCCAAAGCCAGACGCAGATATTTTCGCTGGTAGGATTTTCTAAGCCTTCTATTTCATTTAATAAATAATGGTCTAAATAATTGTCCAAAAGAGGTTTCACAAACTTGCTGACTTCAGCAAAATCCATTAACCATCCGGTAACCGGGTCAATGGTTCCCTTTAAATGCAATTTAAAGCGGAAACTATGACCGTGCATTCTCCTGCATTTATGACCTTGAGGGACGTTCGGGAGAAAATGTGCCGCATCGAAGCGAAATTCTTTAGTTAGTTCGATTTCTTCCATCAGTTTGGCCTACGAAGCTTTATAAGGAAAGAGTCTTGAACAAAAGAGCCAATGGAAAATTCCCAATTAGTTAGGAGCTCCGAAGGTCGATGAGAAAAAAAAGGAAGGACAGAAAGTTTTCCTCTTATTTTACCAATTCCTTTAGAATTTCCTGGCGTTTTGCGTCTTTTTGCTGTTGGTTTAACACCAACCACTCGCGTTTAATTTGCTTCTCGCTAATACCTTTGGCTTCGGCGTATTTTTTGATGAGCTTTGCAGTCTTTTGGTTCATACCAGACCAAAATCTCGGGATCTGGCTACCTGTCAAGAAGTGTGGAAAGGTTTATTTGGTCTTATTCGAATCTTACAATTATGTCTAGCGTAACATGAGGTTCTGAAATTCCGATTACGATCTCAGCATTCTTCGTACGGACAATCGATCCCGATGGGTTCGACTTCTACGGTAGCATGCGGAATTCGAAATTCTTTCGTAATCTTTCGGATTTTCTCTTTCAGTTTTTGCGCATGAGAAATGGAGGTCCCGGTCACTCCTACATGCAATGTCAACACATGATAGTCGCCGTCCATAGACCAAAGATGCAGATCATGAATGGATTCAACGCCCTTTAGACTGAGAATGCGTTTTTCAAGCTCTTTCGTATCGATACCTTCTGGTGTCGATTGGAGATGTAAAAGTAAAATTTTTCTTAAATTACGGAAAGATTGTACTCCGACCCATATCGAAATTAAGATAGATAAGAGAGGATCTAACCAGCTCCATCCAAATAATAGAAGTGCAATGCTTCCAATCAAAACTGCGACCCAACCTAAAACATCTTCGAGCAAATGTAGGACGACCGTCTTGCTGTTTATCCCGTCCACGGTTTTCATTTTTAGCAACGCGGCTCCGTTAACAATGATTCCTAAGAAGGATAGGCCTAACATTCCCCAGCCGTTCGGATTGGCAGGATTTTGTAATCTAGGAAAAGCAAACGCAATGATTGCGATGGATCCGCCAAAGAGAACTATCGAATTTACCAAGGCCGCTGAGAGACCTAGTCGTTTATAACCGAATGTAAACGTTTGAGTTCTTGGCCTTGCCGCAATTTTTTGAAAGATCCAGGCTAACGCCAAGAACCCGCTATCTCCTAAGTCATGCAAGGCATCGGACAGAATCGCTAAACTATTGGAAGCGTAGCCGCCGATCAACTCGACGATTGCAAAGCCGAAGTTTAAAATGAATGCGTAAAAAAAAGCCTTGGAACCGTCCGGCCTGATACCATGAGAATGCCTGATATGCTCATCGTGATTATGCGGTTCGTGGTTTTCGTGATGATGATGGCCGTGCATAACTCAAAGATAGATCGTACATTTATTTTCCGCCAACTCCTTTTTCGGAAAGTAGTTGCGGGATAACGGGAACTCCGTATCGATTAAGAGTCCTATGAATACAGCAGAGAAAGCCGAACAACTTAAATTGATCGCAGAAGAAGTTTCTAAATGCACGAAATGCAAACTGCATAGTACTCGAACCCAGACAGTATTTGGGGAAGGAAATCCCTCGGCGGAAATCATGTTTATCGGAGAAGGTCCCGGTAAGCAGGAGGATTTGACCGGCCGTCCATTTGTAGGCAAAGCCGGAGAGCTATTAACTAGAATCATCGAAAAAGGGATTGGGATTCCAAGAGAAAGTGTCTTCATAGCTAACGTCACGAAATGTCGTCCCACCGTTGATCTAAAATTCGAAAAGGATCGCCCCCCGGACGAGGAAGAAACGATCGCTTGTTCGCCTTATCTGTTGCGCCAGATCACGATAATCCAACCTAAGGTAATCATTACGTTAGGAAATCCTTCCACTCGATTCATCCTTAGAACTCAAGAGGGAATTACTAAGCTCAGAGGAAAATGGGGGGATTTTCACGGGATTCCCGTGATGCCGACCTATCATCCCAGCTATGTGATCAGAAACGGCGGAGAAAATAGTCCTTTAAAACGGGATGTCTGGGAGGATATTAAGGCGGTTTTGGAAAAATTAGGTTGGAAACGATAGGAGAGATCGGTTGGAAAATCAAAGGAATACTCAACTCAAATTTGACGGGAAAGGGGGGGATCTTCTCGGTATTTATCTTTTCAACGCTTTGGCGACGATTGCTACATTAGGCGTTTATTATTTTTGGGCAACCGTTCGAGCTAGAAAATACCTGAACCGACATCTTGTCTTCATGGATCAACGGTTTGATTTTCATGCTACGGGTAAGGAAAAATTTATAGGATTCCTAAAAGCCGCATTATTATTCGCGATAGCGGCGGTTGTTTATTATGCCTGGAAGACACTGCTCGGGTTTTTTATTTCGACCGAGTGGGCGTTCGTATTTTCTATCATACCGATTTATTTAGTGATCTTGATCCTTTTGCCGTTCGTAATAGTAGGAAGCTTTCGATTCTTCTTAAGTAGAACCTCCTATAACAATATACGGTTCCATTTTTCCGGTCATCCGGTCGAGTTAATCAAGATATTCGTTCCCGGCGTAATTTTTTCCGTACTCAGTTTAGGATTCTATATTCCTTGGTTTTTAATTAGCCTACGGACATTTTACACGGATAATTCATATTATGGAAGCGCCGGCTTTAAGTTTAATGGTAAGGGCTCCGAATTGTTTTGGATTTATTTCAAAGGGATCCTGCTATTCATACCTACTTTAGGTTTATATTATTCTTGGCTGAAAGCCAACGTACAAAATTATTACTGGAATCATACTACATTTAACGGCATTAAAATAGATTCGGATTTGAAAGGAGAGGATATATTAATTTATATCATTCTTTCCTATTTTTTAATAATCATAACTTTAGGGATCGCTTTTCCTTGGGTGTCGGTAATCTGGATAAAACTTTATATGGAAGCGATTTCATTGGAAGTGGAACCGGATTTAAGCGCAATTCGTCCTGAATTCGATTCGGGAGCATCTCCTATTGCCGACGGTATGGAAAGCATAGCTAGCATAGCCGATTCTATTTCCAGTTTTCTAGGATAATAGTAGATTTTAGTTCGCTAAATTTAGACAATCCGAGGAATTGAATTTGTGATGGAAGATCTATATTATGACGGAAAAACGCCGCTTCCTAAAAAAGGGACTCTCATTATTAAGGAGAATAACCTATACTTCGCCGCTGATCAGAAAGAGTATCGATTTTCGATCCAGGATATCATTGGCTTGGAAAAATTCGCTTCTGAATATAGATTAGAAATAGGAAATTTAGATTCTTATAATTCTACCGTAATAATAGTCTTTTATTCCGAAAATACCTATGATAATCTGATCTCAATTCTCAAACAAGGCAAAGGTGGCATTATCTCCGGAATATGGATGAGTGCCGGGATTTGGCAGAAAATCGGAGCACTGGCGATTGTAGCTTTTATCGTTATACTCGGATACAATTCTGCTCTATCGTATTTGTATCATGTTGTTCCGATGAGTTACGATAAGACCCGAGCGACTTTACTATCGCCTAAAATTCGGGAATTTTTGTATGTTTGCTCCGCTCCGGAGATAAATCACGTAGTCGATGCTATCGGGAAAAAATTAAAGGATTCTGCCGATCCCTTTACTTATGATATTGTCGTCGTTCAGGACAATATTACGAACGCGTTTGCATTGCCCGGTGGAAATATTATTATTTTTACGAATTTACTCTCTACGACGGAAAGTCCGGAAGAATTAGCCGGCGTCATTGCGCACGAAATGGCACATGTACGTAGGCGACATGGTACAAGAAACGAGATTCGGTATCTGGGTAATTTTTTATTCTTATCTTTAGCGATTGGATCCGGTTTCGAAGGTGTCGAGTTCATCGAAAATATGGATACGTTCTATGAATTAACGAGTGCCGCCTTGTTCAGTCAAAAGTTTTCACGAGAATTCGAGATAGAAGCGGATAGGGAAGCTTTAGAGAATCTTAAGAAATCGAATATTACCGCGGAAGGAATGTTACATTGGTTCGAAAGACTTAAAGTTACTCAGGCGAAAAAAGAAAAGGAGGAGAGTTCGATGAATATTCCGGATTTTCTAAGCTCTCATCCTCCGACAGACGAGCGAATTAATGTGATTCGGCGCGAGATAACTAAAGCGGGATATTCGAAAGGAACGCTCGGGATCTCCAGGTCGAAATGGATTCGAATTCGAAATCAATGCGGCCCGAAGGTGACCGCACCGGTCAAATAGGATCTTTAGATCGATTTTATTCTCCCTTCTTTTTCTTTAACCAATCCGCGATTCGCTGATATATTTCGGAGGCGGCGTCTTCGTGTGCAAATAGAGATAGATGATCGTAATCGATGCTTCCGCGATTGTCCCTACCGATTTCGAAAAACTGACTGGATCCTTTTTTCCTTCTATAAACCGGATGTATCGATTCTGCCGGAGAAACGCTGTCGATTTTTCCGGCGATAAAGAGAGTAGGAAAATCCAACGATTCGAATTCCGCCCAGTTCTTGGGATTTTCTTCTAACGATGGGAGATAATTCCAAAGATTTCCGTACATGAAAAGAGTCGCCGGATCGTCCTCGTCGTATGAAATGAATCTAGAGCAGAAAGAGTCCTTGTTTTTGCAGGAATCCGTTAAATCAGTTCCGAATCGTTTTTCTTTCCTCATATCTTCCAGGAAGCTATCATTGAATTTGTAATCCATTCCGGTTCCTAAAAAGAAGCTTTTATAAATGCCGAGATCTTTTTTGCCATGAAGGTAATGCAAGATTGTTTGGCCGCCGAGAGAAACCCCTCCCAGAATATAATCTTTTCGATTCGTAACTTTCTGAATTTGTGATATAGCTTGGGGAAGAATTTTTTCCCCGATATCTTTCAAATCGATTCCTGAATATGTGTCGAAATGTAAAAGATAAACCGAAAAGCCGTTTCCGTTCAAGACCCCGATGAGTCCGGAATAATCGCCGATATACAGGGCTTTCTTATTCACTAAAACCGGATCTAGAATTAAAATAGGAGGATATTCGGAATCGACCTGTGAAAACGTCGTGAGATAGACGTTCGGAGCAATATTAGCCGTCTGTTTTGTGAATTTTTCCTCGGTAATTCGAACGTATCGAGTACATGAAACGAGAAATCCGAACAGAACGAAAGATAGGGTAGCAACAAAGATGTTTTTTATTTTCATAATAGATTCCGATTCAGTTTCTCTTATTCAACCAGCGTAGTAATACGGGGAACACTTCCTCGTCGGCTTTTTTGCCGATCAATAAATCCGTGTGTCCGTAATCGTCTGAATGGCCTTTTCCTTTGGAGGCAATGAACAGCGTTTTATCAGCCGTACCGATATTGTCGTAAACGTAGCGTAATGAATACGTAAATCCGAGTTTATCTCGCCGTCCACCTATGATCAATGTAGGAATTTTAATATTGGCTATGCCTTCCGCGTAATTTTGCTTTCCATCCTCGGCTCGGAAAGAACCCGTTTCTATGACTTTTTCCATTTGCCTTGCTTCCCTTTTAGTAACGGAAGCGATCGATGTAGTGAGTACGCCGCTTACGATCTTCGGATCAATATTATTCGCGTGCCAGAAGAGTTCTTCGAAATTCTTTTTAGGTAGGAATGGGATACCGGTTCCTCCGCGAATTCCGGACCAAGTTTCCGTCGGAACTACCGGCCACAGATAGAGCCCCCAAGTAAAATTGGTCCATAGCTGCAGAGCTCTAGAGGGCGGATCCATGATTATCGGGGACCCGATCGTGATTAAATTTGCGACCCTGCTTTCTCCCAAAGTACCCAAACGAGCATATAATAACATACCGCCCAAGCTATGCCCGATCCAGTTAACTTTTTCCTTACCTGTCGTACTGAGTACATATTTAATCGCAGCATCGACGTCTTGCTTGATATAATCGTCGATCGAATAGTCGAAAGTTTTTTCCCCAAAGAAGAGAGACGGAGAGCCTGCATCTTGCCTTCCCCGGAGATCAAGCAACCATACGTCATAGCCTTCTTTCTGTAGACTAGCAACTAGAGAGGACTTTTCGTTGATCTTAAAATATTTCCGATTTGCGATGAAGCCGTGGCAAATAATAACAGGGAATTTTTTTACAGCCATTCCTGCAATCGGCGGAAAGTGTTCGATCGATAGGTTCCAATTATCTGCGGTTTTCGGATGAGAAATTTCCCCATTTAACGCGATATTTGCGGAACAGGATGCAAATAGTGAAAGAAAGACAAAGCAAAGGAGTGCATTACGGATCATACTCATCGATACTCTTTTTTCCGGGAAGAGAATCAAGGAAAAATCGATAATTTTGAATCTCTCGGATTTTTGAATTTGCTCCGTCCGTTCCGGTTCTCCATTCTAAACAATGTTAGGGAGCTTTTTCGCGGTTTTGAGCCCCGCCCTTCCTGGGCGGGGGCCGGTGCGGTGGATTCGCGAAGTCGTCGTATCGCACATTTTAATCGTTTTTGCAAGCTAATTTGTCCGAATTCTTATGTGGGACCTCCAACAATATTTAACTTTAAAATATAGTTGCATGTTTAAAGTCCATGTGATCTGCGAAGAATAATTATAAATTGCACGACCGGAAAAAAATAACTTTAAGAAATTTTAATATTTTTCTTAGGAGATAGTTTTTGTCGTTTGAGCATTGAGAACAAATACTCGATTTTTTTACTTTACGATAAAATCCGACTTTATGGAGAGCATGATTCCGCCGGCCGGCAGTAATACAAAAATACGTATTGTACAGCGAAGTATGATGTATGCGATGATATTCGGGGGAAAGAATCCAATTTTTTCTTTGAAGAAAAGAAATCCACCGCACTGGTGCATCCTGGTGGACCCACTTATGAATTTGATTCGTTAAAAAATTCCGATTAAAACGAAGAGCCAGAAAAAACGGCCTCAAGGACCTCCTTCAAAATCGGCAGGAAGGTATTAGTCGTATATTAATTTCGGAAGAGATACTAGACAATTATTTCCGTTAGTTTCAACAAAATCATGTCGCGTAATCCCTTTGGGGTCCGCGTGGTGTTCGCGAAACGGAAAAATGAAAACTTTTCCGATATAGGGTGTCCGTTCATTTCCGAAACTGTCTCCTAAAAAATGCACAAATCCCGAAATGAAATCCACCTAAGATAGGAGGAGAGTACGAGTAAGAAAATCAGCGTTCGAATCGGTGATTCTAAGAATTCTCCAATGAAAAAAGAAGAGAATTTCTATAGGGAAGCAGCTCCGAAAAACAGGAACGAAACTACGCTTAACATTTCTAATAAGCGGTGAATTCGAAAAGGGGAGGGAAACATCGTTTTGAATACGCTCATCTTCGATTACTGAGATATCTTTGCCATTACTACGGAAATTTCAAGATTTTTAACCACTCAATGGCGCTTAGGTAACGATTATCCTAATCAATTTCTATAAAGTAATAAAAAGTTTTGAATAAATTCCGTTATGAGAAGAAAATTTTTTATTTCGTTAAATCAAGCTTTTCTTTCTCCTTATGCGGCGGGTATATAGAATGCCCAATAACCCGTTTTGATTATGAAACGAAGAATACTCGAATTTTTACGGCCACCGGTTTTTTCCGACGCCCAAAAAGACGCATCTGTCAGGCTACTTTACGGTTTAATGTACGTTTGCTTGGGAGTAATGATCGTATTTCGGATTCTACATCCTTTATTATCCGAAAAACCTAAGCCGACATATATTTCCGTATATTTGATTCCCTTGGCCGTCCTAATTAGTCATATTCTGGCTAAAAAAGGAAAACTGAAAGCTGCCGCACATTTTTTGGTCGGTCTTCATTGGCTACTTTTGTTTTTTATAATACTTCGAGAAGGGGGAGTTCAATCGATTGCGTTTTCTTTCTGTATGGTCTTGATCGTCTTCTCTGCATTAGTGCTAGGGAATATAGCCGCAATGACCTATATGATATTGTCTATTATCGCCGGCTCATTAAGCATCTATCTGAGTGAAAATAACATTATAGAGCCGGTTTTTCGGGCGAATTCGAATAAAGCCGTACTTCTAGGAGTGTCAATCGGTTTTTTCATGGTGGCTGTACTTATGCGATTCGCCCTTATCGGATTCCGTAAGATGCAAGAGGAGCTGTCTGAGGTCCAACTTTATGCAAAAGTCGGCGGCTGGACGTTTAATACCGAAACGTTAGAACTGACTTTGACAAAGGAATATCTAATTCTTCTCGGGAAGGAGGACGCTCGCGAATCCAAGACATTTGCGTTCGATTCATTTTTAGAATTGCACGTCGTCGAAGAAGATCGCGATCGGTTATACGATATCTTAGAGGATAGTTTGGCAAACAAGAACGATCCGACATTCTCCGTTGATTACGTTTATCAAGCTATCAGAATGGATGGTAGTCGAAGGTTCATTCAGGTAAGAGGAAAATTTAGGGATTCGATCGTAGGCTTCGGTACTGGTCAGGACATTACGGACAAATACCTTTCCCAGGAAAAATTAAGGACAAGTCAGGAACTTTTTGCAAAAATTTTCCAATTAAGCCCGTATGCTATTTCGATTTCCCGCGTTTCCGACGGGAGATACTTCGATATCAACGAAGGATTTACCCGTCTCTTCGGTTTTGCAAGAGAGGAGGTTATAGGAAAAACTGCATTCGATATTCAACTCTGGGTGAATCCGGCAGATCGGGTCGGATTTGCGGAAACTATAAAAAGAGATGGAATTCTTTTAAATGCGGAGACGTTGTTTCGAACCAAGAATGGACAGATCGTGCATTCGGTATTTTCGACAAGACTTGTCGTCATAGACGGTGAACCAAGCCTGATCAATGTCGTTCAAGATACTACGGAAAGAAAGGAAGCCGAAGATCTTAGAATTTTAAACCGTGAGATTTCGGAACAGAATAAGCTTATCGAAGAGCAGAAAAAAGAATTAGAAGAAACGTTGCAGAATTTAAAAAAAGCGCAAAATCAATTAGTTCTATCCGAAAAGATGGCGGCATTAGGCCAATTGGTTGCGGGAATTGCGCATGAAATTAATAATCCGATCGGCGTAATTAGCGCTTCTAACGAAACGATTAGAAGTCACTTTTCTCGATCAATGCAACGTATGGAAGAGGCATTTGTGATCTTGCAGGGATTACAGGAAAAGGCTAGAGACGACTTATATTCCCTTCTACGTAAAGGTCACTATAACCAGGAGTTATTATCCCCGAAGGAGGCTCGGGAAAGAACAAAGGTTTTAGAAGGCAATTTAAAAGAATTAGGAATCGAAGGAGCAAGATCTCTGGCCGAAGAATTGGTGGAAGCGGGTCTCGAAAACGCTCTGTCGGATTTTCCTCGCTTGTTTACCGGAAGACATTCTAGGGAATTATTGATGTATGCGCTAGATGAAATTCAAGCCGCTAGAAGCTGTCGGCTAATCGAAATGTCCGTCGATCGAACGTCAAAGATCGTCTACGCGCTCAAAAATTTTTCTCATTTCCGTTCGGGAGGAATTAAGACGGCTGTACATCTTTACGAGAGCTTGGATACGGTTTTAACGATTTATCATAATCAACTCAAGACGGGTATCGAAATCAAAAAAGATTATAATGGCATTCCGCCCATCCAAGCATATCCGGATGATTTGCTTCATGTTTGGACAAACTTAGTTTATAATGCGGCTCAAGCCATGAACTTTAAGGGTGTTTTAAAACTTGAAATTCACAGAGTAGGTGATTATGAAGCTGAGGTAAGAATTTCAGATACCGGTCCCGGGATTGCGGATTCAATCGCGGATCGTATTTTCGAACCTTTCTTTACTACGAAATCTCAGGGTGAAGGGTCCGGTTTAGGATTGGATATCGTTAGGCGTATTGTCGAGAATCATAACGGTTCGATTCGTTTCGAGTCCTCTTCGGAAGGTACTACTTTCTATGTTCGCTTACCTATAAATTCATCCGGCGATTTCGTTTAGAGATTCCTTTCATGTTTCACTAGCAGATATTTTTCGCCCTCTCTAACCTTTCTTTTTTAGAAATTTTTCAATCTTGGGTCGAATTACATAATGGCAGTAAGGCTGATTAGGATTTGTGCGAAAATAATTTTGGTGGTAGTTTTCAGCGGGGAAAAATTTTTCCATCGCGATGATTTCGGTAACAATCGGATCCTTAAAATGTGATTGAGCCTTTTCTCGAGATTCCTCCGCGATTTTTTTCTGTTCCGGAGTTTCATAAAGAATGATACTTCTATATTGAGTTCCTTCGTCATTTCCTTGGCGGTTTCTCGTAGTCGGATCGTGGGCCTCCCAAAAAATGTTCAGTATATCGGAAAATGAAATTCGCTGGGGATCGAAACCGATGCGAATCACTTCCGCATGTCCCGTGAGTCCTGTGCATACCGACTTGTAATTTGGTGAAGGATCCGAGCCTCCCGCATAACCGGAAACGATCGATTCCACACCGTCTACTAGCTGATATATCGCTTCGACACACCAGAAGCAGCCGCCCCCTACCGTCGCATATTCCATTTTTTTTTCCTCAGCCATTCTGCCTCCTCCGGATTCTTACTTATATTAGATTTGGCGACAATTGCGAAAAATAAAAAAGGTTTCGAATTCGATTAAATTCGGCGCTGTTTTTTGAAAAAGCTAGCTATGGTAAGATGAAAAAATACGACCGACGAAAGAATTCCGATCCATGTATATGATTATGAAACTGAAAGTAATCTTTGAAAAGAAGAAAGTAATTCCGAAAGTTGTTTCGCTTCGAGCGAAGTCTTCCCGCGGGGAGCTCCCTAACTGTACGCTCATTATTTCGGAGGAACTATACGATCGTTTTCGGAAAAGGTGGAAAGGCGAGCGACCACTAGCGCGTTGTCTAAACGAACTTCTTACAATTTATGGCGCCGATTTGGAGAAGGCTGATAAATTGAATCCTGGTTCGTTTATGCTTCTCTATCAACGAAAACGTCGCGAATCGGGAGGAGATTGGAATCGTATCAATTTTCGACCGGCCGGAAACGATTGGACAAGGCTGGGAAATTTGTCGCGCTGGCACGGAGTATCTAGATGCTTTTTATTTAGTTATTTGCTGGAGCTCCATTTAAAGAGGAAGGTCGAATCAAAAGCTCTCCCTCTCGCTGCAAGAAAGAAAAGCGCTTAGAAACTTTCTCCCCGAGAGGGATTAAACATCTACTCTCGGTTTGATTTCTTCCAAGTTAACCGAAGAGAGGGAACTTAATTTACCGATCTCTTCCTCGACGGAAACTAATCTTTCGATCATTGTACTTAGCAGTATTGAAAAGAATTTAGGATTTGTTTGTCCGATTTTATGAAACATATCCTTATCGAGACTTCCGATTTTTGCCTTATCCGAAATGACCCTAGCGCCGGCAGCTCTGGGAATTTTACTGATCAATGCCATTTCTCCAAAAAAGGAACCGGCAGTAAGTTTACGAATTATCCTCACTTCTCCGTCATATGTTTTGCTAATCTCTAATTCTCCGCAAAATAGAAAATACATCATCCCTGTCGACATATCCTTCTCTTCGAATACGGTTTCTCCCGATAAGTAAGTTTTAACGGAAATATTATTAATAAATTCTAATATATTTATGCTCATGCCGCGCTCTCTTTTCCGGGTTTCGTATTAATGGCAGCAGTTTTCGGATTCGGCTTAGGAATAGTCGTTTCTTCCTTCTCGGAAAGTTCGGGCTGAATTTCTTCCTTTGGGAGTTCCGAAGTCGGCGCAGCAGTTTCTCCGACGGGGTTTTCTCCATTTCGCCGATGTATTTCAGAATACAGCGATTCAAGTTTTCCTTCGGCACGGTTTAGTTTTTCGATCGTGTTTTTGAGCAGTAAAAGCAAAAACTGCGGATTGGTTTGCTCCAACTTACCGAAAACTGCTTTATTCAATATTCCGACTTTCGCCGTCGGTGAAATAACTTGCACCGACATAGTTCTTAGTTTCCCGGAGATCAGGGAAATTTCGCCGAAGAATTCGCCGGGCGAAAGATCTTTAATCGGACGCTCCTGATTTTGGTCGCGGCGTTTTGAAACTCTTAGCTGACCTTGAAAAAGAAAATACATGTTTCCGTTAGGTAAGTCCCCTTCTCGGAAGATATAGGAACCCCTTTCATACGTTACTGGAGTGACGCTTTGTAAGAGATCGGCCGCCATCATATAGAATGATTCGACGAGAAAAAGTAATTAGATCCGAAGACTCGACGAAAAATTAGAATCTGAAATACGTTCCAATTTTCTTAGGATGGTTAGGTCGAGGCCTAGTCCGCAAAGTTTAGTTGGATTTGAAACGGAATTGTTCGGTTTTATTATCCCTTGGGTGGTGATAAAATGTTATAGAATTTTACGTATCAAAAATCCAAAGATACGACTGAGAAGCGGGTATTTTTCTTCAAATATATTAAATAAGATGAATTTAATTTTTAATTGCATTACAATAATCATGAATCTATAATTCGCCAATATTCTCCCTCTGTAAGTTTATGTTAGGCGGGAGCATATAATCTTAAAACGTGCTTGGCCGATAGATCGGGTAATCGTCGATAAAAGTTAGGTCGAAAAAACGGAAATTATTTTAATAATCCAATTATTTGCAACAAGATAGCATTGACGCGGTAAGGCTTGAGCTAGTATCGGATATGGATTTTTTATTAGTTCTATTCTTGGGCGTATGCTCGTTCTATTGAAGGTATTCAAAAGGAGGTTTTATTTATGAAAAGTTTTTATTTTATTTTCAGTCTTTGGGTTTTGTGGCTCTATTCTTATCGGGAATATGTAACGTTAGGAACCTATAAGTCTTTCGAAGAATGTGCATCGGCAAAAAGTTCCGATCAGTCGGGGATTATGCTTTGGAAAACGGAATGTAAGGAGTCAAAGAAATAGTAAAGGGCTGATCTTTTCCTGACAGTCATCGTAAGAAAACGGTGGAGTCAATCCTAAGTGGGTTTTGGAATTGAAACGTTTCAAGTAGATGCGTTCTCTTTAAATTAGGAAAATTTATTTCGGTAAAAATTCCTGTCTTCGATTCAGAATTTCCAGGAGTAAGCCAGTTCAGTATTCCAACCTAATGCATTTCCACCCGGCGCAAAAGTACGATAGGAGGGGCTCACGCTGAAGCGAATTCCTTCCGGGTTCGGATCGCCGGCTAATAGCTTCTCTTTTTGAACTCCTAAATAATAGGAATACAGAATCTGCAGTCCGTAAACGACCCCGAACGCGAGGAGGGCATCGTTTGAAAGCGTACTCGCGCTTTGGTAATGTTTAAATGCGCCGCCTGAATACGCCGAGCCTACTAAAACTCGGATCAGCGTTGCCGAAGGCGGATTCAAGCTCGGATCATTTTGCGAAATGACTAAATATTCATATACTTTGTTTTGATAGGCGGCTTTGGCCGAATGAAACTCGCCATTCGTTTTTGTGCTATAATAAGCGAGACCGATTACCGCTGCGAATGTGGCCACCCCTTGCCATTTCTTATCCGCTTTCCATAAACCCCATCCAGGAACGACCGCCGAGCTTAACGGATAATTCCAGCGAGGTTTTTGCCACCATCTCTGTTTTCCCGGTTGAATCGGTTCTTCCTTGACCTGCGCCTGTTCCACGGTTTTAGGAATTTCTACCTTCTTAGGTTCTTGTTTAGGTTCGTCTTTTAAACGAAGTTCTTGTATCTCCGTTTTAGGGATAGTGAGAACTTTGCCCCCCACCTCCATCTGCACATCCGTACGCGTTTGGTTTACCACTTTTCCTTGGAGAACTTTCCCGTTTTTCAGCGTTAAAGTGGCGCCGAAGATCGCGCTAGACGATAGAAAGATAAGGAAGAATATAATAATCCGACTTAGGAGCATAAAGGGAGCGGTATTACCTGGAAATAATCCTTCCGATAGGTTAAAATTCATCGATTCGAGATTTTCTTGGCAATATCTTTCTTCAAGAAAAAACCTAATTTACTTGAAAAAACGGAACCAGGAAAAAACTTTCATTCTACCGTGTCGGATACCTTGTTTTTCGAAAAATTATACAATAAGAATAAGGATCATTTGTTCTCCTTTATTCGGCGTTCGGTGAGGGATGAGTCGACGGCCTTAGACCTGTTGCAAGACACGTTTTTGAACTTCTTTAAACATTATTCCGGTAAGGTTCTCCCTGAAGAACAGATCGCGCGGATGATTCTTTTTAGAATTGCCCGAAATTTAATGATTAACCATAGCAAATCTTACTACCAAAAGAACGTTTCTTTGGTTGGAGAAGAGGTAGGGACGGTTTTCGGCTCAAAAACCCAAGGCCCGGAAGGCCAGGTTTTGGATGATATGGCTGCCCAGGATCTGGCAAGTATGTTTTCCATTCTTTTCGAGATTTTGCCTGAAGATCAGAAAACTGCGTTAGACCTCCGTTATTCACAAGGATGTAAGCTGGAAGAAATCGCTCAGGTCCTGGAACTTTCTGTATCCGGCGTTTCCCGGCTGCTGGAAAGAGCTGAAAAAGCGATTTTGCAAGAAGGAAAACGGAGGGGATTTCAACCGGAATCCTTCTTAAAAAATTGAGTAATTGTCTTTTTAGATTTTCGAACAAGTGATTAATTTCGTCAGAAAAGAGTATGATCGCAAAAAAACGAGCAACGAAATTAGCTCCAGCTTGTTGGTCCAACTGAAAGCGGGAGAAACGCTCGAAGAGCGGGAACCTGAAGAAAGAAACGGAGAAAGAGGATGAATGGGATGACACCTGAATTCGAACCCTATGCTGAGTTCCTCAAAAGAACTCGTGCCGTTTCTAAACTCCCCGACTTCGATCCTTCGTGGATTGGAAAGTCTCCCCGCTTTGAAGTGGAGGCAGTCGTTGTGGAAACCTCAAATAAGAGTAATTTAGTAGAACTTCCCAAATCAAGTCGTCGCGTCTTTTTGATCGCAGCGGCAGCAGTTCTCTTAGTTGGTATTGGTATAGGCGGATATTTCAAATTTTCCAAATCACAATCACCGGTCGTAGAAGGAGCAATCCTGAAAGCCGCAGTGGTGTTTGTAAAAGGCGATGCGAAAGTTGTTCGCGATGTGGAAGCCCCGATTCATCTGGGCGATATTTTGACCGAAGGTGATCGAATCGTTACTGGTTCCGGAGGGTCTGTCGATATCGGACTCACTGATTCTAGTATCATTCGCCTTAAAGAAAAATCGACTTTATTGTTAAAAGGAATGCGCGAGACTGATGCTTCTCAAGTTAAACTTTCTCTTTTATCGGGTAGAATTTTAAGCCTGGTGGAGAAAGAAAAGAAGAATGCAAACTTTATAGTCGACACCCCGACTGTCGTAGCAGCCGTTCGTGGTACGTCGTTTGAAGTAGATGCAAATTCCGAAGAATCTTCCGTGTATGTTGCGGATGGAGCCGTCGAAGTTACGCCGTTAATCAACGATGAAGCACAGAAAGTCTTGAACGTCGGCGGGTTAGTGGTTGTCACGGTTCAAAAAGCCACCTATTATGAAGACACGGATCGCAGTAAGAAAGTTCTTCCGGAATACACTGAAATGCGTAAGAACCTAAGCGCATTAGACAAAGAAGTTATGGAGACTACAAGAAATCTCAAGTCCGCTAAGACCGAAGCGGAACTGAGCCAAATGTATGATAAAAATATCGAGCAAATCATTTTGAAAGATGGACGTGAACTCCGCGGAGTGGTCGTTTCTCAGAAAAAAGGTAAGCTGATTATCCAAACCCTAAAAGGATCTTACATACTAGACGAAGCCGTGGTTGAAACGATTCGATACTAATATAGATTTTTTCTCCGTCCTTTAGCGGATTAAAACCCGGATGTGGAAACGCTTCCGGGTTTTTTTGTATTAGCGGCTTTTTACCGTTTGAAATGAATTTTGTATAAAAGGCTAGATCGCTTTCAAAAAACGTTCATAGTAGCTGATGCGCAATGGGTCTGTCGATGGAATAAGAGCCTCCGCCGGTTATGACTAAGGAAAGCGCCATCGAAACTGCGAGAATATGATACTCGAATCCCTCGCCCCCTTTATCTCCGAACCAGTTCATAAAAAAACCGTGATCTATATGAGTTAATCCGGCAACGCTCAATGTTACAGCGATTCCAAGTGCCCAAAGGCGAGTGAGAAAACCCACGGAAATGCAGATCGAACCGGTAAATTCGAATACGATCGCTAGCACGCCTATGAAATAAGGAAAACCCAGAGTATTCGCAAAATAATCCATTGCCACTTCGAAGCCGGAACCTTCAAACCAGCCTACGGCCTTTTGCGCTCCATGAGGGAAGATGCAGATGGCAAGACCCATTCTTATTAATAAAGGGCCGATTCCGGGTTTAGTAGCGAAGAATGAGTAAAGCATATTCCAGGGAGTATCGGGGTGACGGCAAAGGGATTCTACCAATTTTTACGGGAGACAACCGAATCCAAGGTGGATTGTTCAAAGTAAAAGAGGTTGTCGAAGCGGCCTATTCTGAAAATTTTGGTATTACGAACGCATCGGAAGGTACCTATGTCTGAAGAGACTACCGAAAAAAAGAACAAAAAGATCAACAAGATGTCCGTTCAAGAGCTTGACCAAGCTCTTAAGGACGCCGTCGAGAAGATGAATGGGGAAACGAGCAAGTACGTACAACATCTTAAAGCGAGAAAAGAAGAATTACTCGCTAAAAAGAAGTAAGCACTACTAGTCTTGAACCTAAAGGCTTCCGTCTAAAAGACGGAAGCCTTCTCCTCCCCGCCGTAAATAAGAACCATGCTACAGTTTATAGATATCAAGCACAGGTTCGGTAGTTCTACCCTCTTTGATAAATTTTCCTGGCATATTAAACCCGGTTCCAAGGTCGCTCTGGTCGGACCGAACGGTTCCGGAAAATCCACACTATTCCGCATGGCGGAAGGCGATCTTATTCCCGAAGAAGGAATCGTAAGCAGGTCCAAGCATACCGAAATTTCCCTCTTCCAGCAGATTCCGGATTTCGATTTCGAAGTTTCCGTCATTGAAACGGCGTTAAAGCGTCATAAACATTATAACGAATATATAATCCGTTCCCGAGATATTCATTCGCGTATGGACGCAACAGATCATGACTCTCCTGAATTTAATAATCTATTAGAAGAGCAAAGCTCTCTGGAAGAATACGCATTTACGTATGGGGTTCATGAGTTGGAAGCGAGGGCTCGCAAAATCATCGGCGGGCTAGGCTTTTCTAACGAACAAATGGAACGTAAGGTGCGAGAGTTCTCTCCCGGCTATCAGCATAGACTTGGATTAGCAATCGCAATTCTGAATCCCGGAAACCTTCTCCTTTTGGACGAGCCGACAAACCATTTGGATCATGCGTCTAAAGAATGGCTGGCAGAATATCTTAGAAGCACGAGTCGATCGTTTGTTCTGGTCACCCACGATCCTGAATTTTTGAACGCTACCACTGATACGATCGCGGAGTTAAATCCTTCGGGTGTGCTCGAATTTAAAGGGACCTTGGAAGATTACTTCGAGCATAAAAACGAACTTCTAGAAAAGCTCCGTGTGCAATTTCAAAAAGAAGAAGCTTATCTAAAAAAAAGGACGGAATGGGTCGAAAGGTTCCGTGCGAAAGCTACTAAAGCAAGGGCAGTTCAAAGCGTTATTAAGAAGCTTGAAAAAAGAGAGAGGGTGGAAGCTCCCGAAGATTCCTTTTGGAATTCGAAAACTGATTATACTTTCAATTATATTCCTTGCGGCAATATGGCATTTCGAGTAGAGGATGCGGATTTTTCCTACGACGGCAAAAAGCCCGATATCTTCGAGGGAGCCGAGCTACACGTATCGACCGGGGATAAGATAGCGGTTATCGGACCGAATGGCGCCGGCAAATCCACTTTTTTGAGATGCATATTAGGGATTCATAAATTATCCAAAGGCGTTATAACCTTCGGCCCAAAGACCAAAATCGGATATTTTTCCCAAAATCATCATGAGGATTTGGATCCGAATAAATCGCTTTTGGAAACCGTCCTTTCCGTTTATCCGGATATGTCCGAAGTTGAGGCAAGAAGTCTATTGGGGTATTTTTCTTTTTCGGACGATCGGGTATATAAGAAGGTCGGTTTACTTTCCGGAGGTGAACAGAGTCGGTTGAGATTGGCCTTGCTAGTAAAGTTCGGATCTAATTGTCTGTTTTTGGACGAACCTACGAACCATTTGGATTTAGTTGTCAGAGATAACCTGAAGCGAGCTCTGCAGGCATATCCAGGTGCGGTACTCGTAATATCGCACGACCCCGAATTTTTAAAAGATCTCTGTAATCGCACGATATCCGTTTCGGGCGGTAAAATTCGAGATTTGAATACTAGCTTTGCGGATTATCTCAGATTTCCACCTGAGGATTTGCAGTCGGAAGGCGGGGTAAACAAACCCCAAGAACCTTCGCAATCGAACGAATCGAAGGATAAAACTCGCTCGCAGAGAAACGCGGATAAAAATCGAGTTAAAAAAATTCAGAAAGAAATCGAACAAATCGAATCGAAAATAGCTTTATTAGAAAAAAATAAATCTAATTCCGAGGAACTATTAGCAGATCCTCAATTTTATAAAAATCGTAGTTACCAATTGGAATTAGACACTTATAATCAAACTAAACTTGAAATCGGTCGTTTAACCGAACAATGGGAAAGTTTGCAGTTGGAATTGGAAGAGCTTTCCGCAATCGTATAATCTTTTTCGAATTTAGGAGCAAATGCAATGAGTCCAAAAGAGCTGAAAACAAGACTGGATGCCCGCAAATCGGGAAACGATGATTTTTATCTCTTGGATGTGCGTAATCCGAACGAACAGGAAATATGCCTGATAGAAGGAACGGATTTATTGATTCCAGTAACCGATCTTCCGGCTCATGTAGCGGAGCTAGAGCCGTGGAAGCAATCCGGGAAAGATATCATTGTGTATTGCCGATCGGGCGGACGGTCCGGAAGTGCCTGCGTATTTTTGAAATCGGCAGGGTATGCAAAGGTTTTTAATCTGGAAGGCGGGATTCTTAGATATTCCGATGATGTCGATTCTTCCTTAGCTAAGTATTAATCTAAGAACTGCGTTTTCCTGGTAACCCGATTCGAAACGCATCTCTACCGAGAAAAGTGTAATTTATTTCTTACTTTGAAAGAAAGTTTATCATTGCCGGAAAAACGATTTCCGGACGCTCGATATGCGGAAGATGGCCCGACTTAGATACCAGCAAGAACACGGGTTTTATTAATTCTTTCACGTAGGAACCGGTGGCAAGGGGAGTCGTTCGATCATCTTCTCCCCAAATTAGCAATACAGGTTTTTTCGTAACGGCCAAACGTTCATAAACAGGTTTTGGATCGATAGAAAGAAGATTCCTAAGCGTGGATAAGATTGCGGAGCCGAAACCTCTGAATTTCATTTGTTCCTGGTACTTCTTTTTCCAACCTTCCGGAATTTTTTCGGGGTTAAGAAAATCCCCGGTTAAACGTTCAGGTAGGGCAGGGATGAAAACAGAGGCAGATACGTATTCCCCGACTCCGCGGAGGTTTAAGGGAAAAATTTTCGCCTTTTCAGAGAAAGGATCGATGAGCACGACTTTCCTGACGCGTTCGGAATTTTTACTCACGAAACTCGCGCAAATGGGTCCTCCCATAGAAAGGCCGATTATATCGAAGGGCCCGGAAATCTTTAATGCGGATAGAAGTTCCTCTAACTGGGTTTGAAAAAGTTGAATATCGTAGATTGTATTGGGTCGATCCGAGTAGCCTCTCCCGTATAAGTCGAATCGAAGAACCTTGTAACCGGCCCGCTCTAACGCGTCCGTCGTTGAGTCCCAAATAAAATACGGTGTCGAAAATCCATGAACTAAAACCACTAATTTACCGTTTTCAGGACCGGAAATCCGATAATGTGTGAGCCCTTTAGAGAGACGCACGAACTTTCCTTCTACCTTACTTCTGATTTCGGAATTTAATTCTTCGGTTTCAACGGATCTAAGATACGGAGCTGAAGCAAGCGCCAGCAGCAATAGGACGGAAGCGAATAGAAATACTTTCTTTTTCATTTAAGTTATTTTTCGGAACGGAAATTCTAGGATCTAAAAATAAGATCCAAAAGAATTTTATAATCGTCAAATTTTTTCGGAACGAATTAAATCTCGTCGCCCAAAAGAATTTTGCGGAAGAATAAAAATCCTTCATCTAAAGGATCACCCATACCGCGCTTCTTAAGCATGCCGGTCATATCTAAAACGATAATCCCATACATCCAGGAATACATTGTTCGAGCGAGTGAGGGATATTCTTCTTCAGTGATAATAAATTCACCCGAACGACAACCCTCTCGGATCGTTTCGAGAAATACCCGATAGCTCGTGGGTAATTTCGGGAATGCTTTACGATGCATGTGACCGTGAACGGTATTGAACATCACTTTGTGAAGCTCTTGGTTATTTCCGGAAAATTCATAGTAAGTGCGAGCGATTCGAGTTAATTTTTCGTACGCGTTTTTACCGTGTAATTTCGCTTCTCTCAAAGTCTCCGTAAGTTGAGCTTCACCCTGGGAGATTAAGATTTTAATGATATCCTGCTGGCTTTTAAAATGTGAGTAAGGACTCGCAACGCTGCAATCTAACTTCTCAGCGATTCTTCGCATGGACAATCCGTCGATTCCATCTTCGGTAAGAATTTCCATCGCAGCTTGTACGATGGTCTGCTTATTAAGGCTGTTTCTGGTGCGCCGTTTCGGGCGAGTAGCTACTAGTGTCATGGACTGCCTTCCGGACAGAGTCTAGAGGGCAATTGTCCTCCGATAATGTTCTGTCCTATTCCAGTTATCCTGAAAATGGGCAGAACATTCAAGAGTTTCCTTTCCAAATTCGGGGTTTTTCGGAGGATGGGTTCATAAAAAAAAAACGGATTAACCGGATGAAAATAAAGGAAAAAAGCCCAGCAAAACCTAAAAAGAAGGCATCCGAAACTTCTTCTGCACGCTCAAAAGGCGGCAATGTGGCTACCCAAGTCAAAAAGGCAGTAGTTACCGCCTCGTTGACTAAAAAACATTTTCCGGCGCCATGGCATCTAAATGGAGAAGGATTTATCTTTCCGCTATTTGCGAATCAATCCTATAACTTAGATAGGGGCTTTTTCGACGAGGAAGATCGCAAAAATTACCGCGGCGGTCTGGGCTCACTTATGCTCGTAAATTACAAATCTTCGGACGTAGGACCTTATTATGAGATTCTTTATATCCCGGGTAATTTTGAATATAAAGATCGAAAGTATAAGCGAATCACGCGGATTTTCGTATCAAGTCAGGACGCCGTGGACGAAGGGATTCGCAATTGGGCAATTCCGAAAGAACGTGCGGATTTCCTTTGGCAAAAGGAAGGATCTATTACGAAAATTGAAATTACTCGAAATGGAAAAATTTTTTTGAGAGCGATGATTAAGACTTTGGGGTTTAATTTTCCGGTGAGCGCCTCACCGTTCGATATTTCTTTCTTACAAAAAACGAGCGACGGTGAATATCTGGAAACTGCCTTTACCGGAAGGGGAAATGGTAAACTCGCTCGATTGGAAAGTTTTTGGGCGGATGATAACCTATTTCCGAACTTTTTAAACGGGGGCGGATTCAAGACAGGATTGGGAATCGATCCGTTTAATCTGGATTTTCCCGTTGCGAATAAACTAAGTTAAAGAATTATAAAAATATAATATTTATTAGAGGAACGAAGTAAATGGAAGAAGCGGTTATTTTAGACGGGATAAGGACGCCTTTCGGTAATTTTGGCGGGACCTTAAAGGATATCAGTGCAGTGGACTTGGGAGTTCATGTATCAAAGACTCTTTTAGAAAGAACTAAAATAAATCCGGAAGACATCACTGAATCGATTTTCGGAAATGTTATACCGACCGGAAAAGAAGCCATCTATCTGGCGAGGCATATCGGATTAAAAACCGGTCTACCTCTTAGCGTTCCTGCTCTTACTCTAAATCGGCTTTGCGGTTCCGGAATGGAGGCGATTATTCAAGCGGCTAAGAAGATTTACTTAGGTGACGCAGAGGCGGTCCTCGCCGGCGGTTCCGAATCTATGAGTAACGCACCTTACGTCGTTCGTAATGCCCGCTGGGGAGTGAGGTACGGTTCCTCCGAATTCGAAGACAGTCTCGAACAGGGGCTTACGGATCAGTATGTCGGATTGATTATGGGAGCCACTGCGGAAAATCTTGCAGATCAATACAAGATCAGTCGTAAGGAGCAAGACGATTGGGCGGGAATTTCCCAGGCGAGGGCAGAGAAGGCGACGTCGGAAGGTCGACTGAAGGAAGAGATTGTCTCCGTTACCGTCGGCGGGAAGAAGCCGATTACCTTGGAAAAGGATGAATTCATTAAAGGCGTCGCTTCGATCGAGAAACTTGGCGGTCTAAAGCCCGCATTCAGGGAGGGTGGAACCGTTACTGCCGGAAACGCCTCTGGTTTAAACGACGGCGCCGCCGCGACGATCGTTACATCAGCTTCCTATGCTAAGCGAATTGGCAAGAAACCGTTGGCTATAATTCGCGGGTATGGTCATGCCGGTTGTGATCCCGCTAAAATGGGTATCGGACCTGCTATTGCAATTCCTGCCGCACTAAAAAAAGCGGGATTAAAGCTTTCGGATATGAGTTTAGTCGAGGTAAACGAGGCCTTTGCTGCGCAATACCTAGCCGTGCAAAAAGAACTGGGATTGAATCCCGATATTACGAATGTCAACGGTGGTGCGGTCGCTATCGGTCACCCATTGGGAGCAAGCGGGGCTCGAGTTACGATTACTCTTGCTTACGAGTTGAGACGTCGCAAAGCTAAATACGGCGTAGCATCTCTATGTATCGGTGGCGGTCAAGGAATTGCCCTAGTGATAGAAAATCCCGAGGTTTAATCCGGAAACCTGTCGTAAGTAGGGAAGAGAACGAGCCGATCCAAATTGACGGATTCTTAATTGGATCGGCGGTTTGATTCCTTTTTTAAAATTTCACTCGGGAATAAGAATAATTTCTCAATCTTGATCGGAATTTATTTTTTGGGAAATTCTTCTAATTCGAATGCAGCCGCTAAGAGTTCATAGGATCGTAAGCGGTCGCTGAAATCATGGGTAATCGTAGTGACTACAATTTCGTCGACTTGGTATTCTTTCGCTAACTGCAAGAGCTTTACTTTAACTTGATCCGGTGTTCCGGTTACCATTCTCCCCCGGTTGTAGGCAATACGATATTCCTCGGCATCCGTATATCGTTGTGATTTTATTTCATCGTAAGAAACGATTCCTTCACTGATTCCTTTCTCGATATTGAGTAGCTGCCGATCCATAACTGCACGAAGTTCGTTCGCTTTTTCTTCGGTATCCGCGCAAAGTACGAAAACTCCCACGCTTCCTTGCGGATTCTTTAGAGCTTCCGATTGCTGAAATTTTTCTCGATAGGCATGCATCGCCTGCGGCCCTCCGTTCGGATTAATGAAATGGGCAAAGGACAATGCCATTCCAAAATGAGCCGCTAAAAGTCCGCTTTCCCCGCTGGATGTTAAAATCCATAGCTCGGGCACGGTTTCTACGATCGGGATCGCCCTCACTTTCGCCTGTATAGAGTCGGGCTCTGCTGTATCGGTAAGGAAATGCTTCAGATCAATAAGTTGTTGTACGAAATCGTTTTGGACAAAACTGTTTCCAGGATTCAGAATAGCAGCAGTTAGTCTGTCTCCGCCGGGCGCTCGTCCTACACCCAAATCGATTCTACCTGGAAAAAGGGTTTCCAACATTCTAAAATTTTCCGCGACTTTAAGAGAACTATGATTCGGAAGCATGACTCCTCCTGAACCGACCCGAATTCTATTCGTTTCGCCCGCTATATGCGCGATTAATACTTCCGGGCTTGAACCGGCCAATCCCAGTATATTATGATGTTCTGATACCCAAAAACGATGATAACCTAAACGGTCCACGAATTGTATCAGTTCGACCGTTTCGCGAACTGCTTGCTTTGCGGTGCTACCCTTTCGAATCGGCGATTGATCTAAGACGCTCAACTTAAGCATTAAAATGCCGACTTCACGACTCCACCATCCACTCGTAATGCGGCACCGTTCGTTCCGGAGGAAAGAGGACTTGCTAAATATGTTACTAAATTTGCAACTTCTTCGACGGAGGCAAAGCGCTGGATTAGAGACGTAGGTCTTGCCGATTGGAAAAATTGTTTTTCAACCGCTTCGACGGTCGATTTTTGTCGTTTAGCAAGGTCTTGTAAAAAACCTTCAACCCCTTCGGATCGAGTCGGGCCGGGCAGCACCGAGTTAACCGTAACATTGCTACCCTTTGTGAGCTCCGCAAGTCCGCGGCTTAACGAGATCTGTGCGCTTTTAGTCACACCATAATGAATCATTTCTTCAGGAATTTGCAAACCTGATTCGCTCGAGATAAATAGGATCCGTCCCCAATTTTTCTTTAACATCTTCGGAAGATAATAACGGGAAAGTCGAACTCCGCTCATGACATTGACTTCAAAGAAACGAAACCAATCCTCGTCAGGGATATCGACAAAATCCTTAGGTTCGAAAATACCCACGTTATTAACGAGGATATCGATATTCGGGACCTTATTTTGAAGGGTTTTTATCTCTTCAGGTTTGGAAAAATCCGCTTCGATTCCTTCTACTTTTGCATTCGGCAGAATTTTCCTTATCGATACCAGCGCTTCGTCCACACGCTTCTTTGTTCTGCCGTTTATGAAGACGGTTGCACCTTCGTTTAACAATTGCGTAGCGATCGCCAATCCGATTCCGGCAGTTGATCCGGTTACTAATGCTATTTTTTCCTTTAAGTGCGTTTCCATTTATTCGATTTGCTCCAAAGCAAGCTATGATGTTTAGACATGATTTAAAACTCGGATTACGAATTCGGCAGCGGATTACGAAACAGTTTTTCGGAGTAAACCGACCAAGGAATATCGATTCGTATTTTCTTAAATGCGTAAATTAGGATTATAAAGCCCCGGATTTTAGTCTGATTCAGAATCCTCGGAATAATCTTTGTCGACTGCCAAGGATCGGAAAAGAAATGTTCGAATCTATCTATTTTACTCTGAGCCCTCGATGGATAACCGCGAGAATGCTTCCTGGAAACGTGACATTTTCGAAAGGAGACCATCCGCTTTTGCTTTTGATATCCTCTTTTCGGAAGGTCGTCGGTTTATGAAAATTAAGGACGGTAAAACTCGCGCAATATCCTGGCTCCAATTTTCCAAAACCCTTGCCGTATTCTTTAGGTAGAAATTCGTTCACAAATTCTCCGGGATTCTCCGAACAAATTTCTGCGATTTTTTCCAGCGAAATTTTTCCGTCACGATGAAGCCAGGTAACAAAGAGTGCATAGGTATCTAGTTGGGAGATTCCGGAGGTTCCCCTTTTTTTTTCTTCTATCGAATGGGGAGCATGGTCGGTAGCTAGATAATCGATCCAACCGTCTCGAATACCTTGAAGAAGCATGGTTTTATCGCCAGGTCCGCGTAATGGAGGATTCATTTGAAACCAATGTCGGTTTTCATCCGTAAGCATCGTTCGATCGAAATATAGATGAGTCGGAGTTACTTCACAAGTTACCGAAACCCCTCTTCTCTTAGCATTGATTATTCTTTGTAATCCGTCGCCAGTGGAATAATGACAGAGCTTACCTTTAAGTTTATATTTTTCGATTAAATAAAGAGCGAAATCGGTGGCCAAAGTCTCGGCTTCCGGCGGCCTCCGATCCTCATGCAGGAGTTCACTTTGATTTTTTTCCAAAACCTCCGGATCTTCGCAATGGAAGCTAACATTTTGTCCTTCATAATGCCTTATCGTATCTTCCAACTGTTCGTTGGAATGAAAGAATAATTCTCCTACGGACGGGCCCATAAATGCTTTATAAGGAACATGTAATGTTAAAGGTTTTGTTTTTGGCCCGATCCCGGCATAGAGGGTGATCCGTATCGGAGATCGATTGGCTAATTCTTGCTTTCTCAGATAGATTACATCGTTAACGGGAGGGACCGGATTATTGGGCATATCTGCAATATGTACTACGCCTCCGTTGATTGCGGCCAATCCTGCGGAATGAAAATCCTCTTTGTAAATATGCTTTTTCGTCTCGTCTTCTCGAGCATGAACATGAATATCTCCGAATCCGGAAAAGATCACGGACTCCTGAGGATCGAAGGATAAATCTCCTTCTTCCGGCGCTTGAAGCAGAGAACCCTGATGAATTGCTGAGATGAGTCCGGTATTCGGATCCATTTCCAAAACGGCCTCAAAGGAACCGTTTGAAGTTTGAAATCTGCCTGATATTCTGCGAATGAATCCTTTCATTAAATCCAGATTGGATTCAGCTCCCTTTTTTTTCTATCGCATTCATCAGTTTTGTAAGAGTGGGAGAAACTCCTTCGTCCGTTTGAATTTCCACGGCTATGTCCTGCGCTTCGGCTAAGCGTCCTTCTAAGAAATATAATTCGGCAAGATGAAGTCGATTTTGAGAATGTCTCGGATTCTCCGTGCGCACTTTCTCCGCCAAGCGGATAGCCTCCTTTCGATTTCCGAGTTTCTTTAAACAATAGGAAGTTAAAAAAATAACTTCGGAGTCATTCGTTCCCAAAGCACGGATCGCTTCCGCAGCCAAATAAGCCCGTTGATAATCCTTTGCTTTCAAAGCGGCTTTCAAAATAAGTTTGGATCGGTTCGGATCCGAAGATGGTAAATTCTCTAGCTCGGAAAGAATCTGTCCCAATTCTTTAGGCGAACGGGCTAGTTTAATTCTTTGTAAAGTATCTTTCCAAGAGCCGACTTTAACGGTGGGGTGATGATCGGAGACTCCGACGCCATTCGCGGGCATGGAACGAATCGATTGAATCATTCGATTGAATTGGTCCGCCAGACTTCCGATCTCGTCCCAGGCTTCCGCACGAAGTTCACGTTCTAGATCGCCTTCAGTCGCGAGTTCCAATCCGGAATATAATCTTTCCAAAGGATGAAATATGATGAACGAGAGAAAGGCATGGATTCCGATTCCGAATAAAAAAAGACAGAGTAGAAAGGCCAGCAGGGGCTTGGCCAAAAGTTTTGTTTCGAACGCGAGGTAATCCTTATACGGGATTCCTGTTTCTTTAGCCTGAGTTTTTCCGGGAGATTTTTGAATTAAGGAATAATAATATTTTTCCTCCGTTCCGGGAATTTTTCGGAATCTAGGCTCTCCGTCGGGAATAAGTTCCCGCGATTGATCTAGTATCAATTCTCTTAACGATTCGCCTTCTGCCGGGGAATTTTTTACGACCCCAGAAAGAACTTTTAAGTAAAGGGCAAGAGATTCGTTTCTTCCGTCAGGGTTCAGTATCGCAAGCGCTTCCCCTTTGAGTTCTTTTTCGGGAAGGTTTTTGATTTTTTTTCGGATCTTCTCCAAATCTTTCGAAAGTCCGATTAATTTTTCGGAATACTCCTGATTCCCGATCCATTTTTTTCCCGCTTCTGAATAAGCCGGAAATTCCTGCGCGAGTAGTTGCGGATTTTCCCAAATGAAAGAAAGGATCAAATCCCGTTTCGTTTCCCCGAATAAGGACGGGTCCAATCCCCCTGTAACTCCGGAGCTAAAGTCGCTCGCATCCTGCACCGTAAATGTGTAGGATTTAGGAGAAAGGTCTTCGGCTTTTTGTCGTTCGCTTACCGTTTCTCTAAGCGAATCCAGCCCCGGTTGTAGAAATAGCCAGCTGCTTCCCTGAAAAACGAAGAGGAGGAGCAATACGATTCCTAATAATAACGGGTTTCGAACGCTGAACGCTTCTCCGGACGCTCTTAAATGAACGAGCCAAGCGATGAATAAGGCGGTAAGAAAAAGCGGATTCCAGAAAGATAAGGCCATCGCACGATCGATCGGTACGGCTATCTCTTTCGTATGAAAGAGCAATGTGGTTCCGAACAAGAGAAGAAACGGAACCCATAAAGAGACGGCCATTAATTTTATATCAGCTCTCGGTGCTTGAAAAGCTCGAACCCCGCCTAAAATCAGTGCTGCTCCCAGATACGAGGATAAGACCCATGCTAAAACTCTTTCATCGCCGACTCGAATTACGTCAAAAACGTTTCCGGAGAAATCATAATTAGGAGGGTAGGGAACCGTTCGCAATACGTGCAAAATTAAAGAACCCAAAGCTAAGAGAAAGCCTCCGGTCAACAAACTTCTCCCTACTTTATGGGAGCTTTGAGGATTTAAGAAGTAGAAGTACGCGATAAGATGCGTACAGGCTAAAATCGAACTTGGAATGGAAATCCAGCGATGTAAAAAGGAAATGGGATAAAAGAAGGAAGTCCCCATCAAAAAAGCGAGTTGCATTAGGGCGAAGTATAGAAACGCCCAACCCAAATGGACTGTGGATTCCAATTTTTCTTTAGGTGATAGTAAAAAAAACGCGCAAAGTCCCGAGACGATAAATCCCGTGAGATAGCATACACTAGCGAAGGTGAGGACCGTCATTCCATTCTCCCGGATATGTTCCGATCCCCCGAACGATTGCCGGTCCGATCGGAGGAGTTTGTCGTCCCGATGTTAGGATTCCACCTAAACCAAGGAAAGTCTTATTTCACGCAAATTGCGGCGAATTTTGCGGTGGTCGGGCTTGAATTCGATTCGCCAGAATTTAGATTCACGATTTGGAAATTGCCTTTGTCTCCCTCCGGAGTAGTGGACCAAAAGTATCCTAACGATTTTAGTTTTTTGTCCGCTCGTTTGGAGAATGTCCTTAGTTCTTCTTTATCCGGGAGCCGCTTTCTTCTTCCGGAACAGTATTCGACTGCTTCTTCCCAAGTGGCCGGTTGTCCTGCTACATCATCCCAACCGTGCTTACCGTATACCGGAGTTTTATCCAGATACTCCATTAGTATGAAGTAACCGAAGAAAAGAATAAGCGAAATAGCTAAAAATCCGGTCAGCTTCACTAAGAAAGACGAGCGGCGGGGTTCCTTTGCCGAGGGTAATTCTTTCATCGTTTGGCTGATTTTATTTGCGACTGTTTGTTGCTGGCGGTTGCTGGGCTTTCCTTGATCCGGTCTGCGTTTCGTCTGATTGCCGGTTTGGTGCCCCCTATTTCCGCCTGGTTTATGGGGAGAATCCTGTTTTTTTTGGTGAGAGGATTTACGTGGAGGCTTGCGACGATTCGCCATTGAGGAGGTATCCTTTATCTTTCGAGTTTCAGGCGTTCCTTCGAGTAATAGGTTGTCGAAGAGGAGTCGCCGCTTCCGACGGGTTCCGAAAGCCGCCGTAAAAAAGAATCTCTACCACGAGGACCGCATTTCGTAAAGAAAAAACCTCTCTCCTATTCGGAAAGGCTCCAAACCGTTTCGGAAAAAGGTCGAACGAATCCTTATAAACGAAAGGATTGTCCAAGAATGGAAACGATTCATATCGGCATGATCGGTGCCGGAACTGTAGGCTCTGGTGTTTTAAAGATTCTTCGGGAGGAAACTCATAAAATCGAAAAGGATTTCGGATTATCGATCGTACTTCATTCGGTATGTACTCGAACGCCCGGTAAGGTCCTTCCGATTCTTAAGGAATTTCCGAATACGATTCTCACCGACGATATTTCAAAGGTCGCCGGAAATCCTGAAATTGATATTATTCTCGAATTAATCGGAGGGACGACCACGTCGGAAGAGATAGTCGTTCGATCCTTACAAGCCAAACAAACCGTCATTACCGCGAACAAGGCTTTGCTTTCCGAAAAAGGGGATTCATTATTTAAAATTGCGGAAGAAAATCATTCGGAAATAGGTTACGAGGCCGCCGTCGGCGGTGCGATACCGGTCATTAGAGCGATTCGTAATTGTTTGGCCGGGGATAGATTTCTCGGACTATACGGAATCTTAAACGGCACGACTAATTTTATTCTTTCCAAAATGGAAAAGGAGAATTTGAACTACGCGGAAGCATTACGTTTGGCTCAAGAGAAAGGATTTGCCGAAGCGGATCCGTCCTTCGATGTGGAGGGAATCGATACTGCGCATAAAATCAGTATCTTAGGCTCTCTCGCATTCGGGGAGAAAATTCCTTTACAGAGCATAACGACCGAGGGGATAACAAAGATTACACGATTGGATATTCAGTTTGCTTCCGATCTAGGCTATAGAATTAAATTATTGGGTTTGGTTCGTAAGTTGGACGGTAAAATTGAAGCTCGCGTTCAGCCGGTCATGATCCCAGTTCAGCATGCCTTTGCAAGCGTGATGAACGAAACAAATGCAGTATATTATAAAACTGCGTATGCGGGATCGGGACTTTTAGTTGGAAAAGGGGCGGGGGCGCTTCCGACGGCATCGGCAGTGATGGCGGATTTGGTATACTATGCTTCTCGTCGTAAAAAAGGTCTAGCGCCGGAACGAAATCGGTTTCATCGAGCTACAATTTCCGAAGCAAATCAGACGGAAGCTAGATATTATTTACGATTTAATTCAGTTGATCAACCGGGCGTTTTGGCTGAAATTGCTAAAGTTCTCGGGACAAACGGAGTTTCTATATCCTCCGTACGTCAAAACGAATCCGATCGGGAACCCGCTGAAGTTGTGGTCATCACGCATCCTTGCGTCGAAGCTTCGATTTTGGCCTCTCTTGGAAGAATCGATTCGCTGGATGTGATTTTGGAGCCTTCGATTGCCATCCGATTGGAGGACAAATTGTAATTCATGGACGAATTCCCGTTCACTATTTCTCTTCACGGAGGTTACGGGGACGAACATTTAGATTTATTTTTGGATTTAGACGGAATTTCTCGTCTAATGACGTTCGGAGCACAAGTATCTTATTGGGAAAACTTGCGCCAAGGGGGGACGGTCACTTTTCGTAGGAAAGAAGACCACCGAAGAATTTACCTCGATTTCGAGGGAGAAGTCGACGGAAAGGGATGGATACGGATTCTAACTCAAGGGACTGCCCAGGTGGAATCAAAGCTGAAAAACATCAAGGGAAGCAAGGAAATCCAAGCCTCCCTTAAAGATGGTAAACTGCTGTTATAGCACGGATCAGGAAGAAATGGCAAGAACGGAATTCGAAGGGTTGTTTATAGAAACAAAACGTACTCCCGTAAAGGAGAGAGAAGTTCTCGTCGTGACGATGAACGGAAAGGTGACAAATTCAAACGCTTTTGAAATTTCGCGTAAGATCAACTTCGTTTTTGACGAGGGAGTTTTCGAAATTATTTTGGATCTCTCCGCTCTAGAATATATCAACAGCGTGGGTGTTGCGACTCTTCTCACGTTAATTAAAACGGTGGATCAGCATAACGGTAAAATCGTTATCGGCGGGCTGAATCACTTTTTAGAAAATGTAATTCGTTTAATGGAATTACCTAAAAAAGTAGCAATCTATCATACGTTGGAAGAAGCTAAAACAGCCTTTGCATAATCCGCAAGGGCTGCATGCTATTTACGGATTAACCGTCCGTTTTCTCCGAGTTTTTTCGTTTAACAGTTTCAAAAAATAAAATATACTAGCTACAACCATTACTCCACTTGCTGCGAACTTCGCCGTACGTAATAAATTTAACGGAAGAGTTAAGTTTCCCGCGGATTCCGGATAGGAGAATAGAATCTTGCAAATGACAAGATTCTCCAGCGTATCTAACGCAAGATACGTCATTGGAATGTACATCGTTTTTGGTGCGGAAATTTCGTTCGTTCTAATTTTATAAAGCAAGCCGATTAAAAAGCAAAAACTGATCGTAAGAGAAGTCGGCAATACCAGATCTCCGATTAATATCCTCTTATGAAACCGAATCCCCTTCTCGCCGTAGTGTTGAAGAAGATCGTTCGTCTCGGATTCGGACAGGATCGGCGAACGAGAATCGGTCAGGTTAGCACCTCCAGCCATATCCAAAATTCCGTATCCCCCGGTAGAATTGTAAAAAGCTGTGGAGATTCCGTTCATAAATATCATTATGAAGACGGTAGCAATGAACGCGATAAGCGTATTTCGTTTGGTCGATCGATCGTATAGAAATTGAAGCATTTTTTCCTCCGTTCTTTGTTTCTCAGAAAAACAAGACTTCGTCTGGAACTTAAGTTCCAGATGAGGAAAAAAATCATCACTCATTACGGGGAAAGATACAAAAATTCAATTCGGAAAGAAATCGGAAGCAAATTAAATAGGTGCAAGGCTCTTTTAAGGAATCGGAAGAGGTTCGTCCTCTCGTTCTTCTTCCTCGAATTGTTTATTAAATCCTTGAAGTAGCTTTTGTTCGCGCAATTTAGCCGCGGCTTCGGAATAGATGCGTTCTTCGATTCTACGCAAGAGAAGATCCAATCCGATTTTCTTAAATGCCGAAACGTACACGGTATCGATATCGGCTTCTCGTATCAGCTCAGTCCTGGCTTCTTCAGGTAAAATATCGATCTTATTATAGACTAGGATTCTGGGAATTTCCGCCAGTCCCAAATCTTCCAGGATGGATTCCACCGCTTCCATATGTAGATGATGCTCAGGATTCGATATATCCACGACATGTAGTAATAAATCCGAATCTCCCAACTCTTCCAACGTTGCCTTGAATGCATTGGACAGTTCCGGAGGAAGATCATGAATAAATCCTACGGTATCCGAAATAATGATCTCTCTTTCTTCCGGAAATCTAAGTCGTCTAGAAGTCGGATCCAAGGTCGCAAAAAGTTTATCTTCGGACAATACTTCCGAGTTCGTGAGCATGTTCAAAAGAGTGGATTTACCTGCGTTCGTATATCCGACGATTCCACAAACCGGGATCTCATTTTTCTTACGCCTGCGTCTCGCAATTTCCCTTCTTTTCTTTAGGGATTTTAATTCCTGCTCTAGCCGGGAAATTCTTTCTTCCACTCTACGTTTGCCGATTTCCAGTTTTGTTTCACCCGGACCTCTTCCTCCGATTCCTCCGGTAAGCCTCGACATATTGTCGTCAAGTTCCGTTAGTCGCCCCTTGAGATATTTTAATTGCGCCAATTCCACTTGAAGTTTACCGTCGCGGCTTTTGGCATTCCGAGCAAAAATATCCAAGATGAGTTGTGTTCGATCGATTACTTTTAAGTCCGCATAATCGGAAATTTTCTTAGCTTGGGAAGGAGTTAATTCTAAATCGAACACGAGTAGCTCGACTTGTTTTTGGATCGCTTTGAGAACGATTTCCTCCAACTTTCCTTTTCCTAAAACGGTTGCGGGATCGAGTCTGTTCTTTTTTTGGATGAAGGAATCGACTACGTGAACACCGGCAGTTCTACAGAGTTCCTTTAACTCTTCTATCGATTGACTCGGAGTTCGACCTCTTTGGTGTTCCGGATAAACGCCTACTAAGAATGCCCGGTTTTCTTTTTGTGCTCCTTTGAAATTATGCCTATACCGAGCCATTCGAGTTTCTATATCTAGAATCTCTTCGAGTATACCTTCCTCCAATTGGCCGGGATTCTTGCGCGGTAGTACCGTCCAAGGCTCGCCTTCCTCATCTTCGGGATTGACGTACGCGGAATAATACGCTTTAGGGAGGCCGCTTTCGGCCACGGTAATTGCGGTAATATAGTCTAGTCGAAGTAATGCTAAGTCCGTCAAATCTTCCTGGTTTAAAGACTCGTCTTTGAGGTGAGTATGCACGAGCCGTAAGCCTCGCAATCTCGCTTCCGACATCCGGATTCGATCCAACCATGGAATATCGATCGAGCTATCGGAGCCGACGATTACGTGGGTAACATAGCCTGTCCTATCGATTAATATCCCGACCTGACGGCCGATTTCGTGGGAAAGTTCGGTGAGAGTTCTTGAAACTTCCGGGGTGATGATTACATTTTCCCGGATTCTTCTTTCTGAAAGTTTCTTCAGACGTTGCACTTGATTGGATTTAAGTCCGGAAAGGTTACCGCTGAGCTTACTAATAAAAAGACTCCTTTTGTAGTAGATTAACAGCTTTCAAAACGTTCGTCAAGCAGTTCCAAATCTAACTATTCTACATTATTGGACTACAAATGGCCGACAAAAATCAGGTCGGTTTTTTAATGCAGGAAAGAAATTATTCTGTAAAAATATGGAACGCCGAGCGTACTTACGCATTAAGTGGAAAAAAAGGTCATTGCCGACTCGTGATCGGTCGAAAAAAAGAATAGAGGCTTGAGGAGGGGATTGTTTCCTGGAACCGATGTCCTCTTTTTTATTTAAAATGCAGACCCGCACTAATTCCCATATTTTCGTTCTTCTCCTGATCCTTGGATCGTTGGTTGTTCCAGGACTCGAATCAGACTTTGCCCAGAGTAATTCGAGTCAACCCCCTGCAAATTCCGATCCTTCCGCTCCTGGATCGCAAGAAGAAGGGCATGGCACGGATCCCGCTCAAAATCCTGACGATTCCTCAGCTCCTACAAATTCGGAATTTCCGCAAGATGCGAAAGAAATCAAAAAGTATAACGATCAGTTTAAGCGCGGGCTTCTTTCCGTTTTTCAAGCCGAAGCAAATCATAATATTACAAAGCTGAGTCGGTACGGATTGACCAATCCGATTCCCAGAGTAAGAGCTGCGGCGGCATTTGCATTGGGTCGATTAGGTTCGAAGAAAGGAGTAAAGACTCTGCACAAAATGATCGATCGTGACGGCGAGGCCGTTAGGCAGGCCGCCTATTTCGGCTTAGCCGATATAGGCGCTCGTGCCTCATTGGAATATTTTTACGCGGGCGCAAAATCCAGTGATAAGGAAATTCGAGTTTCGAGTTTTAGAGGAATGGGAAAAACGGCGGATCCGAGTGCAAGAGAAGTACTGCTTCGTAAAGGGATTACTTCCGACGATAAGGATATAGTCAAAGCTTCGATTCTCGGCTTGGGATATTATCAAGCGCCGGAAGACATTCGAATTTTTATAGATTATCTTAACTCTCCTGATGAGGAACTTCAGAAAGCTGCGGTCGAAGCCTTGGGTCGCCACAAAACGCGAACCTCGATGCATATCCTAGAAGACGCGTTTCGAGACAAGGGGAATCTTAGAGCGCAGATTCTGGATACTCTTACCTCTCAAAAAAATTCCTACGCAATTTTTGCTCTTTTACGAATTTTAAATAATTTTCCGGATTCCGAAGTAATCGCTAAGGAAATCGGTATTCGGTTATATAAGTTAAAAGCTTTCGGCAAGTTCATGACCGTTACCTCGGAGAAAGTACCTTTACTCAAAGAGCCTTTTGTGGGTTCTCCGACGCTTAGAGATCTAGACGGTGGGGAAGTAGGAAAAATCCTACAAAAAAGTCCGAAGCGTTATATACTGGATATCAACGGACAACGAATCGAAAATTTCTATTATAAAGTATTAGTAAATACTAAATTCAAAGACGCATTCACCGAGACGGCAACCGGCTGGGTATTCGGATCTTACATTAAAATCAGAAGTATTTCCCTTCCGAAATCTTCCAAAAAACATAAACGTCCTTCGATACTAGACGATGATCCGGCACCGAATCCGCAAAAGCAGCCGACACCGCCCGGAGAAGAAGGTGGAACTCCGACAACGGACGGTCCATGATCTGAATGTCGATTCGCTCCGATCTACTTCCTCTCTTTGAATCGATTAGCAGGGAAGCAGGAGAACAAATTCTAAAATATTTCGATGGAAAGTCGGAATATAGTTTAAAGGATCCTATGCAGGTGCTGACGGACGCAGACCTCGCTTCCCATGAAATTTTATTTGAATCGTTGCATAGAGAGTTTTCCGGAATTCCGATTATTTTAGAGGAACAGGAAAATTCGGAACCCTTACCGACTTCATATATAGTCTGCGACGAGCTTGACGGAACAACTCTGTTTTCCAGGGGGATGTCTGAGTTTAGCGTGATTATGGCTTATGTTGAAGCAGGAAAGCCGGTCGCAGGATGCATTTATTTTCCCGCAACGGGCTCGATCGTCCTTTCCGAAAGGGGAAAAGGTACGACGGTGGACGGCCGCAAGGTCTTTTTTTTCGGGGAGTCCGATTTATCCCGCAGTATTGTTTCTTTAGAAATTAATAATACTCTTGCCGATGAGGATTTTGTATGGATTGCGAATGTCGTAAAGAATTCCTTGGCGTCCAGATCTCTTGCAGCAACGGGTGCCGGGTTTCGAGAACTACTGCTCGGAAAGACGGATCTTTTTTTAAACTTTAACGGAGCAAAAGTCTGGGACTTTGCGGCTGGAGCAATCGCCGTAGAGGAAGCCGGCGGTATCCTATTGAGTAAGGAAGGCAGGCCTTTAGAATGGGATAAAATTAGAATGTCCGGGGTCATATGCAAGGACAGTGGTTTAATCTCTTCAGTCTTTAGATTAAAACCTTGAAGGAAGTTGAGAATTTTTCTTTTTGAATTTCATTAAAAGCTTTTAACCGGACTAGAATACTGTAAAAATTAAACGTCAGGGAGATGCAATGCAGGAATTTTTAAACTTACTCGATTCAAAGCAGATCGACGCATTTACCGTCACCATAAGAATTTTCTTGATTATTCTTTTTGCCGGTCTTATCGGTTGGAATCGGGAACAAAAAAATCACGGGGCAGGTTTTAGAACTCACATTTTGATCGGACTCGGATCGACCATTTTGATGCTCTTGTCGATCTTCGTCCCGACATACTATACCGGAGAAATGGCGGATCCGACTAGGATTGCCGCACAGGTCGTTTCGGGAGTAGGCTTTCTATGCGCGGGTGCGATCATTAAGTCCGGAATGAATATCAAGGGATTGAATACGGCGGCTTCTATTTGGGTTGTTTCTTCGATCGGACTTTTAGTAGGGGCGGGTTTATATTTTGCCTCCCTCTTAACGACCGGACTCACGCTGATGATACTTATAGCGTTCGATTTGGTCGAATCCAAATATTTCGGTAAATACGAATATAAAGTTTTGATTTTGGATTTAAAACAAAAGAAGTTTCATAGAAAAGGGTTTCGGGACCTGTTGGCAAAAAATAATCTTAAATTGGTTTCGGAATCTTTTATGCAGGATTTCCTTTCTAAAAGTGCGCAGATCAAGCTCACGATCGCAGTGCCGCATGGTTTTGACGTTTTGAATATCGTAGACGACGTGAAAGGGCTAGCGGACGTAACCAAAATCAGTATCGAAACCGCATAAATTCCCGATTATTTTTATCGAGGTAATGACGCATAACATCTAAGTTTTTGCGAAATTGAAATTTTTCAACGAACGAATAAAGTCTTTTTTACTTGCCAACCTCTTCCCCGTTGGATATGACTCTCACGTTTAATACAACAGGAGAAGGCTGTGAAAATTAAATTAATATTATTAGCCGTCGGAATTTCGTCGTGCCTGATTGGGATCGTGTCGATTTTTGCTCAACCGAGGGAAACCGCCGCGCAATGTTCAACATTAAAGGAAGAGCATAAAGTGCGCGAATGTATGGCCTGCATGGAAAGACCCATCAAACATATCTATCACCCTCATCTTCCCGATGGAGAACGTTGCAAACGTTTATAAGCTTAGATTGTTCCTGCCGGGTTCGAACGTGTTCGAACCCTTTTTTCTTCCCAAATATGTCCCGAAATCCTTATTTTTCTGCTCAAGACCGATCTAAGAATTTGCTATACGTATTCCCCATTTCGAGGAAATTTTGCCATCCATGTGGGAGATTTTCAAGGAACAAGGTTCCAAAATCTGTTAGAATTCGGAGTCGAATCGATCCAACAAGATCCATTTCAAGATGTCAGAAAAAAGAATTTCAATTCCACCGGATCTTGCCCAAGAACTCGTAAAGGCAATTCGTTTGCTCGCCTTATCGGGCAAAAAGAATTTCAAAAAATATTTATTTGAACCTCTGGTTTATGCCGGATGGGAAAGAGAAAAATCGGTCTCGGCTCTAGCTTCCAGTAGAATGATCGATAAAATTCAGGAAGATTCTCGTGATCCGGCATATCTCCATACCATTCCTCATCAATGCAAGAGATTGGTTTCACAGGCCTTGGCCGAAAATCTTTCGGCACTAGGAGACTCTTGTATTTTCTTTTTAGAGAAAATTCAAGATGATCCGAAAATCGCAATTTCAAGCGAGGCCCTAGAATTTATAGGTTTGCTAGAAAAACCTTTGAACGAATTTGCGCAGCTAACTAGAAATAATAACGAAAAATTGTTCGAGGATTCGATTCGTAATTTCTCCCAGGAGGAGTTGAAGTCCGCGTTTGAACCGGTCAAACTGGACGGTACTCGACAAAAAGTATACCTTGAAACGGAAATCCATACTTTATACCAGCAGATACTAGCGGCCACAAAAGCGAATAATCTTACGCGCTGTAAAAGATTGCTCTCCAGATATATAATCAATTATAGCGACTCGGAAGTTTACAGTCAGCCTGAAGTTGAAAATCTGCTGGCCGCTCTAGATAAACGAGAAAAGGGATTTAAACAAAATTTAATGGATTCAATTGCTATCGAACTCTATTATTCCATTACGAAAGGAATTTTAGAAGGAAATGCAAAGAAAGCGATACAAGGTATACGAAAATATGCGCACACGTTCGAAGGGGATCCGAATATAAAATATTATTACGAAATAGATACTCTAGAACGTAAATTATATTCCATTATTCAGACCAAGGATTTGATGAAGGATTTAAAGAAAGGTATCTAAAATGGCAAATTTAACTTTTAACGAAAAACTAGAGGGAAATCGACTCATTCTTAAAGTAGCGGGCGAAATCGACGCTAAGACTGCGCCCGACCTCAAGTTGAAATTGGAATCTGCAGTCGGTAACGGAGTTAAAACTATCGTTTGCGACTGTACCGCACTGACTTATATCGCTTCCGCCGGGATCGGCGTGTTGAATTCGATTCAGAAATTTTTAAAAGAAAAATCAGGTGAAATCGTGTTTTGTAGCCTTAAGAAAGAAGTTAAGGATACGATGGAGCTGATGTATTTTACCAAGAAAGTTAGAATATTCCCGAATTTAGAAGAAGCTCTCTCGATCGTATAACAATCGAGAATGAATCCCGGCAAGGAAAAGGTTTATCTATTCTGCAACGACTTTGACGAGTTAGCCAAAGTCAGGAATGAAGTACGTTCTTTCTTGGGGGAAGATTGTCCCGATCTGATAAAGGGACGAATCGTCTTTTGTTTGGACGAAGCAGTTACTAACGTCATCGAGCACGGATTTCCTGAAGACAAAAAATCTACGATCGAACTGAGAATGAGGAAGAACAAGGGAAGCTGGCGGTTTTCGGTCACTGATGAAGGCATTTTCTTTGATCCGACAAAAGTGAAAAGCGAATCTTGGAAAGAACTCTACGAAAGCGGAGCGGACGGAGGGTTCGGCCTACGTTCGATCAAAAAAATTATGGCCGTTAGATATCAACGCCTAAAGAATCCGTCCCGAAACAGGCTTACCCTAATTCATACGAGAGAAAGAAATGATTAAGAATAAGATTTTAAGAAAGATACTTCCGGGAATTAGGGCAAAGCTTTCTTTTTTCACCGCTATTTTAGTTATTAGCATACTTGCATTCACTTCCGCAATTCATTATTCTCAGCAAAAAAAAGCGCTTGAAGAGAAGCTTAGCTCGGAACTGAAAGCTCCATTAGAATATGTGAATACTGTCGTTTTAGACCTTGAGAATCTAAGTCGAAGTATGATTCTAATCGAAGAATTCAAAATTCGCGTTAAAGAAAAGAAAAAAGAACTCAGTAAATTCAAAAGAACCGTCGTTCAAAAAGAGGCGGGTTTTTTAGGTGCGCTCAAGTCGTTCGGTCAATCCATCGGATTGAACGTTAAACGAGGAAATGTATATCGATCGGTCGACACTTACTTTACGAGATATTTATCCGAGAATGAAATTAAGGAATTTGAGGCTAATGTTCGCAATGAGCTACGGAAAGAAAACGGAGCACCGATCGATGCACCCGTTTACGATAAAATACGCTCTATTGCCGAGAAGACGGCCCAATCAAGACTCTTTGCGGAAAGCGCTAGGTCGCGAATCGAAGAAATCGAAGATGAGATCAAGAACATAGAGATTGAATTATTAAAACCGGATTTAGATCCTAAGAAAAAGAAAACATTTTCGTCGGATAAGGAAAAACTGGAGAAAGAACGTAAGACTGCGGAACGATCCATCCCCGATGCGGAGAAAAGAGCGGCCGCAGGAGAAACTAGTTTAGCGAAAGCATTACAGAACTTTTTTCGAGGATCTTATAAAGACGGAATTTCTTCCCTCGGTTTGCTGCCCGATAAAATTCGTATCCTCGCTTATGACAGAGTCGGTAAGCAAACTTTGGATACCGGGTTACTATTTTTGCAATCCTCGGGTACGGCCAAAAAACTTTTAAGTTTACCTGAATTCGAAGAAAGTCGCTCCTCGCTATTCGGCGAAACCGACGTTTTGGAAACGATTCGAAATAAATCGGAGCCCGAAGCTTACGAAGTTGGCGGACGCCAATACGAGGTGGTCTTCCGTCCAGTATTCAGAAATCCTAATACGGCAGAGCGTTCTCGAACTCTTGCGGAAGAAGTTGCAAATCACGCAAGTCAGTGGCGCGAGTATTTGGAAGAAGATCGTAAACTTTCTTCGGAATTCGCGGAGCTCGCGCAAAAATTAAAATCTCGTATTACTGAATTACGCAAGGACGGGAAGGCGAAACCGGCAGCCGATTCGGAATTTCGAACTCTTACGGCCAATTATAGAAAACTTTTGAAAAAGAGAGAAACCAAGCTGGAGGAACTCCAACCGTACGTAACGACATTTCAGAAAGCGCAGAAACGATCAAGAGAAGAGAAAAAATCCTTTGAGGAGAAGGCCGTTGCAACTTCAAAAGAAATCCTAGAATGGGAGAAGAAGTTAAAACTTCCTCTAAAGCAGGGTGATACAAGAGAATCACCGGAGGAAATTCAGGAGAATATACGACAATTGGAAGCTCAGGCCGAAGAGGTTAGAGATTCCCTAATTCGTCTGGAATCAAGTAAGGACGATTGGAGCCTTGCTGACGATCATCGTTCGGAAGACGCTTTTTATGGATTGCGGGAAGCGGCTCTAGATGATTTTACGTTCCTTCCTTTTAAAGCGGGTTCCGCGGCGATTCGGAGATATTATAAGGATCCGGACGAACGCAAGAACGTGCGTGCGAAATGGAAACTATTGCGGGAATGGATTTTGGCAGGAAGCTCGGAGACGACATTGCCGAATGCATCCAGAAACAAAGCCTCCTTAGCTGATTCCGGAATTTTAATAAGAAGTCGAAGCGAAGCGGAAGAGGTCATGTGGGCCTTGGATTCCTCTCCATTAGTAGCTTCTAAGGAGAGTGCAGGCAAAGGTCTCGTTTACGATTTATTAAGAAAGAATTTATTAGGATATAATCTAATTTTAATAGATAGAACCGAGGGTGCCAGGCAGATTCGGGATAATCGGGACGAACTTATCCGGTATACTGCCATTATCGGAGCAATTGCGATTTTATTGGCGTATGGACTTGCCTGGTTCGTAGTCAGACGTATTCGGATCATCAGTCGAAAGGCGGAGGAAATCGGCGAGGGAAATTTAAAAGTCGAATTTCCGCCGGCCGGATACGATGAGATCGGAATATTAAGCGAATCGCTTAACGATATGGTTCATGGTCTGGAAGAACGAGAGGAAATGAGAGGCGAACTTCTGGCAGGGGAGGAAATCCAGAAACGTCTTTTACCGGAGAAATTACCGACTAGTTTAAACGACTATGTAGAGTTCGGCGCCTTCTATAAGGCAATGGCCGGAGTCGGTGGGGACTATTACGATTTTATCGAACTTGGTCAGAGCAAAATAGCGTTTTGTATCGGCGACGTTTCGAATCATGGAGTCGGTCCGGCAATCGTTATGGCTCTTTTTCGGGCGCAAATTCGTTCTATTCTTCGACGCGGTGAGCGCGATTTAAAGAAGATACTTCTTGAAATGAACTCGCAGTTGTATGACGACACGCCGGATCATATTTTCGTTACCTTCTTTTTAGGTTTTTTCGATTCGACGACTTCTAAGGTGGAATATATATCCGCAGGTCATGTTAAGCCGTTATTTTACGACGCATCCGAAAAAAAACTCCACGAACTTCCGGCGGGCGGGTTACCGATTGGCATGGATGAAAATTCATTTTTTGAAACTACTATCGAGAGGAGAGTTTTAACGTTGGATTCCGGAGATATCTTCTTCGAATATACCGACGGCTTGGATGAAGCGAGGAATCCGGAAGGTTCTATGTACGGACGGGAACGTTTAGCAAAATTGTTATTCGCAAACGGAGAAAAAAGGCCGGAAGAATTGATCAAAGTTATCGTCGGAGATTTGGAAGCCCATACGAAACAAGAATTAGGAAAACCGGGAATTTCGCAACTTTCCGACGACATTGCGATGATTGCCGTCCGAAAGCGTTAGATTGTTTTATTACAAAAATATGTTTCTTTCTATGGGAGTATCAAATCCTTCCAATCGTCCGTATTATCGCGGGAACCATAAACGCTTCCAGAAGCGTAGTGTTCTTCGATTTTCTTTTTCCATTCGCGGGTCTTCAGTTCAGCTTCCTCTAATCCTCGAAGGAAAACGTTCCTAAGATCCTCGATAGAAGCGAACGTATCGTCCAAGACCCCCGATTTTTTTGCGTCTTCGGCCGCTCTAGATTTTATTCTAAAGGATTCCAAGAATTCGCGACGGACTAATTCTATCTCGTCGGTTTTTCCTTCTTTTTTCAGAGCCTCGACTTTTGCACCTTGGAATAAATCGAACGCCGAAGAGGCTCCCATGACCGCTAAAACCGCATCGGAAAAAGCATAATAGGCGATTCCCGGCCTAAGAAATCCACTGAACGCGTGGATCTGTCTTCCTCCGTAGTTTTGTCTGAGAACTACAGATACAACGGGAACCTGCGAAAGCACGTTTACGTCCAAAGATTCTCCGCCGATTTGTTGTATTCTTAATCGTTCTTGCTTTGTTCCGGGAACAAAGCCCGGTGCATCCGAAATCATCAACAACGGAATCTTATGCTTATTTACGAATTCTGCGAATACTCGGAATTTTTCCGTTCCAGGAGCATCCGGTGCACCTCCGTCTTTTGGTTGGTCGGCGATGATTGCAACGGTCTTGCCGGCAAGCCTGCCCAGCCCGGTTATTAAACTCGCACCTGGATCTGCTTCATAAAATTCAAGAAAAGAACCCTCGTCCAAAACTTGGGAGACGACTCTCTCCTTCATATCGTACGATGCAGAGGTATCCGCAGGCAATTCAACTTTTCTAATGTCCCGAGTTTCCGAATTAACCTCTCTGGATCGTAATAATGAAAAGAATTTTCTAATTTTATCATACGCTTCGGTTTCCGAAGTCGCAATGAAAGTCGCCCATCGTTTCGCATCTGATAGCTCTTTCTTCATTGCTCTATCCCGTGAGACGGAAGAATCATCCAGTAATAGCCACGCATCTCCTGCCGACGTCAATTCCGGTATTCGAATTCCTTCCGGATGCTTTAACAAGTGGAGACAAGCCCCTTTAAAGTCCTGAAGGGATTTTTGAAAATCTCGTCTCGGTCGTAACGAATCCGAATCGTCCCAATGAGAGCTTCGAAACCACCGACTACCATAAATTAGTAAAAGATCTGCCCCGGTTTTTTGCGCGATTCGAACCGATTCTTTGGCTTTGATTATGCAAGAGAGAGAATGAAATCCGTAACTAGTCCGCGGACCGAGAGTAAGAACCGGGCCGTCCCCCAACCGGACAAACCCCGAAACAAGCGATCCGGATCCGGAATAATTTTCTTTAACACTTAAAAGGAAATTAGTTTCGGAATTTCTGATTAGTTCGTTTTCATCTAAGACGACCCATTCTTCTTTCGAAAGCGGCGCCCCGATTGATATTTGCGAAGAAGACTTATTTTTACCGATTAATACTTCCTGAATTCGATGCAAATACCAAAGAAGCTGAAGCTTATCGCTCGCCACAAAATCGACTGTACCGGTAGCTTGGCCCATAATTCTGGCACCACCGATTTCGTAGTTGGTGAACTTTTCACCTGTGACGGATTCGATAACTGCCGATCCGGTTAATACGCGGTAGGATTCTTCTTCGTTTAATAGAAGTTGTAAAGAAGCTTGAGACGATCCATAGACGTCCAATCCGGTCGAGGAACCGACTCCTATCGCGATTAAAAAGCAACATTTAGGTTTTTCACTCGCTATGTAAGGTCGAAAATCCGAAGCGTACGCTTGTTCCATCTTGTCGCATATTTCTCGTAGAATGGGATCTTTATGAGATTCGATCGCTCCTCGAAACTCGGCGGCAGTTACCCTCGCGGTAAGAAGCGAATTCATAAAGAATCCTTCCGCCGCCCGATTTAAGGAAACCATCCCCTCGCGAATATTTGCGCCGGCTCCATCGTTCCAAATATATAATGGAATATCCCTTCGATACGCATAGTAAGTCGAAGCGATATATTTTCTTCCTTCGATATCACCGGTAGCTCCGCCCGCCACCCTGGAATCTTTAAAGAAAAATACCGCGTCTTTGCCGCCCATTTTTCCAACGAAGATTTTTGCGCCTGGAGTATACGCTTCGGATTGACCAGTCTTCGGATTCACCCTGGTAATGCCGTCGGCGATCGGGACCAATATTTCGCGTATCGTACTCGGATCGAAGGTTTCGTTCACCCAGTGTTCCAGAGGCCATTTTCCTTTACGAAATAGCGCCGAGTCTTTCGCGTCAGCCGGCAGAGTGTAAGGGAATCTAGGATCGTTCGGATGAACGATATCCATTCTCAGTTTGCCTTCTTTAAAAAAGAGCGAGAACGTCCTAATTTTATGGGCGGAAGAATCGAATATTTCCAGAGTAAATTGGCTATACAATCCGTGTAAAAAGAATCGGACCACCGAATTCGCGGAATCTATTATATTTTCGTAATTCAGTACCTGATCTTCATCCGACGATAGGTCGAACGGGACAGGGATGTCTGTAGTAATGATTTCCAATCTGAAAAGATCTACTCTATTTAAGGATTGCGCTCCTTCCAGGATGCATGCCGCGTTTTTGGCTGCGGTCTCTAAGGCGGATCGAAAGAGGTCTAACTTCGGATCGGGAGTAATTGCGGAAAAAAGAATATATTCCTTTTCTCTTCCATAATCGATTAAGTAAAGGTACTGACCTTTCTCAGGGGAAAAAAGGCGAGTCAGATTTCCTTTGGATTTCCAAAAGTCTATTTTCTTTGCGAATCTTTCCGCTAAAGGCGGGGAAAGATCCGTCGGTAATAAGGGAAGCGGGGTTTTGAAAGATTGTTTAAAATGTAATTCCAGTTTTTCTCCGCTTTCTTCGGAGACTAAAGACCAAGGGTTCTTTAAAAATCTAATATAGTCGAAAACATGCCTTCTGGAAATCGTAGTATTTCCGCCTCGAAATTTTTGCGGACGATTCCCTCGTAACGCAAGAATTCGTCTCGCCGTCTTTTCAAGAGTAGGTTCTTTTTCTCTTTCTTCTAGATAAATGACGGCATGAAGAGCCAATTCCACGGACCTTGTGGAAGGAGCGAATACGGAAAATTTCTCCAGAATTTTAACGAAGATTTCTTTCCCCTCGCGTAAATTCGCATAAGCCCTGACCAGATATAGAAAAGCCTCTTTCTGTTCCTTTGTCCGTCGTACCGGACTCCAATTCTGGACTCCATAGGAATGGAAAGCTCCCGATAATAGTTTTCTAGTGGATTTGGAAGGGTTGTATCCTTCGGTCTCCCATTGCGAAAGAAGTCTGTGTATTTCGCCGAAATGGGAAAATTTCGTACCTGGATCGGATGAGAATAACCGGCGAACGAGAACATGGAATTTTAGAATATCAAGATAAAAGGTTTCCCATCGCTTGACTTCGATTTCCGGTTCGTTTTGAATTTTAAATGTAGAAAGAATATATCCAATTTTTGGAATAAACTCTTCGTCTCTAAAAGTTCCCGAAACCCAAGATATTAATAATTTTCTAAGCTCGGCTCCTTTATACGAAATCTGGCGAATGGGCAAACGTCCGTTGGAAGGCTCCGAATTTGCGGGGATTTTTTCCCAGTTCTCCCAAAGAGAATCCAGGGAGTTTTCGATTTCATTTTCTTCGGAGACCGAACTCTCGGTTTCCTTTCGCGTTTCAATTTTCGCTAATATTTCTCCTTCGCCGAATCCCTTTCCCAAAATCATCCCCGAGGCCGTGGCTCCGCGAATTAGTCTGGAAAGATCTCCGTGTTCGGCAAGATACGTTAACTCTCCTCCTATCGGAGCTTTAAGAATCGTTTCCATTTTCATCGCGGAGATGACGATAAGGGAATCCCCTTCCTGAACTGAATCACCTTCTTTCCAAGTCTTACCTGACAACGGGTTGTCGGCGATTTTAACGAACGTTCCTTGAAATGGGGAGCGCAGATTTCCCGGATTATCTTTCGGATTTTTACTACTCTTAACGCGGACGGTGAAGCGCAAAAAGCGTAGCTTACCTTCTCTATCAGAAAAACGAACCGAATGGAAGGAGGATCTACGATCTACGCGAACAGGGATAATTCGACCGCGAAATTCCACAGTGAATTCTTCTCCGGAATTTCCGCCGGCAGTCAATCCGATCCGTCCAAAATACCTTCCGTTCAGTAATACTTCGAAAGTATTGAAGCCGACTTTAAAGAGCCTGAATTGAAGATTTCTATCGCCCGATCGCAAATCGAATTTGTGAGAAAAATATTCGGATTCCTCCGAATTGAGTAATCTAGGAAGATCGCCGTCTTTGAATGCGTCCGTTAAGGCTTTTTCGGAAGTCAGATTGCTTTCAGCGATGCAGCAAAACAACGCGCCTTCTTCTCGATCGGTGAAGTCCTGCTCGGTAAGCTCGGGGTTTTCATTTAGAATTCGATTATCGTAATTTCCGTTACGAAAAGAATCGTGACGCACCAATTTTAATAACTGCTCGTGATTGGTAGTTAACCCTTTTACATAAAGCTCGCTAAGAGCTCTTTCCATTCGCAGCAACGCCTCTTCTCGGCTCGTTCCAAAAGCGATAAGTTTGCCGATCATCGGATCGTAATCGCCTAAAATTTTATCCCCTTTTCTAAATCCGAAATCGCATCTAACTCCGTTAAACGTTGGTAATTCCAGTTCGGTAATTCGACCGGGGGCAGGTGAATAATTTTGAAAGGGATCTTCCGCATAAATTCTGCATTGTATGGAATGATTTCTGGCAGAGAATCTTCTTCTCACTACCGATTCGAACGGAATTTCCGATTCTCTTCCATCAAAGAAAAGAATTTGCCATTTTGCAAGATCGATCCCTAAGGATTGATCGGTAACGGGATATTCTACCTGAAGTCTGGTATTCATTTCTAGAAAACCGAAATTCCCGGTCTTTCCGTCCAACAGAAATTCGACGGTCCCTGCGCCACACCCTTCCGAATAGCCGGAAATATGGGCGATTCGCTCAGCAGAGGATAATAACTGAAGTAAGGTCCGATCGTCTAGAAAAGTTTCTCCGCTTTCTTCGACGACTTTTTGGTTTCTACGCTGAACGGCACATTTGCGAACTCCGACCGCGGTAGAGTTAAAGATCTGAACTTCGAAATGCGATGGATGCTCCACGAACTTCTCTAAAAAATAAGTTCCATTTCCGTAGGCTTGACGACCGATACGCTCTGCGCTTTCAACCGCTCCTTTCAATTCTTCGGAATTATAAGCGACGACCATTCCCTTCCCGCCGCCACCGGCATCGAGTTTGACCATAACCGGATAACCGATTCGTTCAGCTTCTTTAATTGCCTCAAGTTCTCCTTGAGTTATCGGTCCACTTCCGTCAAATAACGGGATCCCATTTTCCCGGGCGAGAGTTCTCGCATCAAGTTTATTTCCGACCCTACGCATCACGAACGCTTTAGGTCCCATAAAAATTATATTTTTTTTATATATATTGGAGGCGGCTTCTAAGGTTTCAACAAAACGAAAATCTTCCGAAAGAAATCCGTACCCCGGATAAATGGCATCCGCATCGGATAGCAGGATTGCAGCTACTACGGTCTGAATATTCGAATATCTATCCGGATCTCCGATATATAGAATTTCGTCGGCAGGTTCGTACCAGGATTGTCCTTTATCCGGATCGGTTACTATTGCGACCGATCGGATTCCCTCTTCTCTTAACGCTAGGAAAAATCTTTTTGCGATTTCACCCCTGTTGGCGACCAACACTTTTCGTAATTTTCCCTGTCTTGCGGGAAGTGGTTCCGAAATTTCCGAACGGTTCGGGTTAAGGGATTTCAGCTCCCGCATAAGGGCTTCTATTTGAGGCAGGCTAACCGTTCCTTCTAATATGGAATCCGGTTCGGGTTTTCGCGTTGGTATCATTTCAATTTCCTAAAGTGCTAGGAGAACTTCCGAAAATGCGTAGTCTCCTGCGTGAGTTATGCTGATTCGAATACAGGAAGATTTTATTTTTTCCATATAATCAGAAAGAATCCCGTAAAATCGAAAATAAGGGCGACCGTAGTTATCATTGCGCACTTCGATCTCGATATAATTGGGTCGAAACGCAGCATCTAAATGGAGACGAGGCCCGTCTAACGCTTTGATCAACGCTTCTTTTGCGGCGTATCTTCCCGCGTAATACGTCGCCCTCTGTAGAGCCGGTTTCGTATCTGCTTTTGCTCTTTCCCAATCGGTAAAAGTTTCTTTAAAGAAAACCGTCCCCGGCTCCGCTAACGCTTCCCTAAATTCCGGAATAAAAACCAGATCCACTCCTACGGAAATGTCGGGCGAGATAGGTTGACATACCTCGGAAATCTCTCTGTCCAATTCCGAAGTCATTTTGGCGGTACCGACGATTTTGCTCCTCTGAAAGAAGAGTCCAATAAAAGCGAGACTTCCTCTTCTTCGAAATAGGATTTCGTTTTCCTCTCGTACATCGGCTTTCCGATTCCCATTCGAATTTCGTGATATCGATTTCTTCCCGTAATTTCCCTTTCGTTTCGAATAGAAAGATAATTCTGTCTTTGTTCGGGACTCAGAGACGCTAGGAAGAAATCTGAATGCACTAAGAGGCACAATGCTCCCACATGTCCGAAACCTAAAGTAGTTAGCATCCCTGCCTTGAGTTTATGCTTTCCATAGCGAATCGATTGGTCCGTAAAGGTCAAGAAAGAGAATGCGTTCATGTCAGGATCAACCTCTTCCAAGTTTCGATTACCCGTCACAATACCTTCTTCCAATGTTTGAAGAACTCCGACCGTTTGCCATGCGGCGGCCCCTCCTTTAGAGTGTCCGGTTAACGATTTTTGTGAAACGATCGGAAGTAAATTTCCCGGAGTCCTACCTAATTTGCTAAGAAGAGAATACAAAAGTTTGTTCTCATTCTTGTCGTTTGCTTTGGTCGAAGTATCATGTTTGTATGCAACTCCGATATCGTCTGCAGTGAGGCCGAAGACTGCTAATGCAGATCGAATAGGAGAGATATCATGTCCGCCCGGTTGAAATTTGCCTGAAAGCAAAGTTTGAACTTCGTCGAAAAGTTCCTTACCGCCTTCGCCAAAGGAAGAGATCATTCTTTCCTTTTCCTGATTCCAGCTTGCTATCGCTTTTTTTCTTTGCTCGACGTTCCAGACTTGGGAAGTTCCTTTCGATTCTGCGCCTAACGAAAGTAAACCGAGTCCAGGGGCTGGGATAGAGGCTTGAATTCCGTCCGTTTTAGAACCGGCATACGCAAGTATTCCATAAACTGGGAGACCGGCTTGCAATGCTAAATCTCCGCGCGCTAATAGGACGACTCCGCCTCCGTGCGCTTCCACGAATCCGTTTCGACGAATATCATTCGGTCTGCATATTCCGGAGGCCGCTATTCCTGAAGCTTCCATCTCGACGCTATCAGCGGTAGCCTGCATGTCTCCGAATCCGATCAAACCTTCTTCGGAGAAGTCGTCAAAAGCACCCGCCAACATGAATCGCGCTTTTCCGTCGCGAATGATGTTCATTGCCATTTCCAAGGAAACTCCGGCAGTGGCACATGCCGCAACCGGAGTTTGAACCGGTCCATAGGCGCCTACGTATGAAGTTAAGGCCCATGCGGCCGTGACGTTTATTAAGGATTCTTGAAGTGCATCGTGCTGCCTTTCTTGTCCCAAAAGAAAATCTTGAAACATACGCTTCATTTTGCTCATACCGCCCATTCCGGATCCGACGGTCGAACCGACTAAGCCGGGATGAAGGTACGAATAAAGCTCCAGAGGTTCCATACCCGAGCGTAAGAAGGCCTCGCAAGTACAGTATAGATTGTATAAAGTGATCTCATCGACTTGCTTCGTTAAATCTTTCGGTAAACCGTATCTTGTCGGATCCCATCCTTTTGGAATCTGTCCGGCAACCTTACGGTTCACACCCAAAGCTTTCTTCACTTTGATTAGGCTTCCTTTTTTCCTCTTAATGAACCATTTGTCTTTTTCGGAATCAAAATATACTTCGGTGGACTCGGGTTCAGCTCGGTGAAAATCTTCCGCTTCCGAACTGTTGGAAACGGGAAGGAAAAAATCCTCCTCCAAAACGACGTCTACGAAGGAAATAAGGGAATTCGGATCGAATCCGCGAGAAGAAGCATCGATGAATCGAATACCAGTATTTTCTAATATTGTTTTTTCGTATCTACTCTTTGCTTCCCATTCTTGGATTGCTTCTCCGGTTTCGGCGTCCGTCCAGGATCTTCCTTTATCGGAAGCTTGGTATTTTACCATTCCCATCGTCCACGCGAGTTCTAATGCTCCTTCCAGAGATAGTATCCCGCTTTTTTCCAACTCCCAACGACTAACCGAATTTCCTCCGGGGCCTATTTCCGCGAATCCGACTACGCATATTAGATTTGCCGGGTTCAAATGTGTGAGATCCCCATAGGACTTTAATTCGCGATCCGTCGGTATGGATGGAAAAGAAAAGACTTCCTTTGGTAACGGATGAATTCGCTTTGTTTCGGTTTTTTTCGGAAGTATTTCCGAAAAAAGCTGGCTGGATTCTCGTTTATTCTTGGCTTCTAATATGATATTGGATCTTATTTTCGACAGTGTCGCTCCTAGATTCGGCTGAGATTCTAAGCCTCCCGTAAAATAAGCTTTAAGAATATCTATTTTACGATTATTGAACGTATAATATGCCAATCCGGAAATTAGGGTTCCCATTTCCCGTTTGGAGAAAGTAAAAACGTTCGTTTCTCTTTCCAGGGCTTCGGCGACCAAATCATTGGCTTCCATTAAACCTGTTCCCCGAACCCAACCTATCACGCAGCCGATGATTCTAGTATTCTTACCCCAATCTTCTGATTCCGAAAATTTCTTTCTAAAGAGGGCTTCCAAGCCTAATTTTGTTTCGGCGTATAATCCGTCTTTTCCGAAGATTCCATGATTCGGTGACAAAGGCAGAATTACGTTTAAAGGAGAAGCGTCGGAACCTAACGAACGACGAGAACGTCCTAATACCCCGATCAATTTTTCGACTCCTAACAGCATGACTTGCAAGGAAACTAGGGAAGAAGAATCCAATTGCGAAGCCGCATTTTCCTCGCCGATAGCGCCGAAGGGTAGAAGTAAATCCGGTTCCCAATTTTTTGCCGTAAGCCATTCCGATAAGGAGCGAATGTCATCCAACGAACCTTGCGAAAACGGTACGATTTGCAAAGAAGCTCCGGGCGAACCGTACTCTTGAAAGATCCGCTTATAAAGACGAACTTTTTGCGATGAGTAGGAGGTAGTCGTTAGAACTACGTCCGCTCCACCCGCCAACAACCCCTGAACGGTTTCGAGGGCGATTGAATTAGGACCGGCTCCCGTTACTAAGACTTTCCTTCCGGTAAAGCTAATTCCTTCCGAAACGACGGAACTTAAAACCTCTTCGAAAGAATTCATGAAAGAGGAATTTGAATCGAAGTTATTTCCGAAATCGGGACTTGTTTTTAAAGAAATTTTAGATTTTAAGAATTCTTTAATGTTTACCTGTTGTTCTTCCTCCGAGTAATTCCATCCGCCGTCGTCGGCGATTTCCAGACGAGGGCGAAGAATCGTAGATTCTACTTTAAAGATCGGTAAAGAAGGCGATGTTTTGTCTTTTTCCCGCAAGGATCGTTCGAGAGAATTTCTTAACTCCTCCGTTTGAATTTTTGAAAATTCTTCCGACTTATTCCAATATTCGTATACTTCGGAAAGCAAAGGCGATCGATGATTGGAAAGATAGGTCTGCTCTTTTAACGTTATATGAGTTCGTCTTCCATCGGCGATTTCGGTTAATAGTTGAAGAAGTTTTTTCTTAGCCCATTGACTTGAATTTCTGAAAGCGACGATCTTTTTTTCATCGAAAATCGGCGGGATCTCGCTTTGCGCGGAATTCCGTTCTCTCGCAATCTTAAGAAGATCTAAATCGCGTATTAAATATTGTGCGAACGGATCTTCGCCTAGAAGCCTGCTTCTAAGATCTCGGATGTTCTTGCCGAATACGCCTTCGGCGCCGAAATATTTACGTTCCAATTCTTCCAAGGCTGCGGCGTCAATTTTAGCGCCGCCCTGACCACCTTTTGCGGAAGAAGCCTTATGAATTCTAATTCCCTTGCTTTGTGCGAAAATGTCCACAGCTTTGTCCAACCATCGAGCGGCTTCTTTTGCACTGCCGATTCGGGAAGGGATTGCTATCGAGCTTAAAGGACCTTTGCGAATAGACTCTCCGTCTCTAACGAATAAAGGTAAAAAAACACTGATTGCGAATATTCCGGATTCTGAAAGTCCTCTTTCTTTCTTCAAATGACGGAAAACTTCAGTCCTTCCGAAGTCGGGTGGGAAGTGCTTTTTGAGGGTCTCCTCGAACGCGGTTCGTAAATAAGGACCAGGCTGAGTATATTGGGACTGTTCGCTTAACAGCCGATTCAGTTCCCGAATCGGCTTTTCATGTCCTCCGTCCAGGCTAGGTGTACGAAATTCCGCGCCTAAATCAGCCATGACTTGATTTCTCTTCGACGAGTTACCACCGAATAATGTATCGACGGTTTCTTCTTCCGAAATCTCGTCGGGTCGAACTCCGGCCTTTAGGGAGAGTAGCGATAATAAAGCATCTTTTCTATCCAAACTCACCGATGCTTCGTCACCGCTTCCTAAATCCGTTTCATGTGAAGAACGATCAGGCTCGGACTCGACGATGTTCTTCGTTATATGTCGCGGATTCTCCGATACCGAGGTTTCCGCCGCAATGTTGGATTGAGCAGGTTGTTGAATAGGACTCCAGATGGCCTCTGAGACATCCTCCGATTCATAGAAGACCGAATTTCTATTTTCTTCAACATGAAGGATTTCGTAAGAAGAATGATCCGGCACTTCTCGGATCGTCTGACGTGCCATCCCCGCTAGATCGCCTCGAGCTCCCAAGTCTATCAATCTTCGCACTTTTAATTCTTCGAATAAAACGTCCTGCGTTTTGATCCATTGAACAGGCATCGCAAACTGATAAGCAAGTAATTCGATCAAAAGCAGTCGACGAAGTTCCGAATCGGATACGGCTTTACGTGAATCCGTTAAGATTTTGGAAAGTATCGGACTTCCGGACGTTTCCGAAACGAGTCTGAGGAACTCCTCTTGAATGGAAAACGGTTTCGCGACTAAGTTCGGTATGTATGTTCCATCCAATTCGGAGAAATCCGAGCTAGCAGGAACGTTCGATTCCAACGTGTGCCTGAATTCGGCGACGCCGGAAACTAAAACTCTAGAATGAAACGGCACGTCGATTCCTTCCAATCGAATCGTCGTTTTTTTGCCCCTTACGATTTCCTTAAATTTGGCTTCCATTTCGGATAAAGCCTTTAGATCCCCGGTAACTGAATATTGTTTATCTCGAATATTCAAGTTTACTACTTCAAGATGGAGTCCCGTACTTACGCGAATCTGTTCCACAACTTCAAGGATTCTTTCTTCGGTTAACCCCACATGTCGATTTCCGAGAACCACGCTCATTCCGTAAGGGCTTCTACCTTCAGAATCGCGAGGAACCAGCTCTTGCATGGTAAGTCCTCGACCATAAACAATTCGTATAACGTTCTCTAATCCGAGAAATCCTCTCGCTGATAGGGAGGAGAATTCTCCCAAGGAATGTCCGGCAAACGGAGCGTCCGGTACTAGATATCCCCTACCTTTAAGGATCTCCCAATCGGCCATGGATTTGGTTACTAACGCTACTTGGGTAAATTGGGTAAGATGCAAAACACCCTTGGGATGCGTCCAGGTTTTGTTTCCGACTCGCAACGAAATCGGGTTATCTCTTACGATTTCCAACAGCGAAAACCCTAATTCTTCGGTTACTGTTTTCTCCGCTCGCTCCCAGACTTTTCGCGCCTCGGAAAATTCTTCCATAAGTTTGAGACCCATACCCTGGGATTGAGAACCTTGGCCCGTAAAAACGTAACCGGTCTTTGGCGGAGCGATAACCGCTTTTGCCGAAAGTTTACTTTCTCCATTTCGATTCTCGACTTTTATTTCAAGAATCATATTTCCCTTAAGTTGGGAGATATGAAATGCTTCGATGCGCAATTCTTCTTGAAGATAAACGGGGGCTTCGAAGGATTCTTCTAGAGAAAGTAATCTAGAAGAATCTCCTCCGCATACGTCCCGAGTTAATAGTTTCAATACTTGCGAGGACGTCCATAACCCGTGGACGATTCGTTGATCCCAACCTCCGATTCGAGCAAAGTCGTCATCGGTATGAATCGGATTCGTGTCTCCGGATGCAGCCGAATAGTCGCCCATATCCGACGGCGCAGTGACTATGTCTGAAAGGATTCGATACGATTTCGGTAGAGGTATTTCCGACTCGGCTTCCGCGAAGGATAAAAAGAATCGATCCAAAGACGAGCTCTGATTGGAAGTAAGCCGTTCGTCCAATTTGAAGGTCCCCCACGGTTCAAAGCCCGTCGAAGATCGCTTCTCGATCTTTCCTTCGACAATGTAAGTCGTTGTGCGAAAATCCGTTTCCTTTCTAAGTTTTTCTTTGCTGGAAAATCTTAGAATAGATCCGACTTCAAGTTCTTTAGAAGATTTTAATTTAGTAATCCAAGGCAAAGATGAAACGACATGTGCTTGTGCAACCGATTTGATTTCGACGGTTTTCCGTATTGGTACGGAGTCGAAATAGGGAATGGACCCGAACAATCCCCGAATTAGGAATCCGGTTTCGAAAGAGCAGATAAATTGGTCTTCCCGATAAACGGTTCCAGTAATGAGCAACTCCGTTCCAACAGGAGACTTACTTGCTCTTGCTAAACGAACTGAAGATCGGATTCGGTCGCCCGGTTTTAATTCGCCTGCAATTTTATTCCATTTGAAGGATTGGGAAAGATGCAAAAGTCTGAAAAGATTAACATCCTTAAATATAAATAAAGGAGCCATCAGGATCTTCCAAGCGAATGTGACGCCCATTCCTAACGACGGCACGGGCTCCGCGCGTAAATCGATTCTTCGCAGTTCACCGGTCGCTTTTCTAAAATTCAGAATGCTCTCGCGATCAAGTACTGTTTCGGAATTTAATTCGGGAAAGTCGGACGTAGTTTTAAGAATAGAATGATCGATTTTCCATGATTTGGAATAGAAATCCGATATCGATTTACTTCGGAATTCGACGTCCTCGTTGATAAAGGATTCCCGGTCGGTCGAGAGATAGAAACGTCTTTTAAATGGAATTGATAAGTTATCGCCCGGGCGTGAGAAGAATATTTCTAGTTGGGCTGAAATCGGATCTATCAACCGTAACTCTATTTTAAGATTTTCTCCCTCATAAACCCTAAGTAAAATCAATTCTTTAGAGGGACTGATTTCCCAAGAATATGTCCTTGCCGCTTTCGCTTCGAAAAAGAGAGGCAGATCAGTCATTTCTCTTCCGATTCTAGGCGAACTTAACACTCCGGAAAGAAATCCTTTGCCAAGTTTAGAAAGCCATCGGATCCAATCCTGAGGGTTAATATCGAATTCTTGAGGAATTTTAAAACTTCCGCCGAGACCGGAATCCGAATCTCGAAATTCCAAATTTCCCGGAGTAAAATCATTATTGTTGAATAAGTCGGACCAATCGATTCTTCTAACTTTACTTTCAGGTTGAATGCCATTTATAAAGTCGGTAAATATCGAAGCTACAGGTTGATCCAATATTCGGATTCCTGAAACGGCTTTCGGTCCCGGAATCCACGCGCATGCGTCAGGATCCATTCCCATACAATGGGAATACCAGAGAGAGTCGGAGCGAATCCACTTTACGAGATCCTCATCCAAAACAGGAACGAAATTAACCGGTTTGCCGGGACGTTTACAAACATCTAAAAAGAAAATTCGATCTTCTGGCAGGAGAAGCTTTTTACTGCCGTCAGGATATATAACTTTCCATTTATTTAATATATCTTTCGGCTTTTTCAATTCTTCCGGATCAATTAATACTGAATAATGAACTTTTTCGTCGAAGGTTAGAATTCTCTCTTCGAAGCGGTAGAGTAATTCCTCCAGTCTTGATCTAAAGCTGCGATCTATAAAAGGGTGATCCGGCCATTCTCCTTCCGGTGAAACGAGTCTTTCCCCGGGACAAGTAAGTTCGATATACCTGGTTAATACTTCGGTATAGGTCATTTTCTCTAGATCACCGAAATACGGTTTTGCGGTAGAGTTAATAAGCGAGATAAGTTCTTCTTTGCGGTTAAGAACGTTTTGTCGGGCTTCTTCCGGCTCCTTGCCCTTCGTCAATTCTTCTGCCAATGCGGAAACCTTTGTCCAGGTATTATGCGCGTAATAGATATCGGCGCCCAATCCGGATCTACCCGATAGCACACCTCCTGCGATTTTTCCGTCTTTTGTAGTTTGCCATTCGATAGAGCCCGATAGGTCCACTAATGATTGTTTGATTTTATCCGAAGTCGCGCATTCCTTTGCGGACATTAACCTTGTACCAAGAAATACCGCATCGACAGGCATGACTCGTTGCTTTGCCCAAGTTCCGAACAACCAACGTCTCGCGTCTTCCGGTTCGGCTATTCCGCCTCCAACGGCAAGAATCAGATTTTGAGTGTTCCGTATTTCCGCATACATGGAAGCCACTAGTTCTTCCAAATCTTCCCAGCTATGGTGACCGCCGGCAGCGCCGCCTTCTATCTGCATCAAAATCGTAGACTCGGGAATTTTTTTTGCGATGGAAATAACCTGCTGTATTTGGGTTTTAGTTCCCGGCTTGAAGGAATTCAGCCAAATTCCATGAGATTCAAAATCTTTAATGATTCGAACCGCTTCATCCGTATCGGGAATACCGGCTGAGATTGTGACTCCTTCTATCGGAGCTCCTTCCGATTTTAATTTCTTTACCAAGGGAACTTGTAGGTTCCAGAGATAAGCGTCCAGATAGAGAAGATTGATAACGATTTTCTTTCCCGCCGGTAATTCGCGTCGAAACCTCTCCATTCGGTTCCGAAAAATTTCTTCGGTGACTTGACCACCTCCGGCCCACTCAACTAGATATCCTTCTTTCGTAGCGGCGATGACAATGTCCGGCTCGACCGTCGAAGGAGTCATACCTCCGCCGAATATTGGGGGATGTTCCGCCCATACGGAATAGGCATTGCGTAGAAATTCTTTTCCTTCGGGCAACCTTACTATTTCCGGGGCAAATTCCTCCCAAGATTTAGGAAAACTTAATGAACTCGATTTTTGAAAGGAACGAAACGATTCGTCTCTCTCTAAATTCTCTATCAAGAAGGATTTACCCCGCAAATTCGAGGCACAAATCTTATCGATTCCCGTTCCTGGACCGAAGGAAAGTAAAAGAACCTTCTCTGCGCCGGACTGAAACTCTTTCGTACAAGCTTTCCAATCCAAAGGGTCGGCAACTACCATTCTCGCGAGAGATAACGCTATGCCGGTTTCTTCCTTTAGATTTTTTCCGTCTCGAGTATCGTATAACGGGATCTCCAAATCTTCCGGTTTCGGATCGAATCCGATCCGTTTTAAATCTTCTTCCAGGAGAACCGGAACTCTTCGCAATAACTGGCAGTGAAAGGGCGCCGAAATATTGAGGAACATCCAAGAATCTAAATCGGGAAAACTAGAGCGCGATAGGATCTCCCGAAATTCCAATAACGATTCCGCTGATCCGCATAAAACGACGGAGCGCTCCGAATTTTGAAGACCGAGATAGACCGTATCCTCGGCAGTTCTTTCAGAATTAAATTTTTCTAAAATAGAAATAAGATGATTCACTTCGGCCTGAAGGGCTGCCATCGGAGACGGATGTTCGCCGGATTTTATGAATCTTTTGTAAGAAGCGTCGATCTCCAGTATCGGAAATTCTTCTTGCGAGCGTATCGCTAAGTGTAATATAGCTCGGAGTACGAGAGAAAGGTTTTTAAGGAATGATTCCCTATTTTTGGAAACGGAAAGCAGAAGCCCTGCATAAACTCCCTGAGAATGACCGCAAATTCCGGAAACATTCGATCTTAGTAATTCCCAGTGCCCCTCTTCTTTTAGAAATCGGAATAAACCTGCAGCTTGAGTGATGAATATTAACGGTACGCTATAAGAGCAGAGAGATAATTGGGATGAAGTCGGCGTAAGTTCCGGCTGCTTTAACCATTCGGATAGATGGAATCCCTGTGGAAGACAGGCATTGGCTCTATCCTTGGTTAAGGTAGCGAACTCTTCTTCTAGCGTGGTAAAAACGACTTCGAAAAAATCCTTATGGAAGTTTCCTTCCTCATAGAACGACCGAAGTTCAGGTAATGCATCCGAACCTTGTCCGCCGAAGATCGAAAATACTTTAGATTTATTTAAAGATAGAAATTTGAAGATCGATAGCGGTTCTTCGATAAAAGCATGCGTACTAGTATAATTCGCTTTCATTTTAACATCCAAGGATGCTGAAATCGTTTAAAATTCAACCATCCAAGTTTAGTGGTCTTTCGCTATAGCGAATTTCAAGAAAAAAATGAATTCCTGTCGTTAAAAATTAAATACGAAGAATTGAACACCGTTCTTAATGATTTAGCGATTGCTACAACTCAATGTTTTTCTTAATTTCTAATTTGTTTGTACACAATTTAAGCTAACGAACGATAGTTAACTAACATCGGTTAGTTAACTATCGTTCGTTAAATTTAAAAAGAAAAATAAATAAACCGTAATGTAATCCTGGAATAATCTTTTGTTATCGATGGGAAGATGATTTGAGTAAACATTCATATTTCGTAAGAATTACGAAATTATAAAATAATGGACCTCTTTAGCTTTGACTGAAGTATCATGATTCTATCCTTCGTCGACTTTTAAGAAGAATGCTTAAATGGATTTTTTTTGATTGAGGTCGGCCGCGGATCGGCAGGAGGACTATTTGCGGATCGAGAGTTCGAACGATTCTTGAATCAAGCCGGTAGGAAGCATTAAGACTTTTCCGGCTTTCAAAGGAACTTTAGGAACCATGAAGCTGATTCCTGCAAAGGTCGGTAACACTAATCGACTTATCGCCATGACTCCGAAGACGTCGAAACCCGTTGTTGCAATTACCTTAATTCCCTTAAAACCGTCTTTGTGAATGCGTCGGATCAACCATAAACCCGACGTTTGGGTTTCCATGGTAATATCGGTAATCACAGCGGAGAGTTTATCCTTATTCTTCGCATAATATTCCCATCCTTGCGCGGCGTCGACTGCGCGAAGAACGTCGCATTTCAGATTTTCCAAATATGTCTTTAGATTATTGGCATATCGGTCGTTATCGTCGACTACTAGTATTAAAGGCTTCAAGGCAAAATTCCCGCTCCCGCATATTGGTTATCGGTTAGTTTACGATAAATTCCGTTTTGATCCATTAGTGAAATATGATTTCCCTCTTCGACAATGCGCCCATTATCCATGACAATGATTCTGGGTATGTCTTTGATCGTAGATAAACGATGCGCAATTACGAATGTGGTTCGATTCGCGAATAACCGACGGAGTGCGTCGCTTACCAAGCGTTCCGACTCCACATCCAATGCAGAGGTCGCTTCGTCTAAAATCATAATTTCAGGATTTCGTAATAAGGCTCTCGCTATTACGAGACGTTGGCGTTGTCCTCCGGATAAGTTTAAACCTCTGACACCTAGAATGCTATCGTATCCTCGATCCATTTTTTTAATGAAATCGTGGGCGTGCGCCAATCTGGCGGCTCGGATCACGTCTTTACGATTCGCTCCAGGTCTTCCGTATGAAATATTATCCATTACGGTTCCGTGAAAAAGAAAGATATCTTGGGTTACGATGCCGATTTTTTTACGCAAATCGGATAAGGAAAGATCTTTGATATTAAAACCGTCGAATTCTATGAAGCCGGAGCTAGGGTCGAAAAATCTAGGTATCAAATCCATTAAGGTGGATTTTCCGCAGCCGCTTGCCCCGACGATTGCGATCGTTTCGCCAACCTTAACGTTCAAATTAATGTCTTTTAAAACTTCGGTACTCGTTCCCGGATACGCGAAGGTCACATTTTTAAACCGAATGGAATCCCGTAATGTAAACGAATCCACTTTCGCGATTTCGCTATGGTCTTCCGTTTCTAAATCCACGATTTCGAAGATGCGTCGTCCTGCCGAAATGGATTGCGATACTTTTCCCACCATTTGAGAAAGCTGAGTCAAGGGTCTGAGTAGGAACAATAATGTTAAAAGGAAGGCCATGAAGTCGCCGGTAGAAAAGCGCGACGGTCCGGTTCCTGAAAATATGAACTTAGCTCCTAAAGCAAAGAAACCTAGAACGACTAGCGAGGAAGTAAGCTCGACTAGATTGGGAGCGACTTGAAGATAATACTGTCCTTTAAAATTACGTCTATAAACGTTTTGATTTATTTTTTTGAATTTTTCCTTTTCGAATTGTTCGGTGTGGAATATGCGAATCACTTTAATTCCGGAAATCATTTCTTGTAAATTGGCGTTCAAGTCCGCCATTTTCTCTTGAAGTCTTTCCGTCGATTTAGTGATTTTTTTAGTAAATAAGGTAACGGGAAGGATGATCACCGGGACTGCGGCGCACGCGATCAATAAAAGTTCGGTATTTAGATACAATAGAACGATTAAATGAGTGACTACATAAAAGAAATTGATAGTTGCATCCCGAAAATTCGACGAGATAACGGCGGCAACGACTTCGACATCGTTGATGATTCGACTCATTAAGAGCCCGGTTTTTTCCTTAAAGAAAAACGTTAAGGGAAGGATTTGATTCTTTTCAAAAAGTTCCTGACGAAGATCCCTGACTGCCCTATAACCCGCCGTTGCGAGGCAAAAGACGGAAGCAAGATAGGAAATCAATTTCAAACCGTAAACGGGAAGTATAAGTAAACATACGGCCCAGACGACTTCCTTAGGCTCCATATACTTGGTTCTACCGTTTGACCATTGCTTCGCATCAATTAGAATTTTCTTAACTCGCTCCACTGCATCCAAGCTATCGTAACCTTGGTAACGTTCCTTTAAAAGGATATCCTGCTCCGGTTTAGTCAGCTCGAATTGAAAACGGGTATTCGGGTCCGCACCCATCGTATCGAAGAGGGGGATAACTGCGGTTAAGGAAACAGCGTTTAGGATAGCCGTGATTAGAGCAAAAAGAATGCCCAGCGTAAATCGATACTTATATCGTACCGAATAGGCCATTAAACGGAAAAATATTTTCATCGATTTAGGTTTCGGCGACGATCCTGGAGAAGTTTCTAACGATATCCAAGCCGTTCTGTGTCATGATCGATTCCGGGTGAAATTGTACTCCGAAAAGATTCACTTTCGTTTTATGGCGAACTCCCATGATCACTCCGTCCTGAGTCTTTGACGAGACTTCTAAATCTTTGGGAAGGCTTTCGGGTTGAATGACTAATGAGTGATATCGAGTCGCTAAAAACGGAGATGGAATTCCGCTATAAATATCCAATCCGTCGTGCTCGATTAGACTGACTTTACCGTGCATAATGCTAGGAGCATTGACGATTTTGCCCCCGTAGACTAGTCCGATTGCCTGGTGACCCAGACACACGCCCAATATCGGAAGCTTCCCACTTAATTCTTTTAGAATATCCAAGCACACTCTGGAATCTTCCGGGCGTCCGGGACCCGGACTCAATACGATTCCTTTCGGGTTCAATTCCAGAATCCGGTTTAAATCTATTTTATCGTTTCGAAAGACTTCGACCTGATTTCCAATTTGGCAAAAATACTGATACAGATTATAGGTGAAGGAGTCGTAGTTATCGATGAGTAATATCATCTATTCCATTCTCCTTTGAGTCCGTTACGTGCAAAATCGACCGCGCGTAAAAGTGCCGCCATTTTGTTCTTTGTTTCTTCGAGTTCGCCTTCGGGAGAAGAATCATAAACCACTCCACCTCCGGCTTGAATGAAAGCTTTTTCTCCATAAAACGAAATAGTCCGGATAACGATCGCCATATCCGTATCGCCTGCATAGGAAATGTATCCTAACGCTCCCGAATAAATTCCGCGCCTTGTCCTCTCCAGCTCATCGATAATTTCCATGGCGCGAATTTTAGGAGCTCCCGAAACGGTACCTGCCGGTAAAGTGGCCCGGAGAAGATCATATACCGTCTTATTCTCTTTCAATACTCCGTAGCATTGACTGACGATATGCATAACGTGCGAGTATCGCTCGATGATTTTAAAATCTTCCACGCGAACGGATCCCGGCTCGCAAACTCTTCCCAAATCGTTTCTTCCTAAATCGACCAGCATAATGTGTTCGGCGATTTCCTTGGGATCGGAAAGAAGATTCTCCTCCAAAGCCTTGTCTAGCTCCGGAGTGGCGCCGCGAGGACGGGTTCCGGCAATCGGTCGCAGATATGTTTTCCTATCTTTGCACTTCACCATGATTTCCGGAGAAGATCCTACGATTGAAATATCGTCCAGCTTGAGAAAATACATATATGGACTCGGATTCACGGTCCTTAGCCCGCGATATACTTGAAAAGGAGGAACTCCTGGACGAAACTCCAATTTTCTGGAAGGAACTACCTGAAAAATATCGCCAGCATAAATGTATTCTTTCGCCTTTTGAACTGCTTTCTTGTAATCTTCGTCGGGAATATTCGGGCGATATTCCAAAGTCTCCGTCGTTTCCAGAGGATGCTTTACCCAACCTGGAACTTCCCCCTCTCGTAGATCTTTTTCGATCGTATCGATTCTAGCGAGAGTGGCTTCATAGCAAGCTTTGGTATCCTCAAAGTCGGAAAGTCTGGCGTTAACAACGATTCTTAATAAGCGATCCACATGATCCACTACCAAAACTTCGTCGTACAATGCAAAATATGCATCGGGTGACGGTTCGTCTTCCGGTTTCGTGTCCGGTATTTTTTCGTAATAGCGGACGCACGAATAAGATAGAAATCCTACGGCTCCGCCTTGGAAGGCAGGAAGGCGATGATCCGGCACGTATACGTCGTCCCCCATAGAATATTCCAAAAGAAACAAGGGATCGTACGTAATGATCTCGGTCTCGGGTTCGTTCCGTTTCGAAATATAAAAAAGGCCGTTCTTTCCGTAAATGAGGCGATACGGTTCCTTCCCCAAAAATGAATTGCGACCTACGTTTTCGCCGCCTTCTACGGATTCGAGAAGAAAGGAATGCTTAGCCTCGGTTCCCCCCCATTTTGCAAATAGGGAGACCGGAGTTTCCAGATCCAGAAACACTTGTTTAAAGATCGGAATTAAATTTCCGATCTGAGTTCGCTTCAGAAACTCGTCGTATGTAAGGGAGAATTCCTTCAGAGGTTCGGTCCTTCGATTCCCTTTCCTTCGGATAGGTAACGGGAAATGATCAAACGTTGAATTTGCGAAGTTCCTTCGTAAATTTGGAAAATTTTAGCATCTCTCATCAGTTTCTCCACCGGGTATTCCGAATTGAATCCGTATCCGCCTAGAACTTGTACAGCATCCGTTGTAATTCTCATACAAGAATCCGCGCAGAATACCTTGGCGATCGATGCCTGGTAGGTATTCCTAAATCCTTGGTCGATCAACCAAGCTGCTTGGTAACAAAGAAGTCTTCCTGCTTCGATATCGCGGGCCATCTCCGCTATCATAAATGAAATGGATTGGTTCTCAATAATCGGCTTTCCGAATGCCGCGCGAGTTTTAGCATATTCTAAAGCATGTTCCATGGCGGCTCTGGCCACACCGACAGCTCCAATCGCTACTCCAGGGCGGGTGTGGTCAAAAGCCCCCATAGCGATTTTGAACCCATCGCCTTCGTTTCCGATCATCTGGCTTTTATGGACCTTCACTTCCTCGAAAGTGATTCCACGGGTATCGGAGCATTTTTGTCCCATATTCAACTCTTTCTTACCGACGATTACACCCGGAGTTTTTGAGCTAACGATAAATCCGGTAATCCCTTTATGACCCGCCGCAGGATCCGTTTTGGTTAATACAAAAAACCAATCCGCATAACCTGCGTTGGTAATCCACATTTTGGAACCGTTAATAATATATTCGTCGCCTACTTTTCTTGCCGTGGTTCTAATTCCGGCTACGTCGGAACCGGCGCCCGGTTCCGTCACAGCGTAAGCGCAAAGTTGGAATTGCTCGGTCATCGGCTGGACCCATTTTTTTAGAACCTCGTCACTGGCTCCGATTAGAACCGGAGCCAAAGCCAGATTATTTGCTAAAATAGCCGTCGCCATAGCCGAACAACCCCAGAAAAGTTCTTCACCTATGATTACGTCGTCTAGTTCTTTCATTCCCGCCCCGTTGTATTGCTCGGGGATATGAATATTCATAAGGCCGATTTCCCAGGCCTTTTTTAAAATTTGTAAGGGGTATTCCCCCGTCTTATCATGATGCTCGGCTTTGGGGCGAATTTCATTCTTAGAAAAGTCGCGGGCTAAATCCCGAAGAGCTCTCTGATCGTCCGACAGTGCAAAATCCATTCTCGATAACCTTATGTGGGATGTTCGGGCCTCCGGGAACGGACGGATAAATTGGCTTCTTTCATCCCATCCCGAACGAACCCAATTTGGCCGTTCGCACGAGTCGGCGGAAATTGGAGCAGAATTGCGATTAGGCGTCCCGCTAAACGAGACGGGATGGGAGGAACTTCCCTAAGGAACCCTAAGTTACAGGTTCTAGTTGGAAGGTTCCGAAGTCAAGAACGTACATCCTGTGGTTTCAAGATGCAATCTTGTTAAACTAGCATTATTTGCCGAAATTCGGGCGATCTAAGGGGGTTTTCGGTTCGGAAATTTATTTCCAGCCCCTGGATTTTGGAGACAAAATAAATTTTGCGCTAGGACCTTTTCGGGGATTCGTTTCGTTCCACTGGAAAGTTTTTTTTTCGCCTTTTTTTTGCCGATTCTGGCTCGAAAACCGGATATTCAATTTAGCATTTTTTTATATAGGATAGTGAATTTTGATTGTTGCCGTTTGGTTTCATTAGAAATTATCATATCCCATGCCGACTTAGAACGATCTAAATTGGCTAATTAAAAAAGGAAGAACACAATGAAAAAACTTCTACTCGCCGTTACGGCACTCTCTCTTGTTGCAGCTTTTGCTCTCAGCGCGGAAGAAAAAAAAGAAGCTCCTAAAAAAGAAGAAGGCAAAAAAGAGCACCACGAAAAAGAGCACCACAAAAAAGAGCACCACAAAAAAGAGGAAAAGAAGTAATCCGTTAAACGGACTTCAGCCCTTCGCGCTTGATTTAAGTGTGAAGCGACAACTGGGCTGCCCGCAAGGGCGGCCCTTTTTATTTCGCGATGCCCAAGATTCGAGGAACATTCAAAAAAACGCCGCAAACCGAGCGGGCAAAAAAAAGCCGGCCTAACGAAATGATTACGTTAGTACCGGACTTAAGTGTGAAGCGACGATAGGACCCAAAAAAAATTGAGCCCTAATTTGTATAAATGACCCTGTTTGGCAACCTGTCAGCTATTTTTTCCCAAAAACGATTTCTTTAGAGAATGAGCGGAACTGAGATTCCGCCTGACGCGTCATAGCTGAAATAGGAATCTTTGAAGCAACTCCGAATGAAATTTTCTTTCTCGTTCCTTTCAAACTAGTATTCTAAATTAGCATAATGGTTTTCTTCCGACTTTTTCTTTCGAAAGAATCGAACCTTGGCCTTTGATTTTTAGATTTGGAGAAAATCCTTATCCGATGAAACCAGGAAGGTATTAGGAAGAGATTCTATCCTGACGAAAATCTAATAAACTGGATAAACTCGTAGAAATTGGGAAATTTTCTATTAAAACGTCTTCAATTCTAATATAACGGATACAAAGATTGAAAAATCTGGATAGAAACGGAAACGTTTAAAACCACCGAGGAGGGCTTTTAACCTCTATCGGAATTAGATTTAAGGAAAGAACACAATGAAAAGACCATCATTCACAGTTACCGCACTTTCTTTTAGTTACAGCTTTTGCTTTTAATGCGGAGGAAAAGAAAGAGCCCAAAAAAAGAAGAAGCTAAGAAAGAAGTTCATAAAGCGGAACACAATAAAAAAGAACGCAAGAAGCAATCTAGAAAGAGTTCATCTATCTCTATCGATTGGAGGTAAGGAAGAAATCGACTCGTTAACAAGCGATTGGATGATCTTTTTATTTTGTTCCTTTATTCGTTAAAATGTCGCTTCTATTGGAATGTGCAGAACGTCTTCCTAATTCCAATGCTAGCCGACCTTCCTTCATTTTATTGGGATGAAGATAGGGTGTTTTTGTGATTACTCGAATGATTTTTTTTCCGTACTTTCGAGCAATAAGGTCTTTTAATTCCCTAGTTTCGCTACTGATTACGCTGACCGAAGCGTCGAACGCCCTAAGTAAAGGCTGACTGGAGCTAGGTTTCCCGTTGTCGATTTCGTGAGTGATAATTCGCTTTATACTTGGATCTAAAATTAGTTCTTTGATCGGTTCCGCGTCGACCACACCTCCGTCCAAAAACTCCTCCCCCTCGATTACCGGAATTTCGAATAACAACGGAAATGTCATCGAGGCTAAAATTAGATCGATCGCATTCCCCTCCGTCCGGAGTTCCCGTATTCCTTTGGTTAGATTCGACACCGCTAGGCCTATCGGAGTGGGGAAGTCCTTAAGGTTTTTTCCCCCTATATAGGGTTCCAAAAGATCCCGGATTCGTTTACCGCTTAAAAACCCGGAATATTTTTTTAGACCCTTTCGAAACGGTTTTATAAATTGAGAGAGTACGTTCCCCTCCCAGAAGTCTTTTTTCTTTAAAGTGAGGATAAATCTGGTGATTTCTTCCGGTGGAATTCCTGCCGCGATTAACGAACCGATCAAGGCGCCTGAGCTCGATCCGGTTATTTTTGCCGGTTTAAAGCCGATTTCCTTTAAGCCGAGGACAAAGCCCGAATGTGCAAAAAACCCGAAAAATGCCGAATTCAAGGATAAGGCGTCAAAGGATTTTTTGATGAGAATAGTAGGAGACTTGGCCATTGGAATGTGGTAGAAGCAAGCCGTTTGCCTGTCCATATTTTATCCCGACATTTTTAAGCGACTATTTCGGAATTGTGAAAAACGAAAGCGATGGAAAACGACTTTTCCTCCTAGAGAAAGGAAATAGTGATAGTGCATGGAATTTCGGACGATTTATATCACCACTAAAAACGAAGACGAGGCATTGGAGATCGGAGAGGCTCTGGTAGCGGAAAGACTCGTCGCCTGCGCGAATATAATCCCCAAAATAAGATCCATTTATAGATGGCAGGGAAATATAGAAAAGGACGAGGAGTCAGTATTACTCTTAAAAACTCGATCCGACTTATCCGGCAAAGTGATTTCAAGAGTTAAATCAATGCATAGCTATGCGGTTCCATGTATTGTAAGCTGGAAAATACAGGAGGGAAACGAAGAGTATTTAGAATGGATTCGGACGGAAACGATAAAATAATAGTTTCCTTTTTATCGGATTTCTTTAAACATTTGGATCGCCTCGAGGAATAAATACGGTTTTCGTTATATTCTTTGTGCGTTAAGGTATTCTCGGAAGGAGCGAAAAATGAGTGATGCAGCGGAAAAATTTTGGCAATGGTTCGCAAAAGAACATTCTGCATATTCTAAAATAGATCGGATCGACGACGAGGATCGGGACAGACTCTTTGATGAATTAATGGATAGGCTTCAAGAGGTGAACGAAGAGTTCTATTTTGAAATCGCAGGCGAGGAGACGGGTCCCCAGGAGCTGACCATAATTACCGCAGGAGATGAGTCGCTTTACGCGGAAGCGGAGAGATTCGTAGATCTGGCTCCTCAAATTCCGGGCTGGGAAATATTCTCTTCGGATCACTCTCAATCCGAAGGATTTACGTTAAGCTACGAAGGAATCGAATTCGACTCGGAAGAAATATGGTTTTTACCGCTCGAAAATCCACAGCAGCCTGAATCGTTCGGTTTAAAAGTATGCATACCAGATTATGAATCCATTGCGGATCATCCCGGTTTAAGGACTGCAGTCACTATTCTTTTGGAAACGGTCTTGGGCGAAGAGGAGTTTCCGAAAGAAATCCAGCATTTTGAAGTAGGACCGATTCCGGATGATCCGGACGACGAAGGTTGTATCGAATTAGCGGAACTTCCCGATTACCTAGAATGGCGGAAAGAAAGGGAAAATGCATGAAGTTCCTTTATGCATTATTCGCCTGTTCGATCATCTTCATTTCCTGTAAAAAAACGAAGATACCTGTTCTTACGGAAACGTATTCCCGAGAAGGAATTCAGTTCTCGTATCCTAAGGGCTGGCAGGTTAGCTCCGATGAAACATTTCAGGAAGGAAAAACCCGGACCCGTTTAATTAATTTGGACATGTTGAACGGAGAAGCGATCTTTCAAGTGATCGTCCTTTATTCCGAAACCGACGAATCGTTTTTTCTTTCTACGATAGATAGCATGAGGGGAAAGAAGAAAGAATTTTTCACCAGGAATAATCCTGAAACGAAAGTGGTCGAGGACGGAATCGAGGCTTTGAATGAAAATCTTCCTAAGGGAGTCGTTTTAGCGGCAAGAGAAAAATATTCGGTCGATTATAAATCGGGGAAATTCACCTATTTGAATCGTTTTTATTTTTCGCAGCCCAAAGGAGTTTCCATTTTCTTTACGACCCAAACAAGCGATACTAAGGACGAGGATGACGAACCGATTTTTAGGGCTATTCTAGAGTCGTTTGTCGTTGATGCAAAGAAGAGCGCAGGCTCGGTGTAAAGAGAGCCTGCGAAGAGTTTAGTTCTATAGGGAATTACTCCGACTGAATTACCAGAGTCGATTGTTGACTGGCGCTATGTTTTACGTTCAGAGCGTAGATAAGCAAGGTCGGAACCGAATACAGCGGATCGTACGTGTCCATAGCAATAGCTATTTTGTGACCTGCAGGCAAATCATAAGCTACCGCATTTAGATCGATCGATAGATTGCGAGTCTCTCCAGGCGCTGCGTCAAAGATCGTTGCCGTTCCGTGTGTAATTAAGGTTCCGATTCCGGAAGTATCTAGATCATAAAAGTAAACGTTTATGTTCGCTTTTCCCAATGAGGAGGAGACAATTCCGTTCCAAAAAATCTTACCGCGAATTTTTATCGCACTGGTCAACGTATCCGACTGATATACGATCCCGTTGATTCGACTGATTAAGCCGATCGGAACCGTAACCGGTACATCAAGGTGAGCAGCGAGAATATCCGAAATTATAGGAACTCCGCTAGTGGCCAGGGTATCGGCTCCAGAGAGAATTCCAGTATTCGCATTCGACGTATTTTGAGTCGTAGAAATTTGCCCGTCCGTAAAAAATCCTCTTGGCTTTAGATAGTACGTTCTTTGACTCACGGTTGGCGAAGGCCAGGATGGAAGAGTGACTCGATCCCCGTTAAATTTCTTCTGGAAACTCACCTGTGGTTTGCTCATGATCCCATTATTTACTCCCTTGAGCCAATAATCGAACCAATCATACGCATTACTCCAAACGTAGTTAGACAATCCGAGTATTCCCGGTAGTTCAGCGGATGCATGAATTCCTTCGTTCAGATCCAATTTCTTAGGGACCGTTAGTTGAGAATAATAATCTAGAATCTCATTCGGATTAAAAAGATCATCCTCGAAATTGTTGGACATATAAACCGGTTTCCCTGCCGCATTCAGTTGAGCTACGAAATTGTCCGGAGATCTGTCCTGTGCCCAAGTTGTTACTGCGGCAATGTTCGTTTGAGCAAGCAGGTTCTGAAAGTATTGGGCAATTACCGGATCCATATGTCCAAGAAAATATCCGGAACCTATAAGTAGCAGTCCCCAAACTATACGTGGAGTACTGTTTCCGTAAAGGGAACGTTTTAGATCTCCCCAGCCGCTCATAGCCACCGCGGTTTTGATACGAGGTTCTTCGCTTACGCCGATGAGAGAAATTCCCGCGCCGTACGAGATTCCTCCGATTCCGATGTTTGCCGCATCGACAGGTGCATTAGCTAAAAGCCAATCCAAAATCGAGCTTAAATCCTGACGATCTAACGGACCTGCCGTATTGATTAATCCTCCGGAAGTTCCAAATCCTCTAGTATTATAACTGAGAACAACATACCCTTTTTTGGCGAGTATTGCGGCCGGAACAAGATACTCATACTTATTTAGCGCCCAACTGTTTACAAAAACCACCGCAGGATATTTTACTCCGGCAGGAGGATTCACAGGTTTAAAAATATTCGCTGTGAGAATTATTCCATCCTGTGCCGTTACCTTTATGGAATCGTCGAAGGTAAAACTTCCGTCGTTCTGCTGAGCGAACGCCGTATTGATTTGGGAAGCAGTATCGCTCGCGCTAAACGAAGAAGCTGTAATTCCGTTAACGGAGACCGCATTCTGAGTCTGCTGAGACACGCCCGGAATCAGTCCGGCCAGGAACGCCGCATTTTGTCCTGATGAATTCCCCGACTCATTTTTGCAGGAAGAAAAACCGGCAATACAAGCTAGGGATGTTATGCAGATTCGCATAACAAATGTTCGATATCCAATTCTCATTTTCTCTTTCTCCTTAAGCTTTTTGGCAAAGGCCATATAGATTCGCTTAATACTAAAGGAGTATAGCAGGGAAAAAATTCGGATCGTCTGAGATTTTTATTTTAGACGAATAAAAGGTCTTAATTAATGATTTAAGACCTTTTATTAGAATTCCTTAAAGGAATATACTTTGATATGAAATCATATTTTCTTTGAGGTATTTCCGTCCCTCGCGAAAAATTGCGGTATTAATTAGAAGAGTCTGCGGTTCTTCTCTCGGTAGAAAAATTTCGGAAAGATTATGAATTCTTAAGACTACGTATATAGTCTCTAGGTGAAACTCCTGTGACGGATTTGAAGGCGAGATTGAACGTCGCTTTGGAATTAAAGCCGGAACGATACGCGACGGAAAGGATATTTGCCCCATTTTCCCGCTTTAAAAGTAGGATAGCTTCTTCCACACGGAATCCGTTTACAAAGCGGGAAAAATTGGTTTTGCGATGCTGGTTTAGATATTCCGATAGTTGATATGGTTTGACATCTAATTTAGTGGATAAGGAGGCGAGAGTTAAATCCTCATCTAGATAAAGTTTCTCATGATTCATTAAATCCGATAAGCGAGTCCCTAAATCTTGTAAGTCCATTCCTTCTAATCTAGAATTCCGGTATGCTTCGCGAACGGACGGTCCGATTTCATGGAAAATCTGGGGAAAACTCAATTGAGCCAGATATCCGACTACTGCGTAGAATATAGTGCTAATGGTTGCGATAAATAGAAGATTCAAATCCCGGATAATATAGGATGTTATGAGGATAGTCGTGACGCTTCCGCTTCCTAGGATGATATAGAATAAAATTCTCGCACCTGCTTCCGTTTTCAAGTGTTCGAGTCGAAATAAGGTGCGGGTCTGCCATACCACAGTTAGATAGTATACTAAGTTACCTATATAGGCCAGAATTAGTAGGATATCCAACCAACTAGGTTCTCCTTTTTTAAAGTAATCGATCGGTCTTGATATAAATAGCCCAGGTGATATAAGATAAACGAGAGGGAATCCTAGTAAAAGTAGAATACCGGGGAAATAAAAACGTATTTCGGATCTAGACGAAGTATATTCTTGAACTGTTACGGAGAATAAACTATACATTCCTGGTCCTAAAACCCACGCGAAAGGAATGTGAAGATGATTTAAAAACGAAGGTTCGAAATAAATCTCCTTTAAGAGAAAATATACGTAGAAAAATTGTACGGAGACACCGAAGGAAAGTAAAAAAAGAATTTTGAAAGTAACGGTTCGTTCGGGTCGAAGCAAGGCGCCTATTCCGAGAAGTAGGCAAAAGATTGCTCCGAAGAAAACTATTTCCTGGAGTAAAGGAATCACTTGTTTAGGAGATTTCTTAAACGAACATGATGTCAACTTCTTTCAGTGCTCTTATAGATTTCCTTTTAGGAACGGGCTTAGTCGATCGGCTTTCGAGAAGAGAAAGTGGCCTTGGATCTCTACTACTTTACTTTAATTCGCTCGCCAACTATCGAATAAAAAACCGGCAGTAGAAATAGACTTAAAAAGGCGGAACTTAAAATTCCCCAAACCATCAGCCGCAGCGATCGGATGTCGTAGATCCGAACTGATTCCATTCGATAGAGATGCGGGTAACAACCCGATAAAGGCCACAAAAGCGGTCATAAGAACAGGTCATAATCTGAGACCGGCTCCTTCCAATACGGCATTTTGATCTGTCCGTGATGAGTCCGAAAATCGTTCGCGGGAGAATTACTTCTATCTTCGATAAAATTTCTCCATTGTAAAACGAAGAGTCCAATGTCCGGAAATACGGCAATAGTAAAGAAGTAAGTTTTTTTATTCAATTGGCAGTATGTTTGTCGAAGCAGATGGTAAATTTGGCTCCCTGATTCGGAAAACTTTGTACTTCGATGTCTCCTCCCATCGATTCGATCTGACTTTTTACCATGAACAACCCGAGTCCTTTTCCTCGAAGATTCTGGTGAAACGTTTTGTGCAATTGGAAGATTTTTGCGCCATTCCTCTTCATATCGATTCCGGAGCCGTTGTCGCTCCAAGTCAAAAAATGTTTTCCGGAGAATACAAAGGTTTCGATTTTGATTTCGGGCGGAATCGTATCTAACGAGTATTTAAGAGAATTAGAAAGTAGATTGGAGAAAATGCTCTCCATGTAAGCCTTATTGTATAAGAACGAGACCAATTTCGAAAAGTCCGCAGATATGACGGCTTTTCTTTTCTGAATTTCAGGTAAAAAACCGGCTGATACCGAATCC